>NZ_JAMYPO010000033.1:0-77098 GCF_040320365.1 Mesorhizobium sp. M0701
GTTCCCATCAGCCATCGCATCAAGAAATGCGCCTGGAACGACGACTATCTCATCAATGCCATCACTCATATGCGATAGCCCTGCCTTCTTGTGGGAGAAGGTGGATTGCCGCGTAGCGCCGAGACGGATGAGGGGTGCTGGAAGAAATGCAGCGTAAAAAGACCGAGGGATTTTAAGTGCTTAGTTCTTCAAGCTAGCGATCATTCCAGCACCCCTCATCCGACCGAGCTTCGCTCGGCCACCTTGTCCCACAGGGGGGAGAAGGAGACTCCTATACCTTTGCCACCTTGCGGATCGCGCTCGACGACAGCGACGAACGCGGGCCGTGGATGAAGGTCCAGGCCGGCGCCGTCATGCGGGCGAGCCGCGGTGCGTCGCCCTCGTCGACGCGAGCATAGTCGAAGGTCTTGGCGACCACCGACGACAGGAACGACAGCGTCGCACCTGGCCGGTCGACCACCGCGATCGGGAACGTCATGACGATGCGGCGCCAGCGCTGCCAGCGGTGGAAGTCGCGAAGCGAGTCGGCGCCCATGATCCAGACAAAATCGACGCCCGGGTTACGCGCCTTGACCAGCGCCAGCGTGTCGGCGGTGAAGCGGACGCGGTGGGCCGCCTCGAATGCGGTGACCTTGATCTTCGGGTTCTTCGCGATCTTTTCGGATAGCTGCAGCCGCTCGGCCAGCGGCGCCAGGTCTCCGGCATTCTTGAGCGGATTGCCGGGCGTCACCATCCACCACAGCTGATCGAGCGCAAGGCGTCTGAGTGCGATCTCGGCGACCAGCGCATGGCCGGCATGCGGCGGGTTGAACGAACCGCCGAACAGCCCGACCGCCACGCCTTTCCCGGCATGCGGCATGTGCAGATAGTGGGAGGATACGGATTCCTTACCCTCCCCCTTGTGGGGAGGGTCGATCCGCGAAGCGGAGCGGGGTGGGGGTGTTGCAGAGTTCAGCGTCGCACCCCCACCCGGCTCGCGATGCTCGCCACCCTCCCCACAAGGGGGAGGGTAAGACCGGCGCTCAAGGCCTCACCTGTCCCGACCCGCGTACGCGGTATTTGAACGAGGTCAGTTGCTCGACGCCGACCGGCCCGCGTGCATGCATCTTGCCGGTGGCGATGCCGATCTCGGCGCCCATGCCGAACTCGCCGCCATCGGCAAACTGGGTCGAGGCGTTGTGCAGAAGGATCGCCGAATCGACCTCGTTGAAGAACCGGTCGACCGCTGTGGCGTCCTCGGCGATGATCGCCTCGGTGTGATGCGAGGAAAACGTCTCGATATGCTCGATGGCGCCGCCAATGCCGTCGACCAGCTTCACCGCAATGATGGCATCGAGATACTCGGTCACCCAGTCTGCATCGGTCGCGGGCTGGGCATCGGCATAAAGCCTCAGCGCCTCGGCATCGGCATGGATCTCGCAGCCTGCCGCCCGCAAGGCCTCGAGGATCGGCACCAGGTGCGTGCCGGCGGCGGCACGGTCGACCAGCAGCGTCTCGGCAGCACCGCACACCCCGGTGCGCCGCATCTTGGCATTGACCGCGATCTTGACCGCCATGTCGAGATCAGCCGATCGGTCGATATAGAGATGGCAGATGCCCTCGAGATGCGCGAAGACCGGCACCCGTGCCTCGTTCTGCACACGCTCGACCAGGCTGCGGCCGCCGCGCGGAATGATGACCTCGAGATTGCCGGAAAGTCCTTTCAGCATTTCGCCGACGGCGGCGCGATCGGTGGTCGGCACCAATTGTATGGCATCCTCCGGCAGCCCGGCTGCCTTCAGCCCCTCGACCAGGCAGGCATGGATAGCGGCGGAAGAATTCGCCGAATCCGAGCCGCCGCGCAGGATCACCGGATTGCCCGCCTTGAGGCAGAGCGCGCCGGCATCGGCGGTCACGTTAGGCCGGCTCTCATAGATGACGCCGACGACGCCGAGCGGCGTGCGCACCCGTTCGATATGCAACCCGTTCGGCCGGTCCCATGCGGCAATGACATCGCCGACCGGATCGCGTAACCCGGCGATCTCGCTGATACCGTCTGCCATGGCGCGGATGCGGGCGGGATCGAGCTTCAGCCGATCCATCGACGCTGCCGATAGGCCAGCCTCCCTGCCATTTCTGATGTCGATGGCATTGGCGTCGAGGATGTCCTGCTCATGCCGAAGGATCGCCTGAGCCATGCCGAACAGCGCCGCGTGCTTGCGCTCGGCCGCAGCTATGGCCAGCGGGCGGGCCGCGGCACGCGCGCGGCGGCCGATATCGGCCATCAGCGCCACGGTATCATCCCGGGATTTTTCATGCAGCGTCAGCATGGCTCATCCTCCGCTATGTAACCTGGTCACCGACTACTTGCTCGCCACCGGCATGGCTCACCACAAGATCGTCGCGGTGGATCATCGCCGAACGCGCCTCGTAGCCGAGCACGGTTTCGATCTCGGCCGTCTTCAGGCCAGCGATCCTTACGGCATCGGCGGCATCATAGGCAACCAGCCCGCGCGCGATCTCGCGGCCCTCGGGCGACAGGATCGCCACCGTGTCGCCACGCGCAAAATTGCCGCTGACCAGTTTGACGCCGGCCGGCAGCAGCGACTTGCCGGAGAGCAGCGCGCCGATGGCGCCGGCATCGACGGTCAGCCGTCCTGCAGGTTCGAGCTGCCCGGCGATCCAGGTCTTGTAGCCCTTGACCGGATTGGCGCTCGGCCGGAAGAAGGTGGCACGCTCGCCGCGCTCGATTGCCAGCAGCGGCGACAGCCGCGTGCCCGATGTGATGATCATGGCGGTGCCGGCGGCGGTCGCGATCTTGCCGGCGTCGAGCTTGGTGCGCATGCCGCCGCGCGACAATTCCGAAGCAGCGGCACCCGCCATCGCTTCGATGTCGGGAGTGATGCGGTCGACGACCTGAATGAATCGAGCTTGCGGGTCACGCGCCGGCGGTGCCGTGTAGAGCCCGTCAACGTCGGAGAGCAGCACCAAAAGGTCGGCGCCCATCATAGTGGCGACGCGCGCCGCCAGCCGGTCGTTATCGCCATAGCGGATTTCGGAGGTGGCCACCGTATCGTTCTCGTTGATGACCGGCACCGCCTTCATCTTGAGCAGTGTCGAGATCGTCGCCCGCGCGTTGAGATAGCGGCGGCGCTCTTCGGTGTCGCCGAGCGTCAGCAGGATCTGGCCCGATTTCAAGCCATTCTTGCCGAGCGCATCCGACCAGGCGCCGGCTAAGGCGATCTGCCCGACGGCAGCAGCAGCCTGGCTCTCCTCGAGCTTCAGCGCCCGCTTGCCGAGGCCGAGGATGGTGCGGCCGAGTGCAATCGCCCCGGAAGACACGACGAGAATTTCGGCGCCGCCACTGGCCAGCACGGCGATGTCGTCGGCAAGCGAGGCCAGCCAGTCGCGCTTCAGGCCCGTCGTGCGGTCGACAAGCAGCGCCGAGCCGATCTTGACGGCAATGCGCCGATAATTTTTCAGCGATTGCGCGGCCATGGCTATGCGTTCCAGCGCGTCTCGACCGGCGCGGCGACGGCTTCGCGTGCCTCCGCCACCACCCCCATCAGCGCGCGCAGCACCGCCTCGACGCCCTCGCCGGTGACGGCGGAAAGCAGCATCGGCGCGCGGCCGGCGGCGCGTTTCAGCGAGGCGGCTTTCGCCTTGCGCGCGGCGGCATCGAGTATGTCGACCTGGGAAAGCGCGACGATCTCGACCTTGTCGGTCAACCCGTTTCCATAGGCGCCGAGTTCGGCGCGCACGGTCTTGTAGGCCTTGCCCGGATTTTCTTCCTGCGCCGAGACGAGGTGCAGAAGGACGCGCGTGCGCTCGACATGGCCAAGGAAGCGGTCGCCGATGCCGACACCTTCATGCGCGCCTTCGATCAGGCCCGGAATATCGGCAATGACGAATTCGCGACCGTCGATGCGGGCCACGCCAAGGCCCGGATGCAGCGTGGTGAAGGGATAGTCGGCGATCTTCGGCTTGGCCGCGGTGACCGCCGCCAGGAAGGTCGACTTGCCGGCGTTGGGCAGCCCGACAAGGCCGGCATCGGCGATCAGCTTCAGCCTGAGCCAGATGTTGAGCTCTTCGCCCGGCAGTCCGGGATTGGCGCGGCGCGGCGCCTGGTTGGTCGAGGTCTTGAAGTGCTGGTTGCCGAAACCGCCATTGCCGCCCTTGGCCAACAGAAAGCGCTGGCCGACGACCGTCAGATCGCAGATCAGCGTCTCATTGTCCTCGGCAAAGACCTGTGTTCCGGCCGGCACTTTCAGCGTTACGTCGGCACCCTTGGCGCCGGTCATGTTGCGGCCCATGCCGTGCGTCCCGGTCTTGGCCTTGAAATGCTGCTGGTAGCGATAGTCGATCAGCGTGTTCAGCCCATCGACCGCCTCGACCCAGACATCGCCGCCGCGACCGCCGTCGCCGCCGTCCGGGCCGCCGAACTCGATGAACTTTTCGCGCCGGAACGACACCGAACCGGCGCCGCCGTCGCCGGAGCGGATGTAGACCTTGGCTTGATCGAGAAATTTCATCGGATTGTATGGTTTCTGCTATTGGCTTTGCGGGATTGCTCTAAACCAAGGCGGGTCGAAGGGCGAGGGCCGTTTTTGCTACTGTAACGTCGCGCGTAGCTCTGGACGCGTACCATTTGGTTGACCCTTGCCGAAAAATCGATCCTCGGCTTTCCAAGCGCGAGATGTCGGAATGAAGCTGGTAACTTACAATATCCACTACGGCGTCGGCCTCGACGCCCGCTATGATATCGGCCGTATCGCCGATGCCGTGCGCGGCGCCGACGTGATCGCGCTGCAGGAGGTCACCCGCGCTAACCCGAAGAATGGCGGCCGCGACATGGTGGCCGACCTCGGCGAGGCGCTGCCCGACTATTTTGCCGTCTACGGCAGCAATTTCGAAGCCGACGCTGGCTCGCGCCTGGAGAACGGCCGCGCCATCACGACCACCTTCCAGCTCGGCAACATGGTGCTGTCGAGGACGCCGATCCATCTGTCGCGCAATCTCCTTTTGCCGCGCAGCCGCAGTGTCGAGGCGATGAACTTCCAGCGCGGCGCGCTGGAGGCGCTGATCGAAACGCCGCTTGGTCCGATCCGCTTCTATTCCACCCATCTCGACCACCGCAGCCCGGTTGAACGCCTGAGCCAGATCCGCTTTCTGCGCCAGCGTCTGTTGAAATACCCGCTCGAGGGCGGCGGGCTCTCCGGCGTCGCCGAGATCGGCTTGCCGGACCTGCCTTGTCCCGACGCCTTCGTCGTCATGGGCGACTTCAACATGCTGGCTGGATCGCCGGAACATGTCGAACTCGCCGGCCAGCCTGACCATGAATTCGGCATGCCGGTGACCGCCGACCTCGCCATCGATGCTGCCACGCGCCTCGGCGCCGCCGGCGCCGATCTCGTCACCTGGGTCGACCCCAAGCGGCCGGGCGATACCAGCCGCTACAAGCGCATCGACTACGTCTTCACCAGCGCCTCGCTTGCCAAATCGCTGAGGCGCCTGTGGGTCGACCGGCAAGCGGCCGGTTCGGATCACTTGCCGGTCTGGCTCGAGATGACGTGAGCCGCATCCATCAAAAATGCACCCAGTTCCGCAGGCTGGTCCAGGTCTTGCGATCGAGACGGTAGCGCTCGACCGGAACCTGACCGGCAACGATCGAGTTCAGCATGCCCTGGCCGGCATACTGGAAGCCGCATTTGTGGATGACCCGGCGCGAGGCCGGATTGATAACCCGCGTCGAGGCGTGCAGCACCTGGATCGTGGTTCTCTGGAAGGCAAGGTCGACCAGTGCGTGCGCTGCCTCCGTCGCGTAGCCGCGTTTCCAGTACGGCTCGCCGATCCAGTAGCCGAGCTCCAGCCCACGATCCGTGGTGTTGAGCCCGGCACAGCCGACGAAGGTCTCGGTGCCGGCCAGCGTCAACGCATAGGCGATTCCGGCCCGGCGCGATGCAGTCATGGCCAGGAAAGCGCGTGCCTCCGCCTCGCCATAGGGATGCGGCATGCGAGCCAGCATTTCCGCGACATGGCGGTTGTCGGCGAGCGCCACCAATTGCTCGATGTCGCTCTCACGCGGGGGCCGCATGACTAGCCGCTCGGTGATCAGGACCGGGCAATCTATCGCGTAACTTTCGTCGTCTGTCGCTTCCGCTTCGGCAACCATATCAAAGTCCTCCAGGCACAAGAAAAAGGGGAGATGGAAACCCATCTCCCCTGATCCATTTCCTGGCTTGGCCAGACACCGGTTCCCGAGATGGGTGCCGGTGTTCTCGTGCGGAACCGGCTACTCCGCTGCCTTCGTCATCGGGTTCACCGATACGTAGGTTCGGCCATTGGCTTTTTTGTTGAAGGTGACTGCGCCAGCTTCGAGCGCAAACAGCGTGTGGTCCGTGCCAATGCCGACATTGGTGCCGGGATGCCACGTCGTGCCACGCTGACGAATGATGATGTTGCCCGGAATCACGGCTTCGCCGCCGAACTTCTTCACGCCGAGCCGCTTGGAATGGGAGTCGCGACCATTGCGCGACGATCCGCCAGCTTTCTTGTGTGCCATCTAACTACTCCGATGCGCCGCGAGGCGCCTAAACGATCTTATGAACGCGTTCGCGTTCCGTTTCAAGTCCGATCCGGCGACGATTGCGCCGGTTCGTTCTACTTCTTCGCCAATTCCTTGGCCTGCTCGCGCCAGTCCTTGATCTGGTCGGCGCTGAACGGCATGTGCTCGTCGATCTTGGCGACGTCCTTGTCGGACAGCTTGGCGATCTGGGCAAAGGTGGTGATGCCCTGTTCGTTGAGCTGGCCGGCGGCGACCGGGCCGATGCCCTTGATCACGGTCAGGTCGTCCGGCTCGCCTTTCGGCGCCTTGAACAACGGCGCGGCGGCTTCGGCAGCCTTGTCCTCGGTCGTCTCGGCTTTGGCTTCCTTCTTCGGCGCAGCCTCTGCCTTCGCTGCTGCCTTCGGCGCGGCTTCAGCCTTCGCCTCGGTCTTGGCGGCGACCTCGGCCTTGGCTTCGGTCTTGGCGGCGGCCTTCTTCGCCGGCTTGGCGCCACCCAGCAGGATTTCGGCGATCCTGACGGTGGTCAAAAGCTGGCGATGGCCGATCTTGCGGCGCGAATTCTGCCGACGGCGCTTCTTGAAGGCGATGACGGTGCGGTTCTTGCCTTGCTCGACGACTTCGGCGGTGACCATCGCACCATCCACGAACGGCGCACCGAACGTGACGTTTTCGCCTTCGCCATGCGCGAGCACATTACCGATCTCGACGATGTCGCCGACATTGGCTTCGAGTTTTTCGATCTTCAGGAGATCGTTGGCGGCAACGCGATACTGCTTGCCGCCCGTTTTGATGACTGCGAACATTTTTTGCCTTTCGCTGTTCGGTCGGCCTTGATGAACCGCTTCAGGCGGTTCGGCCGTCTTTTTGTCAGTCTGCGGGTTCAAAAAACAAGCGGCGCGGAAGACCCCTCCACGCCGATTGCGCGCTGTCCCTAACCGAAGGTTCGGCTTGAGTCAAGGCAAGCGCCGCGGGCAAGCTGCGAATGGGTTAAGCCCAGACCTTGCAAATATCGAGCAACGGCCACCGGAGCCTCGAAGAAGCATGGACAGAAGCTGCGGCGCCGGGGCAGATTGGCCCTTGTAACCTGCCTGTCCAGCCGTTATCTAGTGCGCCGCGCCGGCAACGGCGGACCATGACCGCGGAGAGGTGGCAGAGTGGTCGAATGCACCGCACTCGAAATGCGGCATGGGTGCAAGCCCATCGGGGGTTCGAATCCCTCCCTCTCCGCCACTTCGGAATGTGTCCAGCATCTCTCATCGCGCCGGTAATGGCTTAAGATGGCACGCTATGCAGCCTTCCGCCGCAATTGGCTCACGCTCAGCCACACCGCCGAAACCAGGAAATACAGGGCGCCTACTGCGGCATAGCCGGCCACGTTGGAGATCGATGGCGGCATCGGCATCCGCGTCTGCGCGATGAAAAACGTGCCTGCCAGTGCTGATTGCCCTCCGCTCAGGATCATCGCCCACTGCGCACCAGAGCTCTTCCAACGGCGGACGGCGGTGCCGAGTTGAAGCAGGCCGGACAGGATCGCCCATAGGCCGAACACGCCGAGCACCCAATTCATGCTCATCTTCAGCGCAACAATGACCGCGAGCGTTGTCGCCACACTGACCACGACGTTGATGGTCTGGGTGCGATTCTGTCCCAATCCTCCGCTGCGCGATGCGTCGACAAAATTGGCCAGGGCATCCCATGCAGGATAAGCCACGAGCAAAACCGCCGCGACCACCCCGGAATGCTGTCCCACCGTAAAGGCAGCCGCCACCCAGACAGCCGAGAATGCCGTCCGAGCGAAGTAATAGAGCTTGAGCCATTGTTCCTGGCTGGCGCGGGAAAGATCGCCATCGTGAATCGTCATTGGATCATCCTTTCGACTAGTAGGTAGGGCTCTCGACGAATGTCGCAGAGTCGTTACGGCTATGGTTAGTTGAGGTCTTAGGGTCGTATTTGGAGGGAACGCAGAGCGAGCCGCTCCAGGAGTGGGCCTGTCACGACGCCGAATATCTTCGGATCGCCATAGGCCCGTGCTGAAAGCATCGCGCCGTGAACGGTCGCCATGAACGCTTCAGCCTCGGCACGAGGGGTGCTCATCAGTCGAAATTGGCCGTGCCGCACGCCGCGCTCCATCACCGATGTAAGCCACCCTGACAGCGAGCGGAAATGCGCCCGGACCTCAAGGCTAACTTCCTCGGGCAGCACGGGGAGCTCGCTTGCCAACAGCGCGCAGATACAAAACGGGGCGCTGGCGTTCGAGATGCAGGCTTCCCAATACCCGGCATAGATCCGCAACTGTTCGAGCGGATCGGATTCGTGAAGTTCGACATTTGCCATCCCCGCTTCAGTTTCTTCGCGATACCGCGCAACCAGCGTCCGAACCAGATCGACCTTGCTTGGGAAATGGTGATGGATGCTCGCTTTACGGATCCCGACCACATCAGCAATGTCGGCATAACTGAAACCGTTGTAGCCGCCAGCGACGATCAGTGAACGTGCACAAACCAGGATGTCATCAGAGGTGGTAGACAAGTTGCTCATGCTTTTACCTACCTTCTGGTAGGATGGCTGTCAAGCCTCCTTGCAACGCGAGTAGCGTGAAATTGCGTGGCTATGGCGTAGACCTCATTCGATCTTCATTGTTTTCGGCCCGCCATCCATTCAGAAAGCTCCGGGTGTTTTGTCGATCGAGGTAGCCATCCCACTTCGAGGACGAGGCAACACCCTCCGGCCGACCGGACCACCGCTAATAGCCGTGCGGCACTAGGCGTCTGCACCGACTGCGCTATCTCCCCATCGTTAGCTTGTTCTATCGCTGGTTGAAGACTGGGAGGTTTCCATGGATCGGCGACTATTTTTGACAGGAATGTTTGGCATTGCCGGGGCCGCGGCCCTTGCAAGCACGGTTCGGCCAATCAACGCAGTGGCCGGCGTTCCAACTGCCAGAAGCGGCATTCTCGATGAGCTCGAGGCGCCGGATGTCGAGACCTTCGACGACGATGAAACTCAAGCAGAGTTGCAACCAGTCTATCATCGCCGGTGGCACATGCCGCGCCGGCGCCGCCGGCGCGCTTGGAGAAGGGTCTGTCGCGTTTACTGGCGAAACGGCTATCGGCGCAGGCGGTGCTTCCGCAGGCGCGTCTGGGTCTGGTTTCGATTTTAGCAACTGGCCGGCTTGAACCCTGGCCATCGCGGCCGGGGTTTTCGCCTCAGGCGGCCGTTAGCGCCCTTAGGCAGCTTTCCTAAGGGCGCGGAGGAAGCTGACGGTGTTTGCAGGTTTCAGAGCCACCAGCCTACGACTGGACGATACGACGATTTTCGCAAGGGTCGGAGGCACCGGTCCGCCGCTGCTGCTTCTTCACGGTTTTCCAGAAACGCATCTGATGTGGAGGGATATCGCCGCAGCCTTGGCGCTCCGCTTCACGGTGGTCGCCGCCGACCTTCGAGGCTATGGGCAAACCGGATGTCCGGTTTCCTCTGCCGATCATAGCCCATACGCCAAACGCGCCATGGCCGGCGACATGGTTCAGGCCATGAAGCAAATGGGGTTTGAGCGGTTCATGGTTGCCGGGCATGATCGTGGCGGGCGGGTTGCCTATCGCCTGGCGCTGGACCATCCCGACAACGTGCTCAAAATCGCCGTCCTCGACATCATCCCCACCGCCGCAACATGGGATCGGGCGGATGCCAGACTGGCGCTCGGCTTCTGGCCCTGGAGCCTTCTTGCCCAGCCGGAGCCCCTGCCGGAGCGTCTGATCGGCGCGGCTCCCGATGCCGTCGTCGACGATGCAATAACGCAGTGGGGATCGTCGGCGAAAATGGTCTCCAAAGAGGTCAGGAACGCCTATGTTGATGCGCTTCGCGATCCCGCGCATATTCATGCCATCTGCGAAGAGTATCGCGCCGCTGCGACGATCGATCGTGAACATGACGCGTTGGACCGCGCAAACGGTCGTCGCATCGACTGTCCGCTACTGGCGCTATGGAGTGGCGAAGGCGCCCTGGAGAACTGGTATGCGCAAGAAGGCGGGCCGCTGGCCATCTGGAGGAAATGGGCCGACAGAGTGGCAGGACGCGCTGTCCAAGGCGGGCACTTTTTCCCGGAAGAGCACCCCGACAAGACGGCAGCGGCTCTCTCGGAATTCTTTGAAGACAAACAGGTCGGTCAGCACAGGGTATTGTAGAGGTCACATGCTTCAGTTACGCGGAACCTCGGGAGCGCTTCACGGCCTGAGATCTAGAACCTCCGGAAATCCGCCCGTCCGGCATCAATGTGCTTGATAAGGGAATGAAGGCGATCTCCACGGCCGCGCCTCTGATATGCAGCCTCATGTTTGTCGGAAGTTGCGCATCGCCTTTGCCGGCATCCTTTGATGCTGCGAAATACGACAAGATGAGTTGCGTCGAGCTCAACGTGGCGATGGGCGCTGTCGCCGACGAAATGTCGGCGACAGCCATCGCTCGTGGCAAAGTCGTCCACACCAACATTCCGGGCTGGCTGTTGGGAGGGCAGCGTGTCGCCTCGACCGTGGCTGCCCGCCAGAGTGCGAAGATCGAGCGCTTGCGGCAGCAGGAGGCTGCGATTGCGGCGGCGAGACGAAGCCGGTGCTGATTGCGTCACTGAAGTGGGTCTTCAGCCCGCCACCCCGGATTGATGCGCAGCGATCGCGCCGAGGAATATCTCGCCGAAATCCTTGAGCTTGGCGGCGCCGACGCCGTCGACCGCGGCGAAGGCGTCCAGATCACGCGGGCAGCGTTCGGCCATATCGATCAGTGTACGATCCGAAAAGATCACGAAGGCCGGCACCTGGCGTTCCCGGGCAAGACGCAGCCGCACAGCCTTGAGCGCGGCCAGCAGCGCCGAATCCAGACCTTCCGTGCCCGCTGCGGCATCCTCAGGACGTATCTTGCCTCGCGATGACTGGCGCGCGTCCACGCGATACCGGAACGAGGCCTCGCCCCGAGCCAGCGCACGGCCCTTCTCGGCAATGGCGAGGCCGCCATGGCCGGCTGGGTCCAATGTCAGGAACCCTCCCGCGACGAGCTGGCGGAGCAGCGACAGCAAGAAACGCCTTTTATGCGCCACACCGGTGCCGAAGCTGGCAAGCCTGTGGTGGTTCCTGTCCAGGACCTTCTCGGTCTCATGGCCGAGCAGGACATCGACGACATGGGCGGCGCCGAAGCGCTCGCCGGTCTGTGCGATCGCCGCCAGGATGAGCCGTGCCTCCGCCTCACCATCCGCATGCGGCGCCTGGTCGAGGCAGTTGTCGCAATTGCCGCAAGGCGAAGCACTTTCGCCGAAATAGCCAAGCAGGATCTGACGGCGGCACTGCGTCGTCTCGCAATAACCGATCAGCGTATCGAGTCGGCCATGCGCGCGCCTTTTGTGCTCAGCCGGCGCATCCTCGTCTTCGATGAAAAGCCGGCGCATGCGTATATCGCCGAGACCGAAGAGCAAATGTGCCTCGGCCGCCCGCCCGTCGCGGCCCGCGCGCCCGATTTCCTGGTAATAGGCCTCCAAGCTGCCCGGCAGGTCGGTATGGAAGACATAGGCGACGTCCGGCTTGTCGATCCCCATGCCGAAGGCGATGGTCGCCACCATCACCACGCCGGACAAGGTCATGAAAGCGTTTTGGTTCGCTTCACGCGCGTCCTTGCTCATGCCGGCATGATAGGCGAGCGCGCGAACGCCGTTCCGCTCGAGGAATGCCGCCATCTCTTCGGTCTTTTTGCGCGACAGGCAATAGACGATCCCGCTGCGGCCTGCATGGCGCTGCACGAAGTTTAGCAATTGGCGCTTGCTGTCCTGCTTGGGCTCGATGCCTAGCTTGATGTTCGGCCGGTCGAAGCCGAGCACCACGGTATCGACGCGCCCGTCGAACAGTTGCCCGGCAATGTCGGTGCGCGTCGTCTCGTCCGCCGTCGCCGTCAGCGCAATAATCGGCACTTTCGGGAAAATATCACGTAGTCTCGACAATTCTTCGTATTCGCGCCGGAACGCCGGTCCCCATTGCGAGATGCAATGCGCCTCGTCGATGGCGATCAGCCGGACATCGAGCTTGGTCAACGCCTCGAGCATTCGCACGGTCATTAGCCGCTCCGGTGCAAGATAGAGCAGGCGCGTCTGGCCTGCCGCGACACGGCGCCATCCAGCGACATTGGCATCGCGGTCGAGCGAGGAATTGATCGTATCGGCCGCCACGCCGGCAAGGCGCAATGCGGCGACCTGATCCTGCATCAGGGCCACCAGCGGCGAAATGACAATGGTGAGCCCGCCCAGCACCAGCGCCGGGACCTGGTAGCAGAGCGATTTGCCGGCGCCGGTCGGCATGACGGCCAGCACATGGCGCCTGGCCAGCAGCGCCTCCATAACAGGCGCCTGGCCGGGACGAAAATCATCGAAACCGAATACATCCCTGAGGACGCGCCGCTTGGAATCCTCTGCCGGGATGCTCGCTGCTACCTGCATTACAGAACTTTCGGGGATACGACCTGCCGAAATTCCCCGGCGAATCGCCAGGTGATTGCCTGGACAGCAGATTCGAACATTTGTCGACCCCTCTGGTCCTGTCCGCGGCACCGCCTGAGGCGAACTTCTCTCTCATTGGCCGATATCAGACCGTCGTTCCAGCCCCTATTCGCTTTGGCTGTGAATATCGCACCGCCCCGGAGCGGTTAATCCTATCTTCACCATCATTCGGCAGGTTCAGGTTCTGCGGTGATGTTTTGAGTACCGCGGCGCCACAAGCGCCCAGGCAACACGCCCGCGTCTCTCCGGAGGCGCGGGTTTTTTTCTGAGAACCGGCTGCCTGATCTTCGGGCCCGCAGCTCAGTCGAGGAAATCGGCGCGGTGCGGCGTGAAGCTGTCGACCAGTCGTCCCGCCTGCAGCACCTTGACGCCATGGACAAGGTTGGAAGGAACGATGAAGCTGCTGCCGGTTTCCAGGATCTCGGTCCTGCCGTCGATGGTGACTTCGAAGCGGCCTTCGGCGACGTAGCTCGCCTGGACATGCGGGTGCGAGTGCAGCGCGCCGACGCCGCCCTTGTCGAAACCGAACTCGACCATCATCAGTTCGTCGGTGTGCAGGAGCACGCGCCGGCGGTTGCCGTCGGGCGTCGGCGTCCACGCAGCCTCGCCGGCATGCGAGAAGATTTTGGTTCCGGTCATCGTCAGACTCTCATCGTCGCTGTTCATCGTGCCAGCCAGCCGCCGTCCACCGGCACCAACGCGCCATGCATGTAGTTGGACGCTGGCGCCAGCAGGAAGACGGCTGCGTCGCCGATGTCTTCCGGCGCGCCCCAGCGGCCGGCCGGAATGCGCGCCAGGATCGAAGCGCTGCGGTCGGGATCGGTGCGCAGCGCCTCGGTGTTGTTGGTCTCGATATAGCCCGGCGCAATGCCGTTGACGTTGATGTCCTTTGCCGCCCATTCACATGCAAGCAGGCGGGTGATGCCGAGCACGCCGTGTTTGGAGGCGGTGTAGGAGGCGACGCGAATGCCGCCCTGAAAGCTCAGCACCGAAGCGATGTTGACGATCTTGCCGCGCCGTCCCGGCTCGGCAAGCACGCGCCTGGCAAAACTCTGGCTGAGGAAGAACACCGTCTTCAGATTGACGCCCATGACGTCGTCCCAGTCGGCTTCGGTGAGGTCGACCGCGTCGGCACGCCGGATGATGCCGGCATTGTTGACCAGGCCATCGAGCGGCCCCGTATCCGCCCAGACGCGGTCAAGCATCGCCTGGGCGGCGGCATCGTCGCCAAGGTCGCAGAGGACCGCCTCGAAGCGGCCGCCGACAGCCGCAATCTTCTCCGCCGTCTCGTCCATCGCCGACCGGCCGACGCCGACGACCGCGCCGCCTGCGCGCGCGATCGACACGGCGATGCCTTGGCCGATGCCGGTATTGGCGCCGGTGACGAGGATGCGCTTGCCGGCAAGGCTGAAGGCCGAGAGATCGCTCACTTGAGCTCCTCCATCGCCACCAGGTCGACATCGGTATAGTCGACATTATCGCCGGCCATCGCCCAGATGAAGGCGTAGTTGGAGGTGCCGGCGCCCGAATGGATCGACCATCCCGGCGACAGCACCGCCTCCTCGTTGCGCATGACGAGATGGCGCGTTTCGTCCGGCTCGCCCATGAAATGAAACACCCGCGCCGCCTCCGGCAGATCGAAATAAAGATAGGCTTCCATGCGCCGGTCATGCACATGGCATGGCATGGTGTTCCAGACCGAACCGGAGGCAAGCTGCGTCATGCCGACGACAAGCTGACAGGTCTTTACCCCATCGGCATGGATGAACTGGAAGATCGAGCGCTCGTTGGAGGTTGCCTGGCTGCCGAGATCGAGCCGCTTGGCATCGCCGATGCGGATCAGCCGGTTGGGATGGCTCTGATGCGCCGGCGCGCTGAGCAGGTAGAACTTAACCGGCTCAGCCAGATTGGTCGCAGCGAACGACACCTCATCGGTGCCCATGCCGAGATAGAGCATGTCGCGCGCCTGCAGCTCGTAGGATTGGCCGCCGGCTTTGACGACGCCCGCGCTGCCGATGTTGACGATGATCATCTCACGGCGGTCGAGAAAATTCTTGGTCCCGGTCGGCTTGATCGCCTGCAGCGGCAGCGGTGTACCGGCGGGCATGGCGCCGCCGACTATCATGCGGTCGTAATGGGTGTAGGTCAGGCCGATGCGGCCGGGCTGGAACAAGTCCTCGATGAGGAAATTGTGTCGCAGCTCGTCCGTTCCCATGGCTGCGGCAGAAACAGGGTCGATGGCGAAGCGGGAGGTGAAATCCGTGTGATCGTCAGATTGAATCATTGCTGCCTCAATTGCTCATTCGGTTGCCGCGGCCTTGACCGAGTCGGCATAAAAAACCTGGCGCGCGTGCAGGCGCTCGCGATAGCGCTGCTGGCTGGCACCGAGATGCGCGCGCATCGCCTCCCGCGCCGCTTCGGCATCGCCTGACGAGATAGCATTGAGGATTACCAGATGCTCACGCTGCAGGCCGCGCTGATAGGCGTCCGATTGGGCGATCTCGGTCGACCAGGGCGAGGTCACGTCGCAAGGAATGGCGCGGCGGCCGAGCACGTCGAGCATCTCGACATAGAACGGATTGTTGGTGGCGCTGGCGATTGCACGGTGGAAGGCAAGGTCGGCCGGTCCAGTCGGCTCGCTGTTGAGGAGCAGCCGTTCGAACTCGAAGAAGGCTTCCTGGATTGCCGCTTCCTGCGCGGCGTTGCGCCGGATGGCGGCGAGCCCGGCGGATTCGATCTCGATCGCCAACCTGACTTCGAGCACGTTGAGGGCAATCGAATCCTTGCTGCCCATCTCCGCTGCCAGGGCACCGAACGCTGTCGAGATATGTTCGGTGACGAAAACGCCGGCGCCTTGGCGCGGCTCGACCAGGCCGTCCGCGGCAAGCTTGGCCAGCGCCTCGCGTATCACGGTGCGGCTGACCCCGAAGGTTTCCGTCAGCTGGCCCTCGGTCGGCAGCTTTTGCCCAGGCTGGATCTCGCCCGCCTGCAGCTGCTTGCGGATCGCCGCGACGACGGTTTCCGAAAGCTTCGGTCTTCGTTCGACGCGGAGCCCGACGGCAGTGTCCGATGCCATGTCGCACCCCCTATTTGAAGACGCTCGGCAGCCATAGCGAAATGGCCGGAATGTAAGTGACGAGCGCCAGCACCACGAGGCCTGCGCCATAGAACGGCCAGATCGAGCGCATCGATTCCCAGACGGATATCTTGCCCACTGCGCATGCCACGAACTGAACTGCGCCCACCGGCGGCGTGTTCAGCCCAATGCCGAAATTGAGGATCATGATGACGCCGAAATGCACCGGATCGACGCCGTAGGCCTGCGCCACGGGCAGGAAGATAGGCGTGCAAATGATGATCGTTGGCCCCATGTCCATGAACGTGCCGAGGAACAGCATCAGGAGGTTGAGCAGGAGAAGCACGACCAGCGGATCGTCCGAGATCGCGTTCATGGAGGCGATGAGCGCTGCCGGCACTTTCAGGAAGGCCATCAGCCACGAGAACGCCGCCGCCATGCCGATGATGAGCAGCACCATGGCCGTGGTGCGCACGGCGCCATGGGTGGCATGAACGAACCCTTCCCAGGTCATCTGCCGGTAAACGAAGACGGTCACGAGCAGCGCATAGATGACGGCGATACAGGAACTCTCGGTGGCGGTGAAGACGCCCGATCGCACGCCGCCGAAGATGATCGCGATCAACAGCAGGCCGGGCACGGCGACGGCGAAAAGATGCGCGACTGCGGTGAAGCCCGGAAACGCCTCGGTCGGATAGCCGCGGGAGCGCGCGACGATATAGGCGGTGACCATCAGCGACAGGGCCAGCAGCAGGCCCGGGATGATACCGGCCGTGAACAGATCGGCGATGGAGATCTTTCCGCCTGCCGAGATCGAGTAGATGATCATGTTGTGCGACGGCGGCAGCAGCAGCGCGATCAGTGCCGCCATCGACGTGACGTTGACGGCGTAGTCCGCTCCATAGCCACGCGCCTTCATTTGCGGGATCATCAGGCCGCCTACCGCCGCTGCCTCCGCCACCGCGGAGCCGGAAATGCCGCCGAACAGTGTAGCGGTTGCAATGTTGACCTGCCCGAGGCCGCCGCGCAAATGGCCGACGAGCGAGCCAGCGAAGGCAACGATCTTGCTGGCGATGCCGCCGCGCACCATCAAGTCGCCGGCGTAGATGAAAAACGGAATGGCCAGCAGCGAAAAGACGCTCATGCCGGAATTCAGGCGCTGGAACACGATCAGCGGCGGCAGGCCCATATAGAGGACGGTGGCCAGGCTTGCGACGCCCAGGCAGAAAGCGATCGGCGTGCCGATAAGCATCAGCAGGGTGAAGACGCCGAACAGAATCCACAGTTCCATGGCGTCAGACCTTCACGTTGGCGGTGTCGAGTTCGGCCGCGACTTCGGCCGGCGGCAGTTCATCGAGGGCATCGTCGATCGGCGCGCCGGAGAGGCGAAGCACGATGCGCTCCAGCGTGAAGAGCACGATGAGCGCGCCTCCCGCGACAAGCGGGACATAGTCCCAGCCCCCCGATATGCCGAGTGACGGCAAGACGGAGCCCCAGGTCAATGCGACCAGCTGGCTGCCATACCAGATCATGCCGATGCCGAAGGCGAGCGCGACAAGATCCGAAATCATCCGCAGCCAGCGCTTGCCGCCTTTCGGCAGCACGTAGAGCAGTACGTCGAAGCCAAGATGGTAGTTCTCGCGCACACCGACGGCAGCGCCGAGGAAAATGAACCAGCTCATCAGCATCACCGAGCCCGGCTCGGTCCAGCTCGGCGAGCGGTTCAGAACATAGCGGCCGAACACCTGCCAGGCGACGAAGGCGGTCATCAGCACCAGCCCGATGCCGGCGATCGACAGCGCCGCCGTGCTGACGCGCGACATCACTTGCGCGACGCCGGACAGGAGCGGTGTTGGTCTTGGGCTGGAAGTCACCGGTTTTCTCCCCAGGAGGATGGCGGCACGGAATGTCCGCGCCGCCGCTTGATCACTGCACGGCCTTGATGGCTTCGACCATGGCCTTCAGCTTGTCATCCTTGACGTGCTTCTCGTAGACCGGCCCCATCGCGTCGATGAAGGGCTGCTTGTCCGGCGTCGTGATCTGCGAACCGGCCGCCTCGACCTTGGCGCGCGATTCCTTGACCTTGGCGGTCCACAGCTCGCGCTGCTTGGCGACGCTTTCCTTGGCGGCCGCCTTGAAGATCGCCTGGTCTTCCGGCGTCAGCTTGTCCCAGCTCGACTTCGCCATGACGAAGGCTTCCGGCACCATCGTGTGCTCGTCGAGCGAATAGTACTTGGCGACTTCCGCATGCTTGGCGGTGTCGTAGCTCGGAAAATTGTTCTCCGCGCCGTCGATGACTCCGGTCTCGATCGCCGAATACACCTCGCCATACGGCATCGGCGTCGCGTTGGCGCCGAGTGCCGCCACCATGTCGACGAAGATGTCGGACTGGATGACGCGGAACTTCATGCCGGCCATATCGGCTACAGTGTTGATCGGCTTCTTCGAATTATAGAAGGAGCGCGAGCCGCCGTCGTAAAAGGCGAGCAGCACCAGCCCGACCTGGTCGAACGCCGCCGCGATCTGGTCGCCGATCGCCCCGTCCATGACCTTGTGCATATGCTCTTCCGAACGGAAGATGTAGGGCAGCGAGGGCACGGTGGTCTCCGGGATGAGCCCGTTGAACGGCGCCATCGAGACGCGGTTGAGATCGATCACGCCGGTGCGCACCTGCTCGATCGTGTCCTTTTCCTCGCCAAGTTGCGCGGAAGGATAGATCTCGACCACATAGCGGCCGGCCGTGCGCTCCTTCACCAGCTCGCCGAAATATTTGACCGCCTCGACCGTCGGATAGCCGTCCGGGTGGGTGTCGGACGAGCGCAGAACCGTCTGAGCGCTTGCCGTTCCGGCCAGCAGTGCGGCGGCAACTAGCGTAGTCCCCGCCAGTCTCGAAAAATGCAGCATTGGTTTCCTCCCGTTTGAACGATGGCGGCAAGCGCCGTTAGAGCCGGTACGCCTTTTTCGCGAGCGTATAGGCAAGTTCCTGCGCCAGCTCGTGCGCCTCGTCCTCGCCGAGCCGATGCTCGGCGACGAGACGCGCCAGAAAAGCGCAATCGACCCGGCGCGCCACATCATGGCGGGCCGGTATGGATGGAAAGGCGCGGGTATCGTCGTTGAAACCGACGGTGTTGTAGAAACCGGCGGTTTCGGTGGTCATCTCACGGAACCTGCGCATGCCTTCGGGGCTGTCGTGGAACCACCAGGCCGGCCCGAGCTTCAATGCCGGGTAGACGCCGGCGAGCGGCGCCAGCTCGCGCGCATAGCTGGTCTCGTCGAGGGTGAAGAGGATGATGGTGAGGTCGCGCTCCAGCCCGACGCAGTCGAGCAGCGGCTTCAGCGCCGTCACATAGTCGGTTCGCGTCGGAATATCGAAGCCTTTGTCCCTGCCGAACTTCCGAAAGATAGCCGGCGAATGATTGCGCCAGGAGCCGGGATGGATCTGCAGGACCAGCCCGTCGTCGCGGCTCATCTTGGCCATCTCGGTCAGCATCTGGGCGCGGAACAGCTTTCGCTCGCGCTCGTCGTCCGAGCCCCGGCGGATGCGGTTGAACAGCTCCTGCGCGGCGGCATCCGAGAGATTGGCGGTTTCGGCCGTCGAATGGCCGTGATCGGAGGAAGTCGCGCCAAAGCTCTTGAAGAAGGCGCGCCGCTGGCGATGCGCATCGAGATAGCCGGCCCAATTGCCGGTGTCGCAGCCGGTGATCTCGCCAAGCCGGTCGAGATTGGCCGAGAACCCTTCGAAGTCGGGATCGACGATCGCATCCGGCCGATAGGCGGTGACGACGCGGCCGTCCCAGCCGCTGTCGCGGATCATCTGGTGCCATCTGAGATCGTCGAGCGCGCCTTCGGTCGTTGCGATGACTTCAATATTGAAGCGCTCGAACAGCGCTCGCGGGCGAAAATTCTCCCACTGCAGCAAGGTCGAGATCATATCGTAATGGCGGTCGGCGGTTGCGGCCGTCAGCGGCTCGTCGATGCCGAACAGATGGGCAAGCACATGGTCGAACCACAGCCGGGTCGGCGTGCCGCGGAACAGGTAATAATGCTCGGCGAAGCACCGCCAGATCGTTCTGCCGTCGGTTTCAACCGGCGAGCCGTCAAGCGTCGGCACACCAAGCTCCTCAAGCCGAACGCCCTGGCTGAACAGCATGCGGAAAATGTAGTGGTCCGGCACGATCAGCAACTGCGCCGGATCGGGAAACGCCTCGTTGAGCGCATACCAGCGCGGATCGGTGTGGCCGTGCGGGCTGACGATCGGCAGGTCCTTGACCGTGGCGTAGAGATCGCGGGCCAGCGAAAGCGGGCGCGCCTCGGCGGCAAACAGCAAATCCGGATCCGTCAATGCGGCCACGCAAATCCTCCCAATCCGGACATCGGTAGGGTTGAAAAGAAATAATGTCAACATACAAAAACTGGGTTGTTGTATGATGACTTTTCGGCCATTGCCCATTGTGCGTGACGGCATCGGGTGCTACGCCGCCTGCCAGCAGTGACCCAACAATCTCGATCAGACACGTGGCGCAATGACCAATAGACGCCTTTCCAACAGCACGCTGAAGGCACTGCCGGCTTCGGTCGCGGCCCCGCGCTACGACCGCGGCGGCGTCGCACCTGGCATCGTCCATCTCGGCGTCGGTGCCTTCCATCGCGCCCACCAGGCGGCCTATGTCGACGACTGCCTGGCGGCGGGCGAGGCGGACTGGGGCATTGTCGGCGTGTCCTTGCGCAGTCCAGACACGCGCGACGCACTGGCGCCGCAGGATGGCCTCTACGCGCTGGCGATCAGGAGCAGCATCGGCGAAGAGCTACGCGTCATCGGTTCGATCCTGTCGCTGCTGGTGGCGCCGGAAGATCCGGCTGCGGTGCTCGCCGCTCTGACAGATCAGCGCACCCGCATCGTCACGCTCACGATCACCGAAAAGGCTTATCTGAGAGCAGCCGGCGGCGGTCTGGACAGCACCCATCCGGACATCGCCCATGATTTGGCTAACCCGCAAATGCCACGGACGGCGCATGGTTTCCTGACCGAGGCGCTGTCGCGCCGCCGTGCCGCCGGCATCCAGCCTTTCACCGTGCTCTGCTGCGACAACCTTCCGGCCAATGGCGCCACGCTGCACCGCCTGCTGGTCGAATTCGCCGCACTGCGCGATTCCAGGCTCGCCACTTCAGGCGATGCCAGGCTCGCCACTTCAGGCGATGCCAGGCTCGCCGCACACATTGCCGACGGCGTCGCCTTTCCGTCGAGCATGGTCGACCGTATCGTGCCGGCGACTACCGACGCCGAGCGGGCGCGTATCGCCGTCGAGCTCGGCGTCGAGGATGCCTGGCCGGTGATGACCGAGCCGTTCTGCCAATGGGTGGTCGAAAACGATTTCCCGGCTGGCAGACCGGCCTGGGAAAAGTTCGGCGTCACCATGGTCGGCGACGTCGGGCCCTTCGAGGACATGAAGCTGCGGCTGCTCAACGGTTCGCATTCGGCAATCGCCTATCTCGGCCTGCTCAGCGGCTACGACACGGTCGACCGCGCCTTTGCCAATCCGGCGATCCGGCAATTCGTCGACGGACTATGGGCCGAGGCCATCCCGACGCTGCCGCAGGACGCCGGGCTCGATACGGCCGGCTACACGGCCCAGCTCGCCGAACGCTATTCGAACACCGCGCTCGCCCATCGCACGGCGCAGATCGCCAATGACGGCAGCCAGAAGCTGCCGCAGCGCATCGTCGCCTCGGCCCTCGATCGACTGGGCGCCGGTGACCCGCCCGCGCATCTCATGCTGGTGGTGGCGGCCTGGATCGCCGCTTGCGAGGCGCGCGGCAAAACCTTGCCGGAAGCCCATTTTGCCGACCCGATCGACGCTCGGCTTACGGCGCTCGGCAGCCGGCCGGCTGATGAAACGGTGACAGCGATATTCGATCTCGCCGGCTTCGCCAAGGACCATGCCCACCGCATGACACTGATCGATCTGACGGCAGCCCATCTCGAGCGCCTGCGGCGGGGCGGCACTGCCGCAGCTTTGGCGGCGCTTGGCATAGGGAGTGAGAAGCCATGAGACAGACCTGGCGCTGGTTCGGGCCGGACGATCCGGTGACGCTTGCCCATGTCCGTCAGGCCGGCGCCGTCGGCATCGTCAGCGCGCTGCACCACCTCAACGACGGCCGCGCCTGGCCGGCAGACGAGATCGCCAGGCGCAAGGCCGAGATCGAGGCAGCAGGGCTGACCTGGGACGTGGTCGAGAGCATCGTCGTGCACGAGGACATCAAGACCCGCAGCGGCGACTGGCGCAGCCTGATCGACAATTACAAGGCCTCGATCCGCGCCGTCGCCGCCGCCGGTATCAACACCGTCTGCTATAATTTCATGGCGATCACCGACTGGACGCGGACGGACCTCGATTACCCGATGCCGCATGGCGGCACGGCGCTGCGCTTCGATGTCGTCGAGCTCTGCGCCTATGACGTCTTCATCCTTGAGCGAGAAGGGGCGGAGGCCGATCACCCACCGGCCCGTATCGAGGCCGCGCGTGTGCGACTGCAAGGGATGAGCGACAGCGACAAGGCAAGGCTGGAGCGCAACCTGATCGGCTGGGTCCCGGCGCGCGAATTCATCTTCGATCGGGCAAGCTTCCGCCGCGCCCTCGACCTCTACAAGGACGTCTCCACCGAAGGCCTGCGCGAAAACCTGTTTGCCTTCCTGCGCGAGATCGTGCCGGTGGCCGAAGAGGCCAGCGTCAGGATGGCGATCCACCCCGACGATCCGCCCTTTTCGCTGTTCGGCCTGCCGCGCATCGTTTCCAACGCCAATGATGCCCGCGCGCTGCTCGACGCGGTCGCTTCGCCGGCCAACGGGCTGACGCTGTGCACCGGCTCGTACGGCGCGGGCGCGCAGAACGATCTGCCGGCAATGGCCAAGGCCTTCGCCGAAAACATCCATTTCGCCCATCTGCGCAACGTCACCAAGGAGCCAGACGGCTCCTTCCACGAAGCCGAGCACCTCGACGGCGACACCGACATGGTGGCGGTCGTGTCGGCGCTGATTGGCGAAGAGCGGCGGCGCAAGGCGGCAGGCAGGGCGGACTGGCAGGTGCCGATGCGTCCGGACCATGGCCATGCCATCGTCGACGACCTCGGCAAGAAGGTGAACCCCGGCTATTCCTGCATCGGCCGCCTGAAGGGCCTTGCCGAACTGCGCGGCGTGATGCGCGCAGTAGAGACGCTGACCGACTGAGTTACTTGCTCGCCCGGCCGTTCAGCGTCTGTCGAGACGAATAATTGGTGCCTTTGGAATTCCAGAACAACCGTACAGCCTTGCCGACCAGATTTTCATAGGGAACAAACCCGACACTGAACCGGCTGTCGGAGGCATTGTCGCGATTGTCGCCAAGCACGAAGTAGTGGCCTTCGGGCACCTCAAACACGCGCGTATTGTCGCCGATCGAGTTGTCGGTGAGGTTGAGAACGGAATGAGTGACACCCCCCGGCAAGGTTTCGCGTTGAAGTTTGGCTTTCGAGAACTCTTCGGACGAAAAAGTGCCGATATCGTCGAGTCCCACCGCGACATCGTTGATGTGAAGCACCCCGTCGATGATCTGGATCTTCTCGCCGGGAAGGCCGACGATCCGCTGGATGTAGTCCACGCTCGGATCGGGCGGGAACTTGAAGACAACCACATCTCCCCTTTTGGGTTCCGCGCCGAATATACGTCCATCAACGGGAAGCAAGTTGAACGGCACGCTGTAGCGGCTGTAGCCGTATGCCATTTTGGAGACGAAGAGATAGTCGCCTTCCTGCAACGTCGGCACCATGCTGCTGGAGGGAATCGAAAAAGGCTGGAGCAGGAATGCGCGTATTGCGAATGCAGCCGGATACGAGGTCAGAAAGACGAGCACCAGCACCGAAAGCCCACGCGCGTACCATCTGTCCGGCTTGAACCGGTGCGCGAAGGGAACAACGATCGCTGCCCACAGGGCCATCAAACCGATCCCTGAAAAATTGGCCCACCAAGCAAGATCGACGCCAGGCAATACCGGAAAGCCAATGTAAATAAGCGCGAAAACGACGACGCTGATCACCACCAGGCTGGCGACCGCCAGTTTGCCACTGCCGATCCACAGGAACCCGCCAAACGGGCCGCCAAAGGCCGAAACCAGGGCCGTCGACCATCTGGATCGCGAGATAGTTTCTTGTTGCACTGCTTGTTCTGTCATCGGCCAACCCCCACGCCAAGGCAGCCAGACTGTCCACCAAACAAAAAAGCGGGGCAAGCCCGCTTTTTCAGTTAGTCATTTGAGCGGAACTCACGCCGGCAACAGCGCACCTTCAAGCGTCGTAAGCTGGTTGAGGAACTGCTCGGCCTTGCTGCGGGTCTGGTCGTCCTTGGCGTCGGCGGCGTCTTCCCTTGCCTCCTGGATGCGGCGGGCAAGGTCGGCGCGGTCGATGTCGCCGACGGCCACAGCCGATTCGGCGAGCAGCGTGCAGCCGGCCGGAACGATGTCGGCAAAGCCGCCGAACACCACATAGCGCTCTTCCTTGCCTTGCGCGGTCTTCAGCGTAACTACGCCCGGCTTGATTGTGGTCATGACCGGTGCGTGATGCGCCATGACAGTCATTTCGCCTTCGGCGCCCGGAATGACGACGGATTCGACCTGCTCGGAAACCAAGAGGCGCTCCGGCGAGACCAGTTCGAATTTGAAAGCTTCAGGCATGATCAATTTAGCGACTGGTGAATGGTGAATGGTGAACGGTCAGAAAGAATGACCTTCACTCAGCCCCGATTTCCTATCCGCTACTCCCCATTCACAATTCACTATTGACCATTCACCATCAGGCCGCTTCAGCGGCCAGGCGCTGTGCCTTCTCGACCGCTTCCTCGATGCCGCCGACCATGTAGAAGGCGGCCTCCGGCAGATGGTCGTAGTCGCCGTTGCAAAGGCCCTTGAAGCCCTTGATGGTGTCGGCGAGGTCGACCAGCTTGCCCGGCGCGCCGGTGAACACTTCGGCGACGAAGAAGGGCTGCGACAGGAAGCGCTCGATCTTGCGGGCGCGGGCAACCGTCTGCTTGTCCTCTTCCGACAGCTCGTCCATGCCTAGGATGGCGATGATATCCTGCAGCGACTTATAGCGCTGAAGGATCGACTGCACCTGGCGCGCGACCTGGTAATGCTCTTCGCCGACGACCATCGGGTCGAGCATGCGCGAAGTCGAATCGAGCGGATCGACCGCCGGATAGATGCCCTTCTCCGAAATCGCGCGGTTGAGCACGGTCGTCGCGTCGAGGTGGGCGAACGAGGTCGCCGGCGCCGGGTCGGTCAGATCGTCGGCCGGCACATAGATCGCCTGCACCGAGGTGATCGAGCCCTTGGTCGTCGTGGTAATACGCTCCTGCAGCGCGCCCATGTCGGTCGCCAGCGTCGGCTGGTAGCCCACGGCCGAAGGAATGCGGCCGAGCAGCGCCGACACTTCCGAGCCCGCCTGCGTGAAGCGGAAGATGTTGTCCACGAAGAACAGCACGTCCTGGCCCTGGTCGCGGAAATATTCGGCGACCGTCAGCCCGGTCAGGCCGACGCGGGCGCGGGCGCCCGGCGGCTCGTTCATCTGGCCATAGACGAGCGCCGCCTTGGAGCCTTCGCCGCCGCCCTTCTTGTTGACGCCGGACTCGATGAACTCGTGATAGAGATCGTTGCCTTCGCGGGTCCGCTCGCCGACGCCGGCGAACACCGAGAAGCCGCCATGCGCCTTGGCGACGTTGTTGATCAGTTCCTGGATCAGCACCGTTTTGCCGACGCCGGCGCCGCCGAACAGGCCGATCTTGCCGCCGCGGGCATAGGGGGCCAGCAGGTCGAGCACCTTGATGCCGGTGACCAGGATCTGCGCTTCCGTCGACTGCTCGACATAGGTCGGCGCCGGCTGGTGGATCGAGCGCATCTCGATGCCGTCGACCGGGCCTGCCTCGTCGACCGGCTCGCCGATGACGTTGATGATGCGGCCGAGCATGCCCGGGCCGACCGGCACGGTAATCGGTGCACCGGTGTCATAGACGTCCTGACCGCGGACCAGACCTTCGGTCGAGTCCATGGCGATGCAGCGCACGGTGTTTTCGCCCAGATGCTGAGCCACCTCTAGCACCAGGCGATTGCCGACGTTGATCGTCTCAAGCGCGTTCAGGATCGCCGGCAGATGTTCGCCGAACTGGACGTCGACAACGGCGCCGATGACCTGGCGAACCTTGCCTGCCAGGCCGGTTTTCTTGATGGTGGCGGCCGGCGTATTCACAGCGGCGGCCTTGGTTGCTGCCGCCTTCTTGGCCGGAGCGGCCTTTGCTGCTGCCGAAGCCTTCGCTGGTGCCGCGGCCTTAGGGGCTGCCGTCTTGGGGGTCGCTGCTTTCGCCATCGTCTTTACCCTTTTCGTCTCTTTGTTTCGCACACGCTTGAGGTCGATGACCTCCTTGTGGGCGTGCCTAGAGCGCCTCGGCGCCCGAAATGATTTCGATCAATTCCTTGGTGATCTGCGCCTGCCGCTGGCGGTTGTAGGTGATCGACAATTTGTTGATCATGTCGCCGGCGTTGCGCGTCGCATTGTCCATGGCGCTCATCTTGGCGCCCATCTCGCCGGCAGCATTCTCGAGCAGCGCGCGAAAAACCTGCACGGAAATGTTGCGCGGGATGAGATCGGAGAGGATCTCGCCCGGCTCCGGCTCGTATTCGTAGACGGCGCTGCCGCCGTCCTTCACTTCCGCGGCAGCCGCAGGCGCGCCCGCCGGGACAATTTGCTGCGCCGTCGGGATCTGGCTGATCACCGACTTGAACTGCGAATAGAATAGCGTGCAGATGTCGAAGCCGCCTTCGTTGAACAGGTGGATCACCTTCTTGGCGATGGCATCGGCATTGACGAAGCCCAGCGTCTTGACCTCGCGCAGGTCGACACGCTCGATGATCAGCGCCCCGTAGTCGCGGCGCAATATGTCGAACCCCTTCTTGCCGACGCAGATGATCTTGACCTGCTTGCCGTCGGCCAGAAGCTTGCGGATGTGGTCGCGGGCAAAGCGGGCGATCTGCGAATTGAAACCGCCGCACAGACCGCGTTCGGCCGTGCAGACGACAAGCAGATGCACGTCGTCCTTGCCGGTGCCGGTCATCAGCGCCGGGGCATCGCCGCCGCCGCCGATCGCCTGGGTGATATTGGCCAGCACCGCGCCCATGCGCTCCGAATAGGGACGCGCCGCTTCCGCCGCTTCCTGCGCGCGACGCAGCTTCGCCGCGGCGACCATCTGCATCGCCTTGGTGATCTTCTGCGTCGCCTTGACCGAGGCGATACGGTTACGAAGGTCTTTTAACGAAGGCATGCTTCAAACCTGATCCCGTCCGTCCTGCTCAAGCAAAGGTCTTGGCGAAGGCGTCGATTTCTGCCTTCAGCCTGGCGCGCAGATCGTCGGACAGCGCCTTCTCCTTGCGAATGCCGTCGAGCACGTCCTTGCCGGCCGAGCGCATATGCGACAACAGACCATGCTCGAACTTGCCGACCTGGTTGACCGCCAGCTTGTCGAGATAGCCGTTGACGCCGGCGAAGATCACCGCGACCTGCTCCTCGACTTTGAGAGGCGAGAATTGCGGCTGCTTCAACAGCTCGGTCAGACGCGAGCCGCGGTTGAGCAGGCGTTGCGTGGCGGCATCGAGGTCGGAGCCGAACTGCGCGAAAGCAGCCATTTCGCGGTACTGCGCGAGCTCGCCCTTGATTGACCCGGCAACCTGCTTCATCGCCTTGATCTGCGCCGAGGAGCCGACGCGCGACACCGACAGGCCGACATTGACCGCCGGGCGCACGCCCTGGAAGAACAGATTGGTTTCCAGGAAGATCTGGCCGTCGGTGATCGAGATGACGTTGGTCGGGATATAGGCCGAAACGTCGTTGGCCTGCGTTTCGATGATCGGCAGCGCCGTCAGCGACCCGCCGCCATTTTCGTCATTGAGCTTGGCGGCGCGCTCGAGCAGGCGCGAGTGCAGGTAGAAGACGTCGCCCGGATAGGCTTCGCGGCCGGGCGGACGGCGCAGCAGCAGCGACATCTGGCGATAGGCGACGGCCTGCTTCGACAGGTCGTCGTAGCTGATCAGCGCGTGCATGCCGTTGTCACGGAAATATTCGCCCATGGTGCAGGCGGTGAACGGCGCCAGGAACTGCATCGGCGCCGGATCGGAGGCGGTCGCGGCGATGATGATCGAATAGTCGAGCGCGCCGCGCTCTTCCAGGACCTTGACGAACTGCGCCACCGTCGAGCGCTTCTGGCCGACGGCGACATAGACGCAGTACAGCTTTTCCTTCTCAGGGCCGTTGTCGTGCACCGATTTCTGGTTGAGCATGGTGTCGAGGATGATCGCGGTCTTGCCGGTCTGGCGGTCGCCGATGACCAGCTCGCGCTGGCCGCGGCCGACCGGGATCAGCGCGTCGATGGCCTTGAGGCCGGTCGACATCGGCTCGTTCACCGATTTGCGCGGGATGATGCCGGGCGCCTTGACGTCGACGCGCTTGCGTTCGGTGGCCCGGATCGGGCCTTTGCCGTCAATCGGGTTGCCGAGCGCGTCGACGACGCGGCCGAGCAGGCCCATGCCGACGGGCGCATCGACGATGGCGCCGGTGCGCTTGACGGTGTCGCCTTCCTTGATGTCGCGGTCGGCGCCGAAGATGACAACGCCGACATTGTCGGCTTCGAGGTTGAGCGCCATGCCGCGGATGCCGCCGGGGAACTCGACCATCTCGCCGGCCTGGACATTGTCGAGGCCGTAGACGCGGGCGATACCGTCACCGACGGACAGCACCTGGCCGACTTCGGAGACCTCGGCCTCCTTGCCGAAATTCTTGATCTGGTCTTTCAGAATTGCGGAAATTTCCGCGGCGCGGATGTCCATCAGCCGACCTCTTTCAGTGCAAGCTTGAGCGAATTGAGTTTGGTTTTGAGCGACGTATCGATCTGGCGCGGGCCGATCTTGACCACCAGTCCGCCGAGCAGCGACGGATCGACGGTGACCGTGATCGCCACGTCCTTGCCGGCGACGCTTTTCAGCGCTGCTTTCAGCTCGGTTTCCTGGGCAGGCGTCAGCGCATGCGCCGAGGTGACCTCGGCGGCGGTCTCGCCGCGGTGTTCGGCGGCGATCTGGCGGAACGCCTTGATCATGCCGGGCACGGCAAACAGCCGGCGATTCTGGGCAACGACGCGCAGGAAATTGCCGGTGAGGCCGGTGATCCCCGCTTTGTCGGCGATCGCGGCGATCGCCTTGGCCTGGTCCTCGCTGGAGAAGACAGGGCTCCTGATCAGCCGCGAAAGGTCAGCGCTGCCTTCGAGCATCGTTTCGAACCTGTTGAGGTCGGCCTCGACGCTGGCGACCGAATTGGTCTGCAGCGCGAGTTCGAACAGCGAACCCGCATAGCGTTCTGCGACACCTGAGATTGGCGATGACGATTGGGCCACGGACCGTCTTTTCTCTTGTCTGACAGGCCGCAGATTGTTGGCGCGAGCAAAAACTCTGGCTAAATCTTTGACCTTACTGCATTTTTCCAAGCACGGAGGCGCGGCTTCCGCTATCCCCGGTCGAAAGTCGATTGCCGTCTAGCACAGGCATTTTCAGACCGCAATGCGTCGTCCGGCATGGTTTTCAGGCACTATTGTCGCATCCGCCGGGCGAGTTCAGCAACCAACCCCGGATTGATCCCTGATTCAGGGCAAAAAGCCGAAGGCGAAGGCAAGCGGCAGCGCCGCCAGCACCAGTTCGACGACAATGGAAGCCCAGTTGAACGGCGTGTTGGCGCCGTCCGACATCATCGACAGCAGCCGGCCGAAGGCGGTGAACAGCCAGGAGAAGCCGAGCGCCATATAGAGCAGCGGCTGCGCCAGGAGGATGCAGCACAGGCTGACGCCGAGATAGAAGCCCGACATCCGGCCGCGCCCCTCGGCGATCGCCGCTGCCTTCTCCGGTCTGACCTGCAGCCGCAGGATGCGGAATGCCAGCTGTGGCGCCAGGAATAGCAATAGGCCGAGCAATAGGGTCGCGACCGCGCTCGACCACGCCAGCCACTCGCCCTGGCTCATCGGCCACGGAAACGCAAATTCCATCTTGTCCCCTCTTAAATGCATAGTCGAAATTTCCGGCATTCTAGCGAAGCAAGAGACATACGCCAGATGGGCATCGGCAATTTGCGGAAGCCTGTCCTCTGAGCCCCTTCACAAGAAGCTCTGCGGGTCGATGTCGACCTGGACTCGCACCGAGCCCCTTATCTTCGGCCCCTCGGCCAGCATGGTGCGAATGAACCCTTGCATGTCGGCGCGCCGTTCGCCCTGGATCAGCAGGCGAAAGCGATGGCGGCCGCCGATCAATGACAGCGGCGCCTCGGCCGGGCCGAGCACGAACAGGTCGGTGGCTTGCGGCGCGGCGCGACGCAGGCCACGGGCGTGCCCTTCGGCTTCGGCCCGTGTCGCCGCGCTGACGATGACGCCGGCGAGCCTGCCGAAGGGCGGCAGCGCCGCCCGCTCACGCTCGGCGATCTCGCGCTCGTAGAAGGCCTCGGCATCGCCTGAGACGATCGCGCGCATCACCGGGTGGTCGGGTTGGAAGGTCTGCAGCAGGCCGAGGCTTGTCTTGCCGGTGCGGCCGGCGCGGCCGGTCACCTGGCTGAGCAGTTGGAAGGTGCGCTCGGCGGCGCGCGGGTCGCCATTGGCAAGGCCGAGATCGGCATCGACCACACCGACCAGCGTCATGTTGGGGAAATTATGGCCCTTGGCTACGAGTTGCGTGCCGATAACGATGTCGGCCTCGCCGTTGGCGATGGCTTCAAGCTCGAGCCGCAGCCGCCGCACGCCGCCCATCAGGTCGGACGACAAGACGATGGTGCGGGCATCGGGGAAATGCGCGACGACCTCCTCGGCGATGCGCTCGACGCCCGGCCCGCAGGCGACCAGATGATCGAGCGTGCCGCATTCCGGACAGGCTTCGGGCCGGCGTTCATTGTGCCCGCAGTGGTGGCAGACGAGCTGGCCGCGAAAGCGGTGCTCGACCAGCCAGGCCGAGCAGACCGGACAGCCAAAGCGGTGGCCGCAGACCCGGCAGAGCGTCAGCGGCGCATAACCGCGCCTGTTGAGGAACAGCAGCGACTGTTCCTTTCTTTCCAGCGTCTGCCGCATATGGCCGAGCAGCACCGGCGACAGGAAACCGCCGCGTGCCGGCGGCGCGCGGCGCATGTCGATCGTCTTGAGATCGGGAAGTGCCGCCTCGGCAAAGCGCGCCGAAAGCACCGCCCTGCTGTAGCGGCCCTGGCTGGCATTGACCCGGCTTTCGACCGACGGTGTCGCCGAGGCGAGCACGACCGGAAAGCCGCCGATATGGCCGCGCACCACGGCCATGTCGCGCGCGTTGTAAAAGACGCGATCCTCCTGCTTGTAGGCGGGATCGTGCTCTTCGTCGACGACGATCAATCCAAGCTCCCTGAACGGCAGGAACAGCGCCGAGCGCGCGCCGGCGACGACCCGCACGCCGCCTTCCGCTACCTGCCGCCAGACCTTTTCGCGCATCCTTGGCGGCAGATCCGAGTGCCATTCCGCCGGCTTGGCACCGAACCGCTCCTGGAAGCGTTCGAGAAAAGCGTGGGTCAGCGAAATTTCCGGCAGCAGGATCAGCACCTGCTTGCCGCGATCGAGCGCGGCCGCAACCGCCTCGAAATAGACCTCCGTCTTGCCGGATCCGGTTACACCATCGAGCAGGGTGACGCCGAATGTGCCGGTCGCGACGTTGGTGCGCAGCATCTCGGCTGCTTCGCTCTGGTCCGGCATCAGTGAAGGCACGGCGTAGCCGGGATCGGGTGCTGCGACCACCGGCCGCGGCGGGATCATCACCGTCTCGAATACGCCCTGCGCCCGCAGCCCGTCCACCACCGTCGACGACACGCCTGCCGCATGCGCCAGGCCGGATCGCGTCCAGGCAAGTCCGCCTTCGGCCGTCTCCAGCACGCGCGTCCTCGCCTCCGTCATCCGGTCGGGCTTGGCGAAGGTGCGCTGCAGCCCTTCGATCCACGGCTCCGGGTCGAACGCCTCCGGCGCCCTGAGCAGCATGCGCGCCACCATGCCGGGCGGCGACAGCGTGTACTGCGCCACCCAATCGACAAAACGCCGCATCGCGCGGTCGATCGGCGGGCAGTCGAAAACCTGCTCGATCGGCCGCAATTTCTTCGCGTCGACCTTTTCGACGGCGCCGTCCCAGACGATGCCGGCGACCTGGCGGGGCCCAAGCGGAACGCGCACGATCGAGCCCGGCACCACGCGCATGCCAGCCGGCACGGCATAGGTGTAGGGGCGCTCGGCGGGCATCGGCACCAGCACCGGTGCGGCCGCGACAAAGGGCGAATCTTCGATCATGAGGCGTGACCTTGCCCCGACTTTGGTCTAGATCAAAGTCCGACCCCGAATGTGCATGACGTGCACATGAAAAATCTTCAGGAGACCGCCATGAAATTTTTTGTCGACACCGCCGATGTCAAGGAAATCCGCGAGCTGAACGATTTGGGGCTGCTCGACGGCGTAACCACCAATCCGTCGCTGATCCTGAAATCCGGCGGCAAGATCGCCGACGTCACAAGAGAGATCTGCGAGATCGTCAAGGGCCCGGTCTCGGCCGAAGTCGTCGCCACCGAATACAAGGACATGATGGCGGAGGCCAAGATCCTGGCCAGGATCGCCGACAATGTCTGCATCAAGGTGCCGCTGACGCTCGACGGCCTGCGAGCCTGCAAGGACATCCGGTCGGACGGCCGCATGGTCAACGTCACGCTGTGCTTCTCGGCCACCCAGGCGCTGCTCGCCGCCAAGGCCGGCGCCTCCTTCATCTCGCCCTTCGTCGGCCGCATCGACGACAGCGGCTGGGACGGCATGGAGCTGATTGCCGATATCCGCACCATCTACGACAATTATGACTTCCAGACCGAGATCCTGACCGCTTCTGTGCGCACCGTGAACCATGTCAAGCAGGCGGCGCTGATCGGTGCCGATGTCATCACCGCGCCGCCGGCGACGCTCAAGGCACTGGTCAAACACCCGCTGACCGACAAGGGCCTGGAACTGTTCCTCGCCGACTGGGCAAAGACCGGGCAGAAGATCGGCTGAAGCGACTATCCTACGAACAAAAAAAGGCCGAGCAATCGGCCTTTTTTTGCAGATTGCGCACTCCGGAAAGACCTAGCTTGCCGCCGGCTTGCCGTGCTTGATCAGATCCTGGGCGATCGACAGCCGCAGCACATCTGCCAGCTCGCGCGCCGCACGGTTCTCGGCGTCGATCTGGGCCCGGTATGACGCGAATTCCTGGCGCGGCCTGTCGTATGACGACGGAATCGAGCGCTTGCCCCTCGCTATGACCGTGCCCGTCTTGGCATCGCTGAGCACATAGTTGGCGGTCAGCGTTACAGTGCCGGCGGTCGGCTCGTCTTCGTCGGTCGTGACCTGCTCGATTGCCGCCGATTCGACGAGTTCGGAGACGCCGAGATCAAGCGAATAGACCGGCGAAGCCGGCTCGCCGGCGCCCTGGCCGAGCGCGAAGATCAAATTGTTGCGGACCTGCTGGGCGTAGCGGGTCTTGACCGGCTTGACCGAGATCGATGCCAGCTCGGCAACGGCGCCGACCTGCGAGCCGGCGATCAGCGGCGCGCTCGAATAGAGCGGCCGGACCGTGCAGGCGGAAACCAGCGCCACCGAGGCGAGCAGCCCGCAAAGCACGATACGGCGCAGCGTCAGCTCTGTCTTTCGCGGCTCAGGCAACGACATTGACGATCCTCTGCGGCACGATGATCACCTTGCGCGGCGCCTTACCTTCGAGCGCTTTCTGCACGAAGTCGAGAGCCAGAACCGCTTTTTCGACCGCACCTTGGTCCGCGTCACGGGCAATTGTCAAATCGCCGCGTTTCTTGCCGTTGACCTGGACCGGCAGCACGATCTCGGCGTCGACGACAAGCGAGGCATCGTAGTCCGGCCAGGGCCGTTCGGCGACAAGGTCGGTGCCGCCGAGCGTCTGCCAGCACTCCTCGGCCAGATGCGGCATGACCGGCGCGATCAGGTGCACCAGGATCTCGACGGCCTCACGGCAGGCCGCTTGCAGCGCCGGACCGGCTTTGCCCTCTGCCGCCTCGTTGAGCGGCACGGTCAAGGCATTGGCGAGCTCGTAGACGCGGGCGATGGCGCGGTTGAAGGCGAGCTTTTCGATATCCTCGCCGACCGACTTCAGGATCTTGTGCGCGGCCTTGGACACTGTCCCGGCCTCGCCGTCCTTCGCCGCCTCTGGCCGGACTCCGGCGAGCGATTCGGCAGCCGTCGACACCAGGCGCCAGATGCGCTGGATGAAGCGATGCGCGCCGGCCGCACCCTCGTCGGTCCATTCGACATCGCGCTCGGGCGGCGAGTCCGACAGCATGAACCAGCGCGCCGTATCGGCGCCGTAGCCGTCGGTGATCTCTTCCGGACTCACCGTATTCTTCTTCGACTTCGACATTTTTTCGAGCGGACCGATCACCGCCTCTTCGCCGGTGGCGATTTCGAAGGCGCGGCGCTTGCCGTCGGCGTCTTCCAGCCTGACCTCGCTTGGCGCAAGCCAGCGGCCGTTCGAGGCGCCGCCAACCCGATAGGTCTCGTGCACCACCATGCCTTGCGTGAACAGGCCCCTGAACGGCTCGGCGAGATCGACATGGCCGGTCTCGCGCATGGCGCGGGTGAAAAAGCGCGAATAGAGCAAATGCAGGATCGCATGCTCAATACCGCCAATATACTGGTCGACCGGCAGCCATTCAGTCGCGGCCTCGGGGTCGGTCGGATTGTTTGCCCACGGCGCCGTGAAGCGCGCGAAATACCACGAAGAATCGACAAATGTGTCCATCGTGTCGGTTTCGCGCCGCGCATCCTTGCCGCAACGCGGGCATTTGACGTGCCGCCATGTCGGATGGCGATCGAGCGGATTGCCCGGCCGGTCGAACTCGATGTCGTCCGGCAGCTTGACCGGCAGGTCGGCCTTCGGCACCGGCACCACGCCGCAATCCTCGCAATGGATCATCGGGATCGGGCAGCCCCAATAGCGCTGGCGCGAAATGCCCCAGTCGCGCAGGCGGAAATTCACCTTGCGCTCTGCCATCGGCCGGTTGCCGATGGTCCTTTGTTCCAGCAGCTTTGCCACCTCGTCGAATGCCTGATCCGGCTTCATGCCGTCGAGGAAGCGCGAATTGATCATCGCGCCATCATCGACATAAGCCTCGTCGATGACCTGGAAGCTTCCTTGATTCTCGCCTTCCGGCATCACCACCGGGATGACCGGAAGGCCGTATCTGTTGGCGAAGTCGAGGTCGCGCTGGTCATGTGCCGGGCAGCCGAAGATGGCGCCGGTGCCATAGTCCATCAGCACGAAATTGGCGACGTAGACGGGTAGCGTCCACCTCTCGTCGAACGGATGGACGACGCGAATGCCGGTATCGAAACCCTTCTTCTCGGCCGTCTCCAATGCCGCCACCGAAGTGCCCATATGGCGGACTTCGTCGATGAACTTTGCCACCGCCGGATTGTCCTCGGCGGCCTTTTTGGCCAGCGGATGGTCGGCCGCAATCGCCATGAAGGACGCGCCGAAGATGGTGTCGGGCCTGGTCGTATAGACTTCGAGCTCATGCTCGCCGCCGACTGTCTTGGCCAGCGGCCAGCGGATCAGCAGCCCTTCCGAACGGCCGATCCAGTTCGCCTGCATCAGCTTTACTTTTTCCGGCCAGTCGTCGAGCTGATCGAGCGAATCCAGCAGATCCTGCGCGTAATCGGTGATCTTGAAGAACCACTGCGTCAGCTCGCGCTGTTCCACCAGCGCGCCTGAGCGCCAGCCGCGTCCGTCGATGACCTGCTCGTTGGCAAGCACCGTCATGTCCTCCGGATCCCAGTTGACCTTGGAGGATTTGCGCGTCACCAGCCCCTTCTCGACGAAATCGAGGAACAGCATCTGCTGGCGGTGATAGTAGTCGACATCGCAGGTGGCGAACTCGCGCGCCCAATCGAGCGACAGGCCCATGACCTTGAGCTGCTCGCGCATGGCGGCAATGTTCTGATAGGTCCAGTCCTTGGGATGGACCTTGTTCTGCATCGCCGCGTTTTCGGCTGGCATGCCAAAGGCGTCCCAGCCCATCGGGTGCAGCACGTTGAAACCCTTGGCCCGCTTGTAGCGCGCCACCACGTCGCCCATCGTATAGTTGCGGGTATGGCCGATATGGATGCGCCCCGACGGATACGGGAACATCTCCAGCACGTAGTATTTCGGGCGCGGGTCGTCATTGTCGGCTTCGAACAGCTTCTTGGCGTCCCAGGCCTTCTGCCATTTGGGCTCTGACGCGCGCGGATTGTATCGTTCGGTTGCCATCGGGTGTTTTTCACTTAAAAGCATGCGCGAGCCGCCGGACAATGCCCGGGCGGCTCAGGAAATGTCGTCGCGGTGTTCACCATGGATTGCCGGACCCGTCAACTGCGGCGATCCGGCGAAAAGCCAAACACAGGCAGGATATAGGCATGGCGAGCGCCGTCGAACAGCTTTTCACGGTCAAGGCAAGGATCGCTGCCGCCGAGCGCGAGGCAGGCCGCGAGGCCGGAGCGGTGACGCTGGTCGCAGTCTCGAAAACCTTCGACGCCGCCGACATCCGCCCGATTATCGAGGCCGGCCAGCGCGTCTTCGGCGAAAACCGCGTCCAGGAAGCACAAGCCAAATGGCCGGTGCTGAAGGAGGCATTTTCCGACATCGAGCTGCATCTGATCGGTCCGCTGCAATCGAACAAGGCCAAGGAAGCGGTGGCATTGTTCGACGTCATCGAAACCGTCGACCGTGAAAAGATCGCCGCAGAGCTGGCCAAGGAGATCGCCAGGCAAGGCCGGTCACCAAGGCTCTATGTCCAGGTCAACACCGGCTCCGAGCCGCAAAAGGCCGGCATCGAGCCGCGCGAGGCTGTCGCCTTCGTGGCCCGTTGCCGCTCGGTTCACGCCCTCGCCATCGAAGGGCTGATGTGCATTCCGCCGGCCGACGAGAACCCCGGTCCGCATTTCGCGCTGCTGGAAAAGCTTGGGCTTGAGGCCGGCGTCGACAAGCTCTCCATGGGCATGTCCGGCGACTACGAAATCGCGATCGCCTTCGGCGCGACCAGTGTCAGGGTTGGATCGGCGATTTTCGGCGCCAGATGAGGCGCAGCCGACCTTAGGCCACAGGCTGACATTGACTAAGCCAGCGTATAGAAACGGAACGTTTCGTTCCTATATCGGTCGAGTTATTCTCAACCCGTCTGGAGCCACCATGCGTTACAATCAACTTGGAAATACGGGGATGTTCGTCTCCGAACTTTGCCTCGGCACGATGACGTTCGGCGCGGCCGGCGAGAATGCCCAATGGGGCCTGATCGCCAGCCTCGACCAGAAGGGCGTCGACGAGATCGTTGCCCGCTCGCTCGCCGCCGGCGTCAATTTCTTCGACACGGCGGATGTCTATTCCTTCGGCGCCTCGGAACGGCTTCTCGGCCAGTCGCTCAGGAACCTTGGCGTCAACCGTCAGGACGTGATCATCGCCACCAAGGTTCATGGCGCCATGGGCGGCGGCCCGAACCAGCGCGGTTCCTCGCGCGGCCACATCATGGATTCGGTCGAAGGCAGCCTCGAGCGGCTGCAGCTCGATCACATCGATCTCTACCAGCTGCACGGCACCGACACGGTGACGCCGATCGACGAAACGCTGCGGGCGCTCGACGACCTGGTTGCCGCCGGCAAGGTCCGCTATGTCGGCGTCTCGAACTGGCAGGCTTGGCGCATCGCCAAGGCGCTGGGTATTGCCGAGCGCAAGGGCTTTGCCCGCTTCGAGACCGTGCAGTCGTATTACTCGATCGCCGGCCGCGATCTCGAGCGCGAAATCGTGCCGCTGCTCAACGAGGAGAAGCTCGGGCTGATGGTCTGGTCGCCGATGGCTGGCGGCCTGCTCTCCGGCAAATACGGACCGGGCGCCCCCGGCAATGGCGAGGGCCGCCGCGCCAGCTTCAATTTCCCGCCGGTCAATGAGGACCGTGCCTGGGCAGCGGTCGCTGTCATGCGCGAGATCGCCGTCAAGCACGGCGTCAGCGTCGCCACGGTGGCGCTCGGCTATGTCCTGGCCAAGCCATTCGTGATGAGCGTCATCATCGGCGCCAGCCGCATCGAGCAGCTGGAACAGAACCTTGCAGCCACCGAGTTGCAGCTCGATGCCGATGATCTTGTTCGCCTCGACGAAGTCAGTGCCCTGCCCGCCGAATACCCCGGCTGGATGCTGGAGCGTCAGGCGGCCGGCCGGCGGCCGGCGCCCTTTGTGCCGAAAAAGTAGTTCAATTTACCTTCGATTCGATGCTTCGGGAGCCGGCAGGCTCCCGATCTTTTTTTGGGCTCAAGTCAGCCGGACAGTCTCGACCAAAAAGTCCAAAAACGCCCGCACCCGCGCCGGCAGATACTTGCCTTGGCCGACATAGACGGCGTGGGTGAGTTCCTCGTCGCCGGGATTGAACTCTTCCAGCAGCGGCAGCAGCCGGCCGGCGGCAATGTCGGCCTCCACATGCCAGCGTGCCAGCCGGGCGATGCCCGCCCCCGAGAGCGCCATCAGCCGCATCGCCTCGCCGTCGCTGACCAGCGTATTTCCGATGATCGACAGGGTGATCGGTTTGCCGGCCGCGTCGATAAAAGGCCAGCCCTCGAGGTGACGAACGAAACGGAAGCCCATCCGGTTGTGACGATCGAGGTCGGCGGGCGTCTTGGGCGTGCCACGCGCTTCGAGATACGATGGCGCCGCAACGACGACCACCCGGCTCTGCCCGAGCTTGCGCGCCACCAGCCGTGATTCGCCGAGCGGCCCGGCGCGGATGGCGACGTCAGCGCGCTCCTCCATCAGGTCGATGACATCGTCGGTCAACACCAGATCGACCGAGATTTCGGGGTAGCGCTCTAGGAAACGCGGCAAAAGCGGGATCAGCCGATGCTGCCCGAAAGGCACGTAGCTGTTGATCCGCAGCCGGCCACGCGGCGCGGCACCCGCCGCTGCCTCGCGCTCGGCCGCCGCCATGTCGGCCAGGACGCGCACGCCGCTGTCGAAGAACGCCGCCCCCTCCGGCGTCAGTTGCAGCTTGCGCGTCGAACGGCTGACCAGCCGCGTACCAAGCCGCGCCTCCAGCCGCGCGATCAGCTTGCTCACCGCCGACGGCGTCATCCGCAACGCGCGGGCAGCGGCTGAAAAGCTGCCCGCCTCGACGACGCGGACGAACACTTCGATCTCGCCGGAGCGATTGATGTCGGGCCTGGCCATTGGTGAATCTATTTCACAGACGATGTGCCCGATGCAAGGCTGGTTCACAGCACATCGCGGCACGATCTTCCGGATCGGGGCGTGGGAGGACACGGCGCCCGTCGTCAAAACTGGTCGTCATCGAAGTGGGAACCGCCATGCCCCTTGCTCTTTACGCTCTTGCCGCCGGTGCCTTTGGCATCGGCGTCACCGAATTCGTCATCATGGGCCTGCTGCTCGACGTCAGCACTGATCTCGGCGTCTCGATCTCGGCTTCCGGCCAGCTGATTTCCGGCTATGCGCTGGGCGTCGTCATCGGCGCGCCGCTGCTGACGATCGCGACCGGCCGTTGGCCGCGCAAGACCGTGCTTCTGGCGCTGATGGCGATCTTCACGCTGGGCAACCTCGCTTGTGCGCTTGCCCCAGACTACTGGACGCTGATGGGTGCGCGCGTACTGACCGCCTTCGCCCACGGCACCTTCTTCGGCGTCGGCTCGGTCGTGGCGACCGGACTGGTGGCGCCCAACAAGAAAGCCTCGGCGATCGCCCTGATGTTCACCGGCCTGACCATCGCCAACATCCTCGGCGTGCCCTTCGGCACATGGCTCGGCCAAGCCTTCGGCTGGCGCGCGACCTTCTGGGCGGTGACCCTGGTCGGCATCGCCGCCTTTGCCATCATTCTGCTGCTGGTGCCGCGCAGCCGAACAGAGCCTGAGAAGAGCAATTTGCGCGCCGATCTCGCCTTGCTCGGCCGCACGCCGGTCCTGCTTGGCTTTGCTACCACCGTGCTTGGCTATGCCGGCGTCTTCGCCGTCTTCACCTACATCGCCCCGTTGCTGACCGAGATCACCGGTTTTGACGAGGCAGCGGTGTCGCCGATCCTGCTGGTCTTCGGCGGCGGCCTCATCGCTGGCAACCTCGCCGGCGGCAAGTTCGCCGACCGCTGGTTGGTACCGTCCGTTCTCGGCAGTCTCGTCGTGCTGGCGCTGGTGCTCGGCACCATGACCTTCGCCCTGCACAGCCAGGTCATGGCCGTTATCTATGTCGGCCTGCTCGGCGCCGCCGCCTTCGCCACCGTCGCGCCGCTACAGTTATGGGTGTTGCAGAAAGCGCAAGGCGCCGGCCAGAGCCTAGCTTCATCCTTCAACATCGCCGCCTTCAACCTCGGCAATGCGGCCGGCGCCTGGCTCGGCGGCGTGGTCATCGCCCATGGTCCCGGCCTCGGTGCCGTCACCTGGGTCGCGGCGCTGTTGCCACTTTCAGCGCTTGCCGTGGCGGCGTTTGCGCTGCGTCTCGACCGAGATCCTGTCCTCGCTACACCGGAAATCGCGCGGTCATAGAACGCAAACCTCAACCAATCTTTGAAACAGCCATCCTTCCACAAGGAGCAAACCCATGGATTATCGAAATCTTGGCGCATCAGGCCTGAAGGTCCCGGCGCTCTCGTTCGGCGCTGGAACCTTCGGCGGTTCAGGCCCGCTGTTCGGCGCCTGGGGCAACAGCGATGCGACGGAAGCACGGCGGCTGGTCGACATCTGCCTTGAGGCCGGCGTCTACCTGTTCGACACCGCCGACGTCTATTCGAATGGCGCTTCCGAACAAGTGCTCGGCGCTGCCATCAAGGGCCGCCGCGACGCCGTGCTGATCTCGACCAAGACCTCGCTGCCGATGGGCGACGGTCCCAACGATGCCGGATCGTCACGTTCACGCCTGATCAAGGCCGTCGAAGACGCGCTGGGGCGCCTTGGCACCGACTACATCGACCTGCTGCAACTGCACGCCTTCGACGCAGCAACACCGATCGAGGAGGTGCTGTCGACACTGGACAGTCTCGTGCGCGCCGGCAAACTGCGTTATGTCGGCGTCTCCAATTTTTCCGGCTGGCAAGTGATGAAATCGCTCGGCCTGGCGGGCAGATACGGCTATCCCCGATACGTCGCCCATCAGGTCTTTTACTCGCTGGTCGGACGCGACTATGAATGGGAGTTGATGCCGCTCGGCCTCGACCAGGGTGTCGGTGCGCTGGTGTGGAGCCCGCTCGGCTGGGGCCGCCTGACCGGCAAGATCCGCCGTGGCCAGAAGCTGCCTGAGAAAAGCCGGCTGCACGACACGGCAAGCTTCGGACCGCCCGTCGAGGATGAGCATCTCTATCGGGTCGTCGACGCGCTTGATGTTGTCGCCGAGGAAGCCGGCAAGACCATACCGCAGATCGCCATCAATTGGCTGCTGCAGCGGCCGACCGTCGCCTCCGTCATCGTCGGCGCGCGCAACGAGGAGCAGTTGCGCCAGAATCTCGGCGCCGTCGGCTGGTCGTTGACAGCCGAGCAGATGAAGAAGCTCGACACGGCAAGTGAGGTCACCGCACCCTATCCGTATTTTCCCTATCGCCGGCAGGAGGGTTTTGCCCGGCTGAACCCGCCCGCAGTCTGACGCTCCAAAAGCTGGGCGGCGGCTCCCAGGCTGCCGCCCGCCCGGCTAATGCAGAACGAACTCGCCGTCGACCTTGCGCCATTCGTTCGGCGCGATCAGCTTCTGGTGCGTGTAGCTGACCGAATGCAGCGGGCCTTCGAGCTTGGCCTTCCAGAACTCGATGAAACGGATCAGCACGGGAAATTTCGGGGCGATGTCGTAATCCTGCCAGATGAAGCTCTGCAGCAGATGCGGATGATCTGGAAAATGATAAAGAATCTTGGCCGTGGTCAAGCCATAGCCCTTGAGCATCAGGTCCATTTCGGAATGGTCGCGCATTGCGGTCCCCTGGTTGATTCTCCTTCCTCCCAGGCTGAAATTGTGCACCCCATTTGCTTAATCGTCTATTGATATTTCTATGATCGAACCAGATTCCTCCCGCAAAAACATGCGCTTAGCAGCCGCCTCACGAGAGTGCTGACACGACCCGGCAAAGCACCTGCGGCATCCCGCCGCGCGAATCCAACGTCTAATGTTGCCGTCGCGGCCGAACTGTTAATAATGCGCGCGAATTCGCGGCCGCATCGCCGCGATCCTGCCGGCAGTCAAGCCGGCGGTTTGGTTTTGGGGAGGAAGGCGAAGAAATGTCCGATGTTCATGTCCATCGCGTCCAGCCGGCGTGGAAGAAGAACGCGCTGATTGACAACGACACCTACCTGAAATGGTACGCCGACAGTGTCAAGAACCCGGACAAGTTCTGGGGCAAGCACGGCAAGCGCATCGACTGGTTCAAGCCCTACAGCAAGGTCAAGAACACGTCCTTCGACGGCCAGGTCTCAATCAAATGGTTCGAGGATGGCCAGACCAACGTTTCCTGGAACTGCATCGACCGGCATCTGAAGAAGCGCGGCGAACAGACCGCCATCATCTGGGAAGGCGACAATCCCTACGACGACAGGAAGATCACCTATAACGAGCTTTACGCGCATGTCTGCCGCCTCGCCAATGTGATGAAAAAGCACGGCATCAAGAAGGGCGACCGCGTAACCATCTACATGCCGATGATCCCGGAGGCCGCTTATGCGATGCTCGCCTGCACGCGCATCGGCGCCATTCATTCGGTCGTCTTCGGCGGCTTTTCGCCGGATGCGCTGGCCGGACGCATCGATGACTGCAAGTCGACCTTCGTCATCACCGCCGACGAAGGCCTGCGGGGCGGCAAGCCTATCCCGCTGAAGGAGAACACCGACAAGGCGATCGAGATCGCCGCCAAGGCCGGAACGAAAGTCGAAAAGGTCTTGGTCGTGCGCCGCACCGGCGGCAAGACCGGCTGGGCCGCCGGGCGCGACGTCTGGTACCATGACGAGGTCGCCACGGTTAAGGCCGAATGCAAGCCCGAGAAGATGAACGCCGAGGACCCGCTGTTCATCCTCTACACATCCGGCTCGACCGGCAAGCCGAAGGGCGTGCTGCACACCACCGCCGGCTATCTCGTCTATGTCTCGATGACCCACCAATATGTCTTCGACTATCATGACGGCGATATCTACTGGTGCACCGCCGATGTCGGCTGGGTCACCGGCCACAGCTATATCGTCTACGGGCCGCTCGCCAACGGCGCCACCACGCTGATATTCGAAGGCGTGCCGAACTACCCGTCGCAGTCGCGTTTCTGGGACGTGATCGACAAGCACAAGGTCAACATCTTCTACACGGCGCCGACGGCGTTGCGCGCGCTGATGGGCGCCGGCGATGCCCATGTCACCAAAACGTCGCGCAAGTCGCTGCGCGTGCTCGGCACCGTCGGCGAGCCGATCAATCCGGAAGCCTGGGAGTGGTATTTCAACGTCGTCGGCAACGGCAAGGTGCCGATCGTCGATACCTGGTGGCAGACCGAGACCGGCGGCATCATGATCACGCCGGTTCCGGGCGCCACCGACCTCAAGGCGGGTTCGGCGACGCGGCCCTTCTTTGGCGTCAAGCCGCTGCTGGTCGATACCGACGGCAAGGTGCTCGAAGGCGAAGCCAGCGGCAATCTTTGTATTGCCGACTCATGGCCGGGCCAGACGCGCACCGTCTATGGCGATCACGACCGCTTCGTGCAGACCTATTTCTCGACCTACAAGGGCAGATACTTCACCGGCGACGGCTGCCGCCGCGATGCTGACGGCTACTACTGGATCACCGGCCGCGTCGACGACGTCATCAACGTCTCCGGCCACCGCATGGGCACCGCCGAGGTCGAGTCGGCGCTGGTTTCGCATGGGAAGGTCTCGGAGGCCGCCGTCGTCGGCTACCCGCACGATATCAAGGGCCAGGGCATCTACTGCTATGTCACGCTGATGGCCGGCGAAACGCCAAGCGAGGAATTGCGCCAGGAGCTCGTCGCCCATGTCCGCAAGGAGATCGGCGCCATCGCTTCGCCCGACAAGATCCAGTTCGCGCCCGGTCTGCCGAAGACGCGTTCCGGCAAGATCATGCGGCGCATCCTGCGCAAGATCGCCGAGGATGATTTTGCCGCGCTCGGCGATACCTCGACGCTGGCCGATCCGGCGGTCGTCGACGACCTTATCGCCAACCGGCAAAACAAGAAGGGCTGATGCAACCCGCATTGGGCGCCGTCACCGAGCTTTGGCGCTATCCCGCGAGCTCGCTCGCCGGCGAGTTTCAGCAGGCGATCTCCGTCGACTGGCATACCGTCGAAGGCGACCGCCTGTTTGGTCTTGTCGATATCTCGACCGATGAAATCGCACGGCCCGACCGCGAAGCGAAATGGCACAAGGTGCCCCGCATCCGCACCCGGCTGTCGCAGGCCGGCAGGCTGGAGGTCGCCATCCCCGACGGACGCTGGCTTTCGGCACCTGGCGCGCAAAGTGATCGCGCCATTTGCGCCTATCTCGGCTTTGCGGCTTCCATCCGGCCGTTCCGTCGGGAAAATGCGGCTCCGGATTACGCCGGCCTTCTGCTGACGGAACGCTACGTCAAAGCCCCTATTCATCTGCTGACCACCGCCTCACTGGCGCGTTTGAAAGTGCTGCATCCAGAGGGCACCGCCGACGCGCGCCGCTTCCGCCCCAACATCGTCGTCGATATGCCGGAGGTCGAGGGATCGTTCCCCGAGACGGAATGGATCGGGCGCAAGCTAGCGATCGGCGACCTGCTCCTGACCATCTCCGAGCCGTGCCGCCGCTGCGGCTTCACCATCATTGGCCAGGACGGGTTCGACCACGACCCGGCAATCCTGCGCAGCCTGGTCCGCCACAACGCCCATAACCTCGGCGTCTACTGCACCGTCGATCGACCGGCCCGCGTCGAGATCGGCGCCACGATGCGCCTCCTGTAGCTATCGGTACAAATCCGCCCGCGTCGGCGGCAGGCCGCTCGGCCCACGCGCGCGCCTTGTGGCGACGGTCTGGAAAACCTGCGCCGAGGCGCGTTCGAAGGTAATCGAGCAGCCGGTGAGATAAAGCAGCCAGAGCCGCGCCTTGGCTTCGCCGACCTCGGCGATAGCTTCATCGAAGCGTGCGTGGAGGCGCTCGGCCCATAGCCTGCAGGTGCGCGCATAGTGCTCGCGCAAATTTTCGACGTCGTAGACGAGGAAGCCGTGCGCCTCGAGATTGCCGAGCGTCATGCCGATCGTATCGAGTTCGCCGCCCGGAAAAATGTATTTGATCAGCGCCTTGAATTCCGGCCCCTTGCGCAGCGTCTTCTTCAAGCTGCCCTTGTCGCGCCGGGTGATGGCGTGGTGCAGATAGATGCCGCCCGGCTTGAGCAGGCGATGGATCCTCGAGAAATAGGCCGCATGGTTGGCAAGCCCCAGATGCTCGAACATGCCGATCGACGAGATCTTGTCGAAGGAGCCGGACAGCTCGGCATAGGACTTTATCTCGATGGTGATGCGGTCCTCCAGCCCCTCGGCGCGGATGCGTTCACGGGCGAGCTCGGTCTGTGCTTCCGATAGCGAGACGCCGTGGCCGACGACGCCATAATTCTTCACCGCATGGATGAGCATCGCTCCCCAGCCGCAGCCGATGTCGAGCAATCTATCGCCGGGCTTCAGCCGAAGCTTGCGGCAGATATGGTCGAGCTTGTCTCTCTGGGCCTGATCGATATCGTTGGCGAAATCCTTGAAGTAGCCGCAGCTATAGACCATGCGCTCGTCGAGGAAGAGCCGGTAGAATGCGTTGGAAATGTCGTAATGATGCTGGATCGCCTCCTTGCTCGAACCGCTGACGAAAGGATTGCGGCCGGAAAGATCGGTTCGCGTCGTCATCTGTTTTCGCGAAAACAGCACCGCCGGCAGGTCGCGCAGGATCGCCAGCTTCGGCAATGTCTTGAGCTTCGTCCTGAGCTTGCCGTGCGTGGGCAAGGCGTAGAAATCGAACAGCGATCCGTCTTCGACGTCGACCGCCTTGGCAATCCACATCTCGATCAGCGTCGAAAAAGAGGGCCGACGTACGATCTGCCAGACGATGTCCTGGTCGTTGATGGTGAGCACCGGGCCGGCAGCCGGGCCGATCCGCTCGCCTGTCCACAGCCTCACCGCAAAACCCGGCTTCAGCGTCTCGATGACCGTCCGAACAATCCGGGCCGCTCTCTCGGCTGCCTCCATCCCCGTCCTCCCTTACCCGGCAAAATAGTGGCCCGGAACAATAGCGGCTCGATCTTGCCTGCCCGATCGGCCGGCCGCAAGCCGCCCGAGTGCACAAGCAGGCTTGTTCAGGATTTTCGGGTGCCGCGCCTTGCCATTTGCCGGATGACACCCCATCATGGGGGAGTGTTCAACAAATCGAAAGGAGGTGATCCGATGTCGAGTGATTTCGTTTTCCAGAACGTGGCCTCAGCGGATCGCACTTTCGGGAAGCAGTCTTCCCGCTAAGGCGCGAGATGCGCGGCTGGCGACCAGGGTCGCCGCCAGGAGCCGCGCCATGGACGGAAACACGGAAGGTCGCCGGCTTCGCGAGAAGCGGCGGCCTTTTCCTTTTTGGGCTGTTGTCCCCTATTTGGTTACGGTTAACATCTCGACGTTGCGCGCTATATCCTGGAAAGCCTGGTTGAGTTCCGTTCCATTGGCCGCCTGATAAAAGTGCTTGATCTTGGCGGTGTCCGGGCTCGCGCAATCCTGGAGCGTCGCCTTGGCATTCGTTTCGTTTAGGTCAAAGCCAATGGTGAAGACCTCGATGCCCTTGTCGCGCATGGCAGCGCAAAGTGTCTTGGCGGCCGTGCGGGTCGGCTCCTTGCCGGCGTCATTGTAGACGTCGCTCACCGTGCTCGCATCGAAGTAGGACAGGTTGAATTCGCCGTCGGTCATCAGGATCGCAATCTTGGCAACCTTCTTTGGATCCATCTTGGCCGGCCGCTGCGAAGTCCTCATGATGCCCCCCCAGTTCTCCGAGAGCATGTACCAGGTCCACTGCACGCCGATATGGCCGGCGGTGCCGCCGGAGGCGACGAAATTCTTGATGACCGTCTTGAGCGCCGTCGCATCCGCTGTCAGCGGCATCAGCGCGGCGCTCGGGCAGGCGGCGGTGCCGGTTTGCCACGCGAAGGACGACAGCAGGTAGTCGCGGTTGACCATGCTGGCGTCGGGGCCCGCGTCCGAATATTGATAAATCCCCTTGCGCTCGGTGGCGCAATTATCGGGACGGATAAAGCCCGAGACATACTGCACGGCGTCATTGGCCGGCGCCTGTTTGCGTTGACTGGCGGTGGTTTCCACATAGACGCTGGTGGCGGCAAGTGTACCGGCATTCACCGAATTGGCATAAGGCACGATGGCAACCCGCACACGTGGCTTGGCAGGGTCCTGGCCGCCCAGGAAACTGTCAACGGCATTCGCCGCGGCCGCCCGTAGATCGATGATTTTCTGGCCGGCCATCGACCCGGTCACGTCCAGCATCATCGCGACTTCGATCTGCTTGTCCGAATAGAGCGCCGTCGTCGATGCGGGGACGCGTTGCATGCCACCCGTGCTGAAAAGCGGGAAATAGTAGTTGACGTTGACATGGACGTCCGCCTGGACAGTCTTGGCTGTCCTGTCGACAACCAGATTGTCGAGGACGATCTGGTTGTCCTGGAGGATACCCGCCGTGCTGTTGGCATCGAGAAAGGCCTGCACCGATTTGCCGGCGTCGGCCTCGCTGATGACGCCGGTTGTCAGGTCGCGGGCCGTCGAGGTGACCGCTGCATCGACCACGCCTTGCAGGCTCGATTTTACATTGTAGAGTTGGGACACGTTGACCGCAAAGCCGACACTCAGTGCCAGCACTGAGCCGATTATCCCAAACAGGACTGCGAAATTTCCGCTGCGATCCCCGGCAAAGCCGCCGATCGCCTGAACAAGACCCCCGAAACGCCGCATTCCTTCCGCCTCCATTCGCTACAGCCTGCAGCTGTCCGAACGCGCATTGCAGGAATCCGGCCGGATCGCGCCGCCAGGCCCGGGAAAGCGACCGGCCCGCGATCAGGTCATTGTTTCCAAACGGTTTCGAGCGGCGGCAGGGTAAACAGCGGGTAAACGAAAGCTGCGCCGGCACGGCTTTGTTGACAAAGCGCTTACCACGAACAGGCTCGCAATTCAGGACGACTGGACTGCGTCCCAATCCGGTACAGACGAGATGTATCGAACCGGTTCAGCACGATCGCGGTGGCGGGAAATGGAAATACGGACTGTGAATGTGTCCCGAAAGACTAGGCCAGCATCCGTGCGCTGACCGTCTTGTCGACGCCACGATAAGGCGGCTTGAACAGATTACCTTCCTGCTCGTGCGTCCAGACCTTGAACAGGGTGAGCCGATGCGGGCCAAAACTGTGCAGCAGCGGCACGTCGGTGGCATCGCGGCCGCGGGCGATGACGACGCGGCCGATCCTCGGCACATTGTGGCGAGGATCGAAAGTGTACCACCTGCCGTCGAGGAACACTTCCACCCACGCCGAGAAATCCATCGGCGCCGGATCGGCGGGCACGCCGATATCGCCGAGATAGCCGTTCACGTAGCGGGCCGGGATGTTCATGCAGCGGCAGAGCGTGATCGCCAGATGGGCAAAGTCGCGGCAGACGCCGACGCGTTCCTCATGCGCCTGCGCCGCCGTGCGGGTCGAGCGCGCATAGCCGTAGCCGAAGGACAGGCGGTTGTGGACATAGTCGACGATGGCCTGCACCCGCGCCCAGCCCGGCGGAAGCTGGCCGAAAAGTTGCCAGGCCAGGTCGCCGAGATGGTCGGTCTCGCAGTAACGGCTGCCGAGCAGATAGCCGAGCACCTCGTCCGGCAATTCGGCAACCGGGACTTCCCTGGCCAGCGTGTTGACTTCGTCCGTCTCGCCGCTGTCCTCGACCACCGCGTCATAGAGGATGCGAAAGCTTCCGGCCGGTGCCGTGAAGCGGCGGCAGCTATTGCCGAAAAGGTCGTGGTAGACCCTGGTCGGGACCGACGGCGAGGTCAGCACGCGCGTCTGCCGCTTGATGTCGGCCTGGCGATCCCTGTGGATATCGAGCAATGAAACGACCGGCGTTGCTGCAACGCATTCAATGGCAATTTCATAGCCGAGCCGAATCAGCATCGCCCTCCCCTACGATCGTCATGGAAGATAGTGCCGATCAACGCGGGACAGTGCGTGGCGGTTCCTTGTGGTCGTCAAAAACGACGCCTCGCGGCTTCCCATACGGACGCGGCAACGTTACGGTCGATTGACACGCGTCTTTCGAAATAATCCCTCCAAGATGACCCCGGGAAACCGATGTTTGCAGGCAGAAAATTCGCGGCCTTCCTGTTCGATATGGACGGCACGATTCTCAATTCGATCGCCGCGGCGGAAAGGGTCTGGGCAGCGTGGGCGCATCGGCAAGGTCTTGACGTCGCCGCATTCCTGCCGACCATCCACGGCGTGCGGGCGATCGAGACCATCGGCCGGCTGGCGCTCCCAGGCGTCGATCCTGCCCGCGAAGCCGATTCGCTTTTGCAGGCCGAGGCGGCCGATGTCGAGGGCATTCGCCCGATTGCCGGCGCCGCGGCCTTCCTGGCGTCGCTGCCGCCTGGAAGCTGGGCGATCGCCACTTCGGCACCGCGCGAGCTCGCCCTGCTGCGCCTGCAGGCCGCGGGTATTCCGGCTCCCGCCGTGATTGTTGCGGCGGAGGATGTATCGCGCGGCAAGCCGGCGCCCGACTGCTTCCGGCTGGCGGCCGAACGGCTCGGCGTCGATGTGGGCGACTGCCTCGTCTTCGAGGACGCGCCGGCCGGCATAGCGGCGGCCGAAGCCGCGGGCGCTGCAATCGTGGTGATCAGCGCCACGCACCGGCATCCGTTGGAGACGCCGCATGCCACCATCGCCGGCTATAACGCGATCGGCATCGCCGTCGATTCCAGCGGCTGGATTGCCATCGGAGTGGAGCGGGCCGCGCTGCCTGTTTGACTAGCACCCTGCCTGGGCTAAAAGTCGCTGGTCAGGCCCTTGACCTCCCAGTCGCCATAGCGGCCAGGCTCCTTGCCGCCGCGCCCGCCGATCTCCCTCGGCAGCGTGGCTTCCTGCTCGCGATATTTCTCCCGCCGGGCCTCGGCCTCGACCAAGGCGCGCCTGGCTGCCGGGGTCAGCGGCTTTTGCGGCGAGCCGTTAGCATGCGTTTGGCTGGTTTTGTCGATCATGCGATCTTCCGCTAGATTGAAACAGGCCCCGATTGAAACGGGAACCGCTGTTTCCCATCATATAGCGATGGGCCCACAAGGATCGACCCCTTTGTTGGGCCCAAATGGAGCAGACGATGAACACCCTTCGCACCGCCATGCTTTTGGCCGCAATGACGGCCCTGTTCATGGGCGTCGGCTATCTGGTCGGCGGATCCGGCGGCATGATGATCGCCTTGCTGATCGCCGCCGGCACCAATTTGTTCAGCTATTGGAACGCCGACAAGATGGTGCTGTCGATGCACCGTGCGATCGAAGTCGACGAACGCAACGCGCCTGAATATTACGCCATCGTGCAGGGTCTCGCCCAACGTGCCGGCCTGCCGATGCCGAGAACCTATCTCATCGACAATCCGCAGCCCAATGCCTTCGCCACCGGCCGCAATCCGCAAAATGCCGCTGTCGCCGCCAGCACCGGCCTGCTCGAGCGGCTATCGCATGAAGAAGTCGCGGCGGTGATGGCGCACGAGCTCGCCCATGTGCAGCACCGCGATACGCTGACCATGACGATCGTCGCCACCTTTGCCGGCGCAATTTCGATGCTCGGCAATTTCGCCTTCTTTTTCGGCGGCAACCGCGACAACAACAATTCCTTCGGCATCGTCGGCGTGCTGGTGGCAATGATCGTCGCGCCTTTGGCCGCCATGATCGTGCAGATGGCGGTGAGCCGCACCCGCGAATATGAGGCCGACCGGCGCGGTGCCGAAATCTGTGGACACCCGCTGTGGCTCGCCTCGGCGCTTGACAAGATCGCGCGGGGCGCCGAACGCATCCGCAACCCGGATGCCGAGCGCAATCCGGCAACCGCCCATCTCTTCATCATCAATCCTCTTTCCGGCGAGCGCATGGACAGTTTGTTTTCCACTCACCCGAGCACAGAAAACCGCATCGCCGCGTTGCAGAGGATGGCGAGCGAAATGGCCGGCGCACCCGAAGCGGCCGCGACGCCAAGGCCGGCGCCGGAAGCGACCGGGCAGCCGTCTGGTCCGTGGGACAGGGCCGCGCGGCCCGAGAGGCCGGCTGAGCCGGCCAAGCCGAGACCCAATCCCTGGGGACGCAATCCGACCGGCCCCAAAGGTCCGTGGTCGTGACGAGCGCGACAGACAAAAAAGGCGGGATCTCGCTGGCGGAAATGCGCGATCTTTGTGCAAGGCACTGGAACCCTATCGGCATACCGATGGCGAGCATAGCAACATCAAGTGACCTGGGCTTTCGCCCACTTCCTGAAGATGAATATGACACCTATCTCCGCCACATCGTCCGACTTGTCGGGGATGGTGCATCTCCAAAGCAAGTCGCGGACTATGTCGGCACGGTTGAGAAAGACTACATTCAGGTGATCTCACCCCTAGGAAGTAAAGAAGATTTTGTCAGCGCCATATTTAAACTAGTCAACCGATCGCCGACACAATGAGGCCAACTCACAGTGAGGCTTCAGAAGCTCGCGGTCTCGCCGCGCGCAAGGCAGCCGCGCGCCTGCTTGCCGCCGTCATTGACGCGAAAACGCCGCTCGACGGGCTGACCGACCATGAAAACGGCCATCCACAATACAAGGCGCTCGACCTGCGCGACCGCGCTTTGGTGCGCGCCATTCTGGTCACCGCCCTGCGCTACCGCATGACCATATCAGGCCTTTTGGCCCGTCGCCTGGAAAAGCCGCTGCCGCCCAACGCCACGGCGCTTTCGCACATTTTGCATGTGGCGGCAGCGCAGATCCTGTTCCTCGATGTTCCCGACAGCGCCGCCGTCGACCTCGCCGTGACACACGCCAAGTCCGATCCGCGCACGGCGCGCTTTTCCGGCCTCGTCAACGGCGTGCTGCGCACGCTGGCGCGGGCCAAGCAGGACGAGCTCGCCGCAGCATTTGCCGCTACCGACGAGGCGCCAAAATGGTTTTCCGACCGTTTGAAAACAGTCTACGGCCTCGACAAGGCCCGGCAGATACTGCTCGCCCATCGCCATGAGGCACCGGTCGATTTCTCGGTCAAGTCGGACCCGGCGCTGTGGGCCGAACGGCTCGGCGGCTTTGTCTTGCCGACCGGCACGGTGCGGGTGGAAAAGCTCAGCGCTTCCGTGACCGAACTGCCCGGCTTTGGGGAAGGCGCCTGGTGGGTTCAGGATGCAGCGGCCAGCCTGCCGGCCCAGCTGTTCGGCGACATCAATGGTTTGCGAATCGCCGACCTCTGCGCCGCGCCGGGCGGCAAGACCGCCCAGCTGATCCTCCCCGGCGCCCACGTCACCGCGCTCGACATGTCCAAAACGCGGCTGGCACGGCTGACGCAGAACCTCGAACGGCTCGGTCTGGCCGCCGAGATCGTCCAGGCCGATCTGCTCAAATACGAGCCGAAGGACCTCTTCGACGCCGTCCTCCTCGACGCACCTTGCTCTTCGACCGGCACGGTGCGGCGGCATCCCGACGTCCCCTGGACGAAGACGGTGGCCGACGTCGAAAAACTGGCCGACCTGCAACGCCGGCTGCTTGCCCGCGCCGTCACCCTGGTCAAGCCTGGTGGACGCATCGTCTTTTCCAACTGTTCGCTCGATCCGCTGGAAGGCGAAGAGCTCTATCGCGACTTTCTCGCCGGCAATGCGGAGATTGTCGACGACCCGCTTCGGCCGGGTGAGATCGCCGGCATCGACCCGTTTCTGACGCCGCAAGGCACGTTGCGCACCACGCCTGCCGATCTGAAGCTAGGCTCGCCGGGCCGCTCCGGGCTGGACGGCTTCTTCGCCGCCCGCATGCGCAGAGCCGGCTAAGGGCCGATCTTGAAGCGCCATCCGGCTTCTTGGGGCGAGGAGGCATGGAAAACAGGCTGAACGGCCCCACTGCCGCGGAATTCGCCTTCGCACAAGTTCTTGAATCATATAAACTTGTGCTTGGGTGAGGACGATCAGGAGGGGTTTTGGCAATCGCTGCCGGTAACACGACGCGTCTGTGGACGCTTGTCGCGAGGGAGTTCTGGCGCAAGACGCGCCGGCGCTTGCGCGCCGGGCCACTCTATCGCTGGCGCTACTCAGGCCGTACGCCGGAGCGCGTCCTGATCGCCCCACCGGACCTGCGGCTCGCCGATCCTCAGATCGCGCTCGAGATCTATTACGGCCGCTATCCGCTTTCGGGGCATCTGGTCGAGACCGGCGGCAAATCGCCCTTCCAGATCGACGTGCCCAATCCCGGCTGGCAGAAAACGCTGCATGGCTTTCGCTGGCTGCGCCATATGCGTGCCGCCGGTACCGAGCTCGCCGCCGCCAACGCGCGGGCGTTGGTTTCCGACTGGATTGCAATCCATGGCAGCCATATTTCCGGCGTCGCCTGGGAGCCTGGCACGACGGCCAAGCGTGTCATTGCCTGGCTGCAGCATTCGTCGATCGTGTTGCAGGGCGCCGAATTTCCGTTCTACCGCGCGTTCTTGAAATCGCTCGCCGTCCAGATCCGCTATCTGCGCGCCATGGTGCGCGAGATGCCGGACGGCAAGGACAGGCTGCGCGCCCGCATTGCGCTGGCCTTTGCCGCTTTGTCGCTGCCGGCGCCGGCCTCGGCGCTACGCGGTGCCACCCGCAATCTCGCCGAGGAGCTCGACCGCCAGATCCTGCCTGACGGCGGCCATCTCTCGCGTAATCCGATGACCGTGCTTGAAATCCTCGCCGACCTTCTGCCGTTGCGCCAGACATACGCCAATCAGGCCGAGACGCCGCCGGCCGCCCTGATCGGAGCCATCGACCGGATGCTGCCGGCACTGCGCTTCTTTCGCCATCAGGACGGCAGCCTTGCCCGCTTCAACGGCATGGGCGCCACCATTCACGACCGTATCGCCAGCATCCTGCATCACGACGACACCGCCGGCGCACCGTTGCTGCACGCGCCGCATTCGGGTTATGAGCGCCTGTCGATGGGCGGTGTCACTGTGATCGCCGATACCGGCCTGCCGCCCCCCGTCGACGTATCCAATGCCGCTCACGCCGGATGCCTCGCCTTCGAATTATCGTCGGGCCGCCAGCACTATATCGTCAACGCCGGAATAGACACTTATGGCGCCGCCGAGTTCCGGCCGCTTGCCCGCGCCACCGCCGCCCACTCGACCGCCACCATCAACGACACGTCGTCGGCGCGTTTCAATCACTCCTTGCGCGTCAACGACCTGCTCGGCACGCCTTTGATCGGCGGGCCGCAGCATGTGCCTTGCAAGCGCACCGACCAGAAGGGCAGCCAGGGCTTCATCGCCCGCCATGACGGCTATGTGGCGCGCTTCGGCTTCCTGCATGAGCGCGAGCTGAAATTATCGACCGACGGCAATGTGCTTGCCGGCAGGGACCGTTTCCTGCGCCCGGGCGGCGCTTCTATCCGCAACAATGGCCGTGACTTCGTCACGGTGCGTTTCCATGTCCATCCCGATATAAGCCTGCTCCAGGATGAGCATGACCGTCTGGTGCTGGCCGCCGACCATGCCGACACCTGGGTGTTTACCTCTACCGAAGTGGTGCCCGAGGTCGAGGAATCGATCTATTTCGCAGGGCTTGGCGGCCCGCGCCGCAGCCGCCAGATCGTGCTTGCGTTCAAGGCCTCGGAAATTTCCGAGGTCCACTGGCAATTGACGCGCACCATCATCGCCGGCCGTCCGGAAAAAGCTGAAGCCGATGGCAACGGCAGACACTGATCAAGTCTTGCGGCTTGATTTCCGGGCCTCATATGCTACGGCCCGCGGACGCTCTCCAACCAGAACTGGAAAGGCCGCCAGCCCATGGCCGTCGCCGCCAAGAACATTCCCGCGCCCGACCTTGTACCCATCCGTCGCGCGCTCCTTTCCGTCTTTGATAAGACCGGCCTGATCGATTTCGCCAGGGCGCTGGCTTCGGCCGGCGTCGAGCTAGTCTCGACCGGCGGCACCGCAAGGGCCCTTGCCGAGGCAGGCATGGCGGTGCGCGACGTGTCCGAGCTCACCGGCTTTCCCGAGATCATGGACGGCCGCGTCAAGACGCTGCACCCGTCGGTGCATGGCGCACTGCTTGGCGTGCGCGACGATCCCGAGCACGCCGCAGCGATGCGCGACCACGGCATCGAGCCGATCGATCTCGTCGTCTCCAATCTCTATCCGTTCGAAGAGGTGCGTCGCTCCGGCGCCGACTACGCGGCGATCGTCGAGAACATCGACATCGGCGGCCCGGCGATGATCCGTGCCTCGGCCAAGAACCACGCCTATGTCGGCATCGTCACCGATCCCGATGACTATGCCTCGGTGCTCAACGCGCTGGAGATGAATTTCGGGTCGTTGTCGCTGGATTTCCGCAAGAAGCTGGCAGCCAAGGCCTTTGCCCGCACCGCCACCTACGATGCGGCGATCTCGGGATGGTTCGCCGAGGCGCTTGAGATCGAGCATCCGACATGGCGCGCCTTCGGCGGCAAGCTGCAGTCGGTGATGCGCTATGGCGAAAACCCGCATCAGGGCGCCGGCTTCTATGTCAACGGCGATAGGCGGCCGGGCGTCGCCACGGCGCGCCAGCTTCAGGGCAAGCAGCTTTCCTACAACAACATCAACGACACCGACGCTGCCTTCGAGCTGGTCGGCGAGTTCGACCCGTCGCACTCCGCAGCAATTGCCATCATCAAGCACGCCAACCCGTGCGGCGTCGCTGAGGACGCTTCGCTGCAGGCGGCCTATGCCAAGGCGCTGGCCTGCGACCCGGTCTCGGCCTTCGGCGGCATCGTCGCCATGAACCGCGTCCTCGATGCCGGAACCGCCGAAGAGATCGTCAAGACCTTTACCGAAGTGATCATCGCACCGGAGGCGTCCGAAGAAGCAGTGCGCATCATTGCCGCCAAGAAGAACCTACGCCTGCTGGTCACCGGCGGCCTGCCCGACCCGCGCGCGGCGGGCCTTGGCTTGAAATCGGTTGCTGGCGGTTTGCTGGTCCAGGGCCGCGACAACGCGGTGGTGGATGACCTCGAGCTGAAAGTGGTGACCAGGCGCGCTCCGACGCCGGCCGAATTGGCCGATCTGAAATTCGCTTTTCGCGTGGCAAAGCACGTCAAGTCGAACGCCATCGTCTATGCCAGGGATGGCGCTACAGTCGGCATCGGCGCCGGCCAGATGAGCCGGGTCGATTCCTCGCGCATCGCGGCGCGCAAGGCGCTCGACGCGGCCGAGGCTGCCGGCCTGACGGAGCCTTTGACCAGGGGCTCGGTCGTCGCCTCGGATGCCTTTTTCCCGTTCGCGGATGGGCTTTTGTCGGCAATCGAAGCCGGCGCCACAGCCGTCATCCAGCCCGGCGGCTCGATGCGCGACGACGATGTCATCGCCGCCGCCGACGCTCACGGCATTGCCATGGTCTTCACCGGAGTGAGGCATTTCCGGCATTGAACGCGTTACCCTCCCGCTGCGGGAGAAGGCAAGAGCAGCTCACTCCGCCGGCCGATCCGCTGGATAGGGCGTGCCGATCAGGATCGCCATGCCGGCGCCAAGGAACAGCACGATCGCGGCCATGCCGAGCCGCGCCGAGCCGCTGGCCAGGGTGATCGTGGCCACCATGAAGGGTGCGGCAAAACTGGTTGCCCGGCCGGCCAGCGCATAAATGCCGAAATAGCGGCCCGATTCGGCTGCGGTGACGCTGCGCGCCATGTAGGAGCGCGACGATGCCTGCACCGGCCCGAAGGCAAGCCCGATCAGCAGGCCGTAGAAAATGTAGGCTTTTTCCGCCGCCGTGCCGAACAATCCGCCACCATCCAGTCCGGGCATCACCCAGGCGCCGAACAGCGTATAGCCCGGTCCGGTCGAAACGATGCCGATCGTGGCAATGCTCAGCATGACCAGCGAAATCATCACTATGGTCTTGGAACCCAGCGCTGTGTCGAGGCGTGCGGCAACCAGGCAGCCGACGATGGCAACGACGTTGAGGATGATGCCGAACAGGCCGATCTCGGTAATCGACCAATGGAACATTGCCGCCGCAAACGTTCCGCCTAGCGCCAGCAGTGCGTTGACGCCGTCCTGATAGATCATACGGGCGACGAGAAAGCGAAAAATACCGCTGCGCTTGCGCACTTCGGCCAGCGTCGACTTCAGTTCCGATAGTCCCTCGCGCACCGCCGGCCCGATTGGAATGCCTTTGATCGCATCAGGCGTGAAGAAGAACATCGGCAGGATGAACAGGAAATACCAGGCCGCCGACAACGGCCCGGTAGCGCGCGCGTCCTCGCCGAGCCTGGGGTCGAGGCCGAAGATCGGGTCGAGCCCAACGACGGTCTTGCCGGTTTCAGGCGAGCCGGCCATGACGGTAACGACGAAGATCAGTGCGATCATGCCGCCGAGATAGCCGAGTCCCCAGGCCATGTTCGAGATCCTGCCGATGTCGCTCTTCGGCACCAGGCGGGGCATCATCGAATCATTGAACACAGTCGAGAATTCCGCCGCGACCGACGCCAGCGAGAACAACGCCACGACCAGAAAAAGATTAGAGCCGGGCGCGGCGAACCACAGCAGGGTGAGGCAGGTGATTTTAACCGCGGCGAAGAAGGCTATCCACGGTTTGCGTGGTCCGGTCTGATCGGCGATCGAGCCGAGGACCGGCGACAAAACGGCAATGACGAGGCCGGCGGCGGCAATGCCGTAGCCCCAGGCCGCTTGCCCGGTCTCTGGATTGCTGGCCATGCGCGAGACGAAATAAGGACCGAAGATGAAGGTGGTAACGACCGTGAAAAACGGCTGTGCCGCCCAGTCGAACAGCATCCATCCCCAGATGCCGCGTCCCGATGCCCGCTGCACTGCCATCTCAGCCATGTCCCCTCCGCTGGAGCTTGCTCCATGCCGATCGAATCGGAATGACGCTCCGTCTTCTTGTTGAGCACGATCTTGTCCAAAAGCCGATCGTCACTTTTTGGGATCATGCTCCGGTGCCCCCCAACGCAGGGCGCCGTTCGCTCAATAGCGCAGTTCTTCCCGGCAATCCCGCGCGATGTGGAAGACGTCTCACAGCTGCGTCAGATCACTCATCAGGCCGGACGCCACCGACAGCCGCGACACGGTGATGTCGCCGCCCTCGGTCAGCGCCTGCAGCCGCTCGCGGATGCGTCCGACCCGTTCGCCGCCGGCCTCCAACCATGCCGACACCGGATCCGCCGCCTCGGCATGGCCGGCCAGCGCCGCCACCGCGATGCCGCGCCTGGCCGCGCCGATCGTGTCGGTAGCGCGGGAAAGCGCCAGTTGATCGTAATAATCCGAGGGCGTGATCGAGCGCGCCGCATCTTCGACGCGCGGGATACGGAAGACATCGCTGACTGCAAAAAACGCCTTGGCGGCAGCGACGATGCCGGCATTTGCCGTCCGCGCCGTCAGCGCTATGTCGGGGATGAGTTCCGCCACATCGGTCAACGCCAGTTGCTCGGCAAGGCTCTCGGGCGCGCCGCCCCTCGACAGGCTGTGCCGCCGCTCCTCGATCCGCTCGCGCGAGAAGGCCGGCAGCAGCGAAACGAGCTTCGGCTCAAGCGCCTTGCGCGCATCCTGCAACTCGGCAATCCGCTGCCCGAGCAGTGCAGTGCCGGCATCGTTCTTCAGGTACCAGCCGCTCGTCACATAGATCAGCCGGCTGACCGCCTGATAGAGGTCGAGCTGGATCTGTCCGTCGATCTGGTTGTCGAGCGCGTCGATCTGGCGATACAGCGCCGGCAGTGCAAAGCCATCCCGCACCACGGCGAAGGTGCGCACGACATCGGCGGCACTGCGCCCGGTCGCTTCCTGCAGCCTGTTGACGAAGGACGGGCCGCCGCGATTGACCAGGTCATTGGCGACGGCACGGGCGATGATCTCGCGGCGCAGGCGATGGCCGTGGATTTCCGCCGCATATTTCTTTGCCATGCGGTCGGGAAAGTAACCCATCAGGTCGCGGTCGAAATGCGGATCGTCCGGCACGTCGCTGGCGACGATATCGGAAAACAGCACGATCTTGGCATAGGCAAGCAGCACGCCGAGCTCGGCCCGGGTGAGCGGCTCGCCGCGCGCATCGCGCTCGGCAAGAGCCGCCGGCGACGGCAGCGTCTCGACGGCACGGTCGAGCAGCCCGCGCGCCTCGAGCGCCTCCATGAAGCGGCTCTGATGGGCAATGTCGGCAAGGCCGCGCTTGCGAGCAAGGGACAGCGCCAGCGTCTGCTGGTAATTGTTGGACAGCACCAGGGCGCTGACCTCGTCGGTCATCTCGGCCAGCAATTTGTTGCGCGACGGCCGCGTCAGCGATCCCTTCCGCATGGCGGAAGCCAGCGCGATCTTGATGTTGACCTCGACGTCCGAGCAGTTCACGCCGCCCGAATTGTCGATCGCATCTGAGTTGCAGCGGCCGCCATTCAATCCGAATTCGATGCGCGCCCACTGCGTGACGCCCAGATTGGCGCCTTCACCGATGACCTTGGCACGCAGGTCGAGCGCGGTGATGCGGATCGCGTCATTGGCACGGTCGCCGACGTCCTGGTTGGTCTCGCCCGATGCCCTGACATAGGTGCCGATGCCGCCGAACCACAAAAGATCTGCTGGCGCCTTGAGGATGGCACTCATGATCTCGACCGGCGTGGCCGTTGTCTTGCCGAGGCCGATAGCTGCAGCCGCGGCGGCCGGCAAGGTGATCGACTTCTGGCTGCGCGAGACGATGATGCCGCCTTCGGACAGCTTCGTCTTGTCGTAATCCTGCCAGCTTGAGCGGGCGAGAGCGAACATACGCCGGCGCTCGGCCATCGAAGCGGCCATGTCGGGATCGGGATCGATGAAGATGTCGCGATGATCGAAGGCGGCGATCAGCCGGGTCTGCTCCGACAGCAGCATGCCGTTGCCGAACACGTCGCCCGACATATCGCCAACGCCGACGACGGTGAACGGCGTGGTTTGGATGTCGCGGTTCATCTCGCGGAAATGCCGCTTGACCGCTTCCCAGGCGCCCTTGGCGGTAATGCCCATCTTCTTGTGGTCGTAGCCGGCCGAACCGCCGCTGGCGAAAGCGTCGTCGAGCCAGAAGCCGTGCCTTTCGCTGATGGCGTTGGCGATGTCCGAGAAGGTCGCCGTGCCCTTGTCCGCGGCGACGACGAAATACGGATCATCCTGATCGCGCCGCACGACGCCGGCTGGCGGGACGACGCCGTCCAGCCCGATATTGTCGGTGATCGACAACAGGCTGGAAACGTAATTCTTGTAGGCGGCCGTGCCGGCCTCGAAAATTGCGTCGCGCCCGGCGCTCATCGGCAGCTTTTTCGGGTAGAAGCCGCCCTTGGCGCCAACCGGCACGATCACCGCATTCTTGACCTGCTGTGCCTTGACCAGGCCGAGCACCTCGGTGCGATAGTCCTGCGCACGGTCCGACCAGCGCAGGCCGCCGCGCGCGACCGGGCCGAAGCGCAGATGCACACCCTCGACCTCGGAGCCGTAGACGAAGATCTCTCGCCATGGCCGCGGCGCCGGCAGCCCGTCGACCGATTGCGAATCGAGCTTGATCGCCAGCGATTGGCCTTTCTGTTTCGTATCGGCAACGAAATGATTGGTGCGCAGCGAGGCTTCGATCAGGTTCAGATAACGGCGGATGATGGTGTCGTCGTCAATGTTGGGAACGTCTTCCAGCGCATCCGTGATCTTGGCTTTCAGATGTTTGGCCTGAACGACGCCTTCCGTCTCGGCCGTCGGGCTGAGGCGGGCGACAAACAGCGCATGCAGGCCGCGGGCGATCTCGGGATAACGTTTGAGCGCGGCGGCGATGAAATCCTGGCTCTGCGGGATGCCGGCCTGCTGCAGATAGCGGCCATAGGCGCGCAGGACAGTGATCTCGCCCGACCACAGGCCGGCGGTCTGGGCAAGGCCGTTATAGCCGTCATTGTCGACATCGCCGCGCCAGACGGAAAGGAACGCATCCTGGAACAGCGCGCCGCCATTGCCGAGGTCGATCGGCCTGCCGTAGCTGTTCTCGAGTTCCATGTCGTGGATGAAGACCATGCCGGATTGAATGTCGCCGACCTCGAAAGTGCGCTCGCTGATGACGCGGAAACCGATGTTTTCCAGCACGGGCACGCGCCGCGACAGCGCCACCGGGCTGCCATGGTGATAGATCTTCAGCGCAGCCTGATGCGGCTTCTGGACGGTGTGACGGTAATAGTCGATGGCGATCGGATTTGACGTATCGAGCTTGGCGATGCGCCCGGCGTCGGCCAGCGCCACGGCCGGCGGAAAACTGTCGCGATAACTTTCCGAAAAACGCGAGGCGATGGCCGTGAGTCTCGCATCGGCGCCGGTCTCTGTCGCGGTCTCGCGCAGTGCATCGTCCCAGGTCCGTACGATGTCGCGGATCGCCGCCTCGATCGTCGCCTGCTCGACCTTCGGCGTCTTGCCGCCGGAGCGGCCGATGATGAAATGGACGCGCGCCAGCCCGCCTTCCGGGAAGGCCGGATAATAGGCCGACAGCCGGCCTTCGAAGACGGTCTTCAGATAGGTGCCGATCTTCTCGCGCACGACGCTGTCGTAGCGGTCGCGCGGCACGAAGACGAGCACGGAGACGAAGCGGTCGAACTGGTCGACACGCACCAATGCCCTGACGCGCGGTCGCTCGATCAAGCCCAGTATGGCTTCGGCATGCTTGCGCAGGATCGGCACCGGAACCTGGAACAGCTCGTCGCGCGGATAGCTCTCCAGCACGTTGATCAAAGCTTTGCCGGAATGGTCGCTTGGATTGAAGCCGGATTTGGCAATGACGGTTTCCGCCTTCGAGCGCAGGTAGGGGATTTTCATCACCGAGCGCGTATAGGCAGTCGAGGTGAACAGGCCGACGATACGGAGCTCGCCTGAAAGCACGCCTTTGCCGGTGTAGGTCTTGACGCCGATGTAGTCGAGGTAGATGCGGCGGTGCACCGATGACTTGGCGTTGGCCTTGGTGACGATCAGCGGTTCCGGCCCATGCAGGAAGGCACGGATTTCCGGCGTCGTGCTCACCGCTTCGGTGCCGCGCCTGAGCACCAGCACGTCGGGATCGGAAAGGATGCCGAGGCCGGGCTTTTCGGCGCGCTCGAGCATGCCGCTCGTCTCGCCGCCGGTGTAGTTGAATTCGCGCATGCCGAGAAAGGTGAAATTGTCGTCGCGCAGCCATTCGAGGAAGGCGATCGCCTCGGTGACATGGGCCTTGTCGAGCGGCACTGGCGAGTAGCGGAATTCCGAGATCGCCTGGTCGAGGCGGGCAAGCATCGGCTTCCAGTCGGTGACGGCGGCTCGCACCTGGCCGAGCAGCTTGGTCAGGCGTGCGGCCAGGCCTTCGGCCTGCTCGGCCGAAAGGCGGCCGATATGGACATGGATGACGCTCAGTCGGTCATGGCTGTGGTCGCCCTTGGCATAACCGCCATCGCCGAGGATTTCCTCGACGCCGTTCTTGCCGTGCCTGACGACTATGACCGGATGGGTAACCAGCAGCGGCTCGCCAGCGCTTTCTGTAATCTCGCCGAGGACGGAATCGAATAGGAACGGCATGTTGTCGTTGACGACGGTGATCACCGTCATCGGCCGGCCCTGGCGGACGACACCGGAATCGACGTCTATGGCAACGACGCAGTCGTCCTTCTTGTGCCTGGCCACTGCGCGGCCGGCGAGTTCGGCAGCGCGTTCGAGATCGATGACGTCATAGGCGGCGACATCTTCGGCCGGAGCTCGGGCCAGCAAGTAGTCGGCAAGCCTGCCGGGCTTTTCGCCACCCGCGGCTTCACCCCTCGTCACGCCGGCTTTTTTCAACCGGCTCGCTGACTTTACGCTGGCCATGAGTCCCTCCCGTCACATGTTTTTGCGGCTATGCTAACAGATGACGGGTATTTGGCGACAAAGGTTTGACGGCTTGCGACGAAATGTCGGAATTCACCGGCAGCCTGGCGAAAACGAGGAGAAATCCGCCATGACGGAGAAAATTACCGCGCTTGACCTGGCACCAGCGGAGCTGAGCGACGCGACCAAGGCCTATTTCGCCAAGTGCCGGGAGAAGCTCGGCCTCGTTCCCAATGTGCTGCTCGCCTATGCCTTCGACGAGAAGAAGCTGCGCGCTTTCACCGACATGTACAATGATTTGATGCTGGGTGAATCCGGCCTGTCGAAACTCGAGCGCGAGATGATCGCGGTGGCCGTCTCGTCGGTCAACCATTGCTACTATTGCCTGGTCGCGCATGGCGCGGCGGTGCGCCAGCTTTCCGGCGACCCGGCCTTCGGCGAGATGATGGTGATGAATTTTCGCGCCGCCGAGCTTTCGGACAGACAACGCGCCATGCTCGAATTCGCGGTGAAGCTGACCGGGCAGCCGGCAAAGATCGTCGAAGCGGACCGGGCGGCGCTGCGGCAAGTCGGCTTTTCCGACCGCGACATCTGGGACGTCGCCTCGACCGCGGCGTTCTTCAACATGTCGAACCGGCTGGCATCGGCAATCGATATGCGGCCGAACGATGAATACCATGCGATGGCGCGATAGGGCACCGCCGTTGCGAGCCAACCGCACATTATATTAGCTACTTCGCATTCTCGTTGCTTGTTTGCCGGTTTGGTCCGATGATCGGCATGCGGCATGCCGCATGCCGGTTCGATGCCGCCGATCAAAGGAGGAGAACATGGCGAAATTTCTCTACGTCTATCACGGCTCGGGCAAGATGCCGACCGAGGAGGCCGAACGGAAGGCAGCGATGGATGCCTGGAACGGCTGGTACGGCAAGCTTGGCTCAGCGGTGGTCGACGGTGGCAATCCAGTCGGCATGTCGAAGACCCTGCTGCCCGGCGGCAAGGTCGAGAACAATGGCGGTAGCAATCCGACCGCCGGTTACACCATCATCGAAGCGAAAGACATCGACGATGCCGTCGGCAAAGCCAAGGATTGTCCTATCCTGACGGACCCGGGTTTCAGCGTCGAGATTGCGCCGATAATCGAAATGGGTTGACGCGCCGGCTCAGGACCGCGCCGCGATAGCCGCCGCAGCGCCGGCCATGGTTCCGGCGCTGACGCGGTTGGCGATCTTCATCGCCCGCTTGCTTTTGAGCAGCTTGCGCGCCTGTGATGCGGCGAGCACCCAGGTCAAATCGATAGCGACCAGGACAACGGCCATGGTCGCGGTCAGCTCGACCCAGCCGATCATGCTGACCGAACCGAGGTCGATGATGGTCGGCAGCAGCGCCAGATAGAACATCATGATCTTGGGGTTGCCGAGCGTCACCGCCATGCCGGCAAAGAACAGTCTGACGGGCGAATCTTCGCGCGGCAGCGCGCCTTCCTTGGTCTCGACCGGTGCCGTCCACATCTTCCAGGCAAGCCAGCCGAGATAGGCGACGCCGACCCACTTCACGACGACAAAGGCTAAATGGAACGTCTGCGCCACCACGGCGAGGCCAAACACCGCCAGGGACAGCCAGATCGCTTCGCCGATCCACATGGCAAGCAGGAACGGAAACACGTCGCGAAACCCTTTCGAGATGACCCGCGCCACAAGAGCGGCGATCGATGGGCCGGGCGAGCCGGCTGCAACTAGCAGGGCGCCGGCAAAAATCAGCAGCGACGTGAAATGCATAACGCGGTCTCGTTTGAAATGTTTGGGTCGTTCAACATAACCCAACTGTTCCGGCGACGGTAGCGTCTACCGAAAGAAGGCTTGTCGGCCAGGCACCTCACGGCTAGAGATGTCGTTCCGAAATCCTTTCCGAGCTTCACTTTGCCTACGTAACCGCCGGTCTCGTCAACTCCCCCAACACAGAGCAGGGCGTCGCAGTCGCGATGCCTGTTTTCACATCATGTGTTCCTCGGGTGGCGGTTCGAGACCGGTTTGGCACTGCTGAACCGCTGTCGCGCATAACCACCCGCGACACCTGATTTCCAACTACCGCAGTCTCTCGCCACGCCGTGCCCGCAAGGGTTCTCGATATCGCCGATCTGACGAACTTCCCGACGGGAAGGGCTTTTCGGCATGCCTTCGATACTGCGTATCCGCTGGGCGATCACACCCAAGACCGCACCTCGACCTCACCTCAACTGCAATCGCTGCGGCGGCCTGAAAGCCTATCGCTGCAGCGGCAAATTCCGGGTCAATGCCAACGGCAAGCGCATTCACGCCTGGTTGATCTACCGCTGCATCGACTGCGACAATTCCTGGAATTTCGGCATTCTGGAGCGCTGCAGCCGCCGCGATATCGAACCGGCAATATTGCAGGCGCTCGAAAGCAATGATCCGGTCCTGGCGCGGCGCCATGCTTTCGATGTTGCCGCATTGCGAAGCAGTATCGGGCGCGTCGAGGAGTTTCCCGAAGCCATCGTTCATAAGCAGGTGCTCGGGGACAGGCCGGAAAATACCAGCGCTCTCGAACTTCAGCTCTGGCTCGAAATGCCGACAACGCTGCGGCTCGACCGGTTGCTGGCCAGCGAACTCGGTGTCCCGCGATCGCGGCTACAGGTTTGGGAAGAGAAGCGATTGCAGGTGGTTGGTCCGGACGGGGCCAAAGCCTTGCGCCGGCCGGCGCGGGCGGGAACGGCGATCCGGATCCACCTGTCTGGCGAACCAGACCGGGACGAAATCATTTCGGCTGCAGGTGGATGAGGCGACGGCAAGGGCACCCGTAATCAGAGACAGTTACGGCCAGGGGTCAGTCGCCCTCTTTGGAGGCCGAGCCAATCAAACCCTTGGCCGTATCGAGATCGCTGTCGGCGACTTGCACATGGATCAAGCCAAGCCTGCCCGTGTCGAGAAGATAATTCGCGAGAGCATAAATTCCATAAGCGTCGAGCATCGACACGCAAACTTCGGCCTCGGGTCGATTGTCGTATATGACAGCCGTGACGAGTTTACCGCTCATTGCGCGGTATTGCCCTCTATGCCGCGCCGACCACTTTCGCCGACTTCTCAAAACGCTTGCGCTCGTTCGGATCGAGATAGAGCTTGCGCAGGCGGATGGTCTTCGGCGTCACTTCGACCAGCTCGTCGTCCTGGATCCAGGCCAGCGCGCGTTCCAGCGTCATGCGGATCGGCGGTGTCAGCTTCACCGCCTCGTCCTTGCCGGCGGCGCGGATGTTGGTCAGCTTCTTGCCCTTGAGCACGTTGACTTCGAGGTCGTTGTCCCTGGAATGGATGCCGATGATCATGCCCTGATAGACCTTGACGCCGGGGTCGATGACCATCGGGCCGCGGTCTTCCAGGTTCCACATGGCGTAGGCCACCGATTCACCCTGTTCGTTGGAGATCAGCACGCCGTTGGTACGGCCCGGCAGCTCACCCTTGTAAGGTTCATAGGCATGGAACAGCCGGTTCATCACAGCGGTGCCGCGCGTGTCGGTCAACAGTTCCGACTGGTAGCCGATCAACCCGCGCGTCGGTGCGTGAAAGACCATGCGCTGGCGATTGCCGCCCGAAGGGCGAAGCTCGACCATCTCGGCCTTGCGCTCCGACATCTTCTGCACGACGACGCCGGCATGCTCCTCGTCGACGTCGATGACGACTTCCTCGACCGGCTCCAGCAATTCTCCGCTGTCGCCCTTCTGCATGACGACGCGCGGCCGCGACACGGCGATCTCAAAACCTTCGCGGCGCATCGTCTCGATCAGCACGGCCAGCTGCAATTCGCCGCGGCCGGAAACGAAGAACGAATCCTTGTCAGGTGATTCCTCGATCTTCAGCGCGACATTGCCTTCTGCCTCGCGCAGCAGGCGGTCGCGGATGACGCGGCTGGTCACCTTGTCGCCTTCGGTACCGGCCAGCGGCGAATCGTTGACCAGGAAAGACATCGTCACGGTCGGCGGATCGATCGGCTGCGCGTGCAGCGGCTCGGTCACCGACAGGTCGCAGAACGTGTCGGCGACGGTGCCCTTCGACAGGCCGGCAATAGCGACGATGTCGCCCGCCTGCGCCTCGTCGATGGGCTGGCGCTCGAGCCCGCGGAAAGCAAGGATTTTCGAGATTCGGCCGGTTTCGACCTGGGTGCCGTCATGGTGCAGCACCTTGACCGCCTGGTTGGATTTCAGCGTGCCGGATTCGATACGGCCGGTGATGATGCGGCCGAGGAACGGATTGGCTTCCAGTATGGTGCCGATCATGCGGAACGGGCCGGGATGAACGGTCGGCGCCGGCACGTGCTTGATGACGAGGTCGAACAGCGGCGCCAGAGCCTGGTCCTTCGGACCTTCGGGGTTTTCCGAGACCCAGCCGTCGCGGCCTGAACCATAAAGGATAGGGAAGTCGAGCTGCTCGTCGGTGGCGTCAAGTGCTGCAAAAAGATCGAACACCTCGTTGACCACTTCGACGTGGCGGGCATCTGGCCGGTCGATCTTGTTGATGACGACGATCGGCTTCAGTCCAACCTTGAGTGCCTTGCCGACCACGAATTTGGTCTGCGGCATCGGCCCCTCGGCGGCGTCGACCAGCACGATGGCCGAATCCACCATCGACAGAATGCGCTCGACCTCGCCGCCGAAGTCGGCGTGGCCGGGCGTGTCGACGATGTTGATGCGGGTGTCCTTCCAGTCGACCGAGGTCGCCTTGGCCAGGATGGTGATGCCGCGTTCCTTTTCGAGGTCGTTCGAATCCATGGCGCGCTCGGCGACGCGCTGGTTGTCGCGGAACGAGCCGGACTGTTTCAGAAGCTGGTCGACGAGGGTGGTTTTTCCATGGTCGACGTGCGCGATGATCGCGATATTGCGGATTTTCATGTTTCGGTCTCGGGAGCGTTGCAGGCAGCAGGCCAAAAGGCGCTGCCTCTTTCGGTTGGGCGGCTCATACAGGGTTTTTCGCAATTGCGAAAGAGGAGGCGAGCCACCAAATAAAGTCACCAAATCTTAAATGTCTTGGTGTGAAGTGGAATTATTAACCAAGGCGGAACCTTTCATGGTCCGGACAGTTCGAATTTCATGATCGAGATAGGCATCAAACTCCGGCCGATTTTGGCATGTACCGCGCTCGCCGTCCTCCTCGCGGCCGGCGCGGCGCAGTCGGCGGCGTCGTTCAAGGAGACGCGGTCTGCTTTGCCGTCCGACAAGCCGTCGGCGGAGCAGCTTTTTGCCGATGCTCCCGATGGCGTCGATCCGGTGGTGACCGGGCCGGTCAGCGCCGCCTTCAAGCAGCGGCAGCAAAATGCCGGATGCGACAGCGCCGTCTGGCCCAACATTCCCGTCGTCTGCTATCCCGATTGATATACGTCCTACCCTCGGGCTGGCCCGAGGGTAGTGACGCCGTCGCTCACGCCGACCGCACCGGATCGAGCGTGACCTTGTAGAGTTCGCTGTCGTCGCGATCCATCAGCCGCACCGTCAACTGCTCGGTGGCGCCATCGATTTCGACGAGCCCGAAGAACTGCAGGCCGGCCGAAGGCGGCAGGTTTTGACCCTGTTCGGCAGTTGGTGCCTTTATGAACTTCAGCTCCGGGCCGAATGTCATATCGAAACCATTAGGCCCGAACGTGCCGGAATGGATCGGACCCGAAACGAATTCCCAAAACGGATTGAAGTCCTGGAACTGCGCCTTGTCCGGATTGTAGTAATGCGCGGCTGTGTAATGCACGTCTGCGGTGAGCCAGACAGTGTTGCTGATACCCGCATTCTTTATATAGCGAAGAAGGTCGGCAATTTCCAGCTCACGCCCTTTGGCCGGGCCATTGTCGCCATTGCTGACCGCCTCGGCCCCTACCTTCTTGGTGCCGTCGTTCCAGACGACGAGGCCGAGCGGCATGTCGGCGGCGATGATTTTCCAGGTTGCGTTGGAATTCGCCAGTTCACGCTTCAGCCACTTGATCTGCTGTTCACCGAGGATGCGCGATTGCGGCGTCATCGTCTCCTGCATATCCGGACCGTTGGGGCCGCGGTAGGAACGCATGTCGAGGAAGAACACGTCGAGCAGCGGACCATAGGCGATCTTGCGGTAGACGCGGCCGGGCTCCGACGGCTCGTAACGGATCGTCGTCATTTCGTGGAAGGCGCGCGCCGCACGTGCCGCCAGCACATGGATGGATTTTTCAGTGTAGCGATCGTCGGCGCTCAGGTCCTTCGAGTCCGACCAGTTGTTCAGCACCTCGTGGTCATCCCACTGATAGAAGGTCGGACAGATGGCGCTGAGCGCCAGCACATGCCTGTCCATCATGTTGTATTTCCACTGCGCCCGGTATTCGTCCAACGTTTCGGCAACCTTGCGCTTCTCGTCGATCAGCACTTTGTTTTTCCACTTGCCGCCGTTGGGCAGGTCGACCTCGTCCTTCATCGCACCATCGGCATAGATCGTATCGCCCGAATGCAGGAAGAAGTCGGGCGTGTGCTTGGCAATGGTGGCGTAGGTCTTCATGCCGGTCTCGTCGATGCCCCAGCCTTGGCCGGCGGTGTCGCCCGACCAGGCAAAGCGAATGTCGCGCTTCGAGGCAGGTGCCGTGCGGAAGCGGCCGACGACCGGCTCGGAAACGGCGTTGATGTCGGCAAGATCGGCCGCGACCATGCGGTAGAAGATGTCCTGGTCGGAGGCGAGATCGGTAAGCAGCCGCTTCACCGTATAATCGCTGGCCGGCGAGGTATCGAGCGGCGCCAGGCGGACGGCATTGGTGAAGCTTTCGGTCGACGACACCTCGAACATGACGCGCGACGGCCGGTCGGTGCGTGTCCAGACCATGCCGCTGGTGGCATCGACGTCGCCGGATTGGATGCCATGGGTGAACGCCGGGCGCTGATTGGCGCGCGAGTAATAGGGAAGGGCGAGGCCCGAGGCGCCGACCAGGCCAACGGCGCTGGCCGACGTGACGAAAGCGCGCCGCGTCATCGAAATCTTGTTCATGGCTGTCTCCTGGATGGCATTGAACGTCGCCGCCAAGCTCCAGCTTCAATGTTTCAGGCACATTTCGAAACGATGAAGGTTTGATAACAGTGAACAGGCTGGCGATCTCCCTCGTTGAGGGGGAGATGTCGCCGAAGGCGACAGAAGGGGGTCGTCTCGCGCGGAGCGCCGGCCTCCTGCATCGGCGATAAGGGGCCGAGCCCAGTCGGACCGACCCCCTCTGGCCGCTTCGCGGCCATCTCCCCCTCAAGGGGGGAGATTAGCACGGCCGATTGCGCCCTATGCCGCCTGCGGTTCCGGATCAAACGCCGGGCGGGTGGTATTGATCAGCAGCGAGATGCAGGCGGCGGCTATTGCCGTCATACCGGCGATCAGGAAGGCAAGCTCGTAATTGCCTTGCAGCTCGCGCATGGTGCCGCCGAAGAAGGCCGCTGTCGCGGCGCCAACCTGATGGCCGGCGACGATCCAGCCGAAGACGATCGGTCCGCTGCGGTCGCCGAACGCCTCGTTCGAAAGCCTGAGCGTCGGCGGCACCGTGGCGATCCAGTCCAGTCCGTAAAACACGGCGAAGATGATCAGGCTGGTTGCCGAAAAGCCGGAATAGGGCAGATAGATCAGCGACAGGCCGCGAATACCGTAATAGACGCCGAGCAGCTTGCGCGGGTCGAAACGGTCGGTGAGCCAGCCCGACAGCGTCGTGCCGATAAGATCGAAGATGCCCATCATCGACAGCAGGCCGGCGGCTTGCACTTCGCCTATGCCCATGTCGCCGCAAAAGGCGATCAGGTGCGTGCCGACCAACCCGTTGGTGGTGAAGCCGCAGACGAAGAAAGTGGCGAACAGATACCAGAAGACGCGCGTGCCGGCGGCGCGGCGCAGCGTGCTCAGCGTATGCGAAAGGAAATTGCCTTGCGAGGCTGGCGGCACCGGCGGCACGTCGTCGGCATCGGCGCCATAGCGGACCATGCCGATCGACGCCGGGCGCTCCGGCACCAGCATATAGACCAGCGGCACCAGGCAGGCGGTGGCCCCGGCAATGGCGATGGCGACCGGCTTCCAGCCGCCCGACTGGGCGAGCGAGGCGAGCAGCGGCAGGAAGACCAGCAGCCCGGTGGCACTGGACGCCGACATCAGCCCCATCACCAAGCCGCGATTGGTCTTGAACCAGCGGTTGACGATGGTCGCGCCGAGCACGGTGGCGACGGCGCCCGAGCTGACGCCGGAAAACACGCCCCAGGTGAGGAGCAGATGCCACGGTTTGGTCATCAACAGGCTGAGCGCGGTCGATCCCGACATCAACAGCAGCGCGGCAAGCAAGGTGCGGCGCAGCCCGATCCGCTCCATCAACGCCGCGGCAAATGGCCCGGTCAGGCCATAGAGGAAGATGCCGGTGGCCGCCGCCAGCGACACCACGTCGCGCCGCCAGCCGAAACTGTTCTCCAGCGGCAGCATCATGACTGCCGGCGCCGAACGCAGGCCCGCTGCGATCAGCAGGCAGAGGAAGATGACGGCGACCACGACGAAAGCGTAGCGCTGGCCAAACGGGCGGGATTGAGTTATCATGTTACTGACCGGTACGTTGCAGGAGCGCGAAACATACGTACCGACCGGTAACATTGTCAACCAGCTAATCGGCAGACCAGGCATGAAAAGCATTGAACCAACGATCAAGGCCAATGACGCACCGCCGCCTCGCGCCGCCGAACGGATTCTCCAGGTGGCGCGCGATCTGTTCTACCGGCAAGGCATCAGGGCGATCGGCGTCGACGAGATCGTGCGGCGTGCCGGCGTCACCAAGCCCAGCCTCTACCGCAGCTTTCCGTCCAAGGACGAGCTGGCCGCATCCTACCTTCGGCACTATGACCTCGAATTCTGGGAGCGCTTCGACGAGGCGGTGAATGCCCATCCGGGCGATCCGCGCGCGCAGATCGTCGCCTTCCTGACGCGTGTCGGCAAGCGTACGCAAAGGCCCGATTATCGTGGCTGCGGCATGACCAATGCCGCGGTCGAATATCCCGAACATGGCCATCCGGCCCGCGTCGTGAGCGAGGCCAACAAGCAGGAATTGCGCCGCCGCCTGCGTGCCATGGCGGCGGCGATGGGCGCCGGCGACGCCGAGACGCTGGGCGACGGGCTGCTGCTGCTGATCGAGGGCGCCTATATTAGCGGTCAGTTGTTCGGTGCCGGCGGACCGGCGCAGTCGGTGGCCCGCAACGCCGATCTTCTCATAGAGGCAAGCTTGAAGAAATAGTGGTCCGTTTTACCAGACCACTGTGCGCAGCCTGACTTCCTCTAGGCTGCTGCTAAATTTGACGGTACGCTGCGCCCCCCGAACTGAGTTGTTCCGCCATGCGCGCTCTCTTGATCCCGCTTGCCCTCGCCGGTTTCTGCCAGGCGGCCCGGGCCGGCGACATATCCAGCGTCTATACCGATCTCGATTGGGAGAAGGACTGCGTCACCTATGCCCAAGCGGAGGAAGGCGACGGCGACTGGGCCGATCTCGCCTGTTCGGGCTACCGCGGCTACCCGGTGCTGGTTTCCTACGACGACGCGCGGGAATCGCTGTTCTACGGCTTTCCACCTGGCGATATGACCACGGTCTGGGAAAGCTTTTCCGGCCTCAATTCGGCTGGACCCAAGGTCGAGTGGCGGATCGAAACCAACGGCAAAACTGCCATTCCCTTCGCCGTCATTCATCGTCGCTCGATCAGCGATACCGAGGGCGAGAACAAGTCGACGGAAGTGCTGATCGTCGCCAAGGTTGCCCAGCCTGACGCCCACGAAGGTTGCACGATCGGCCTTGTGCTCGCCACCGGCAATCCCGCCGCCAACGATCAGGCGCGCAAGCTTGCCGACGAGAAGGCACGCACCTTCGCCTGCGGCAAGGACAGGCGTGAGGTGCTTGGCGACGCGCCCGCTTTCGGCCGCGTCGACAACTGATTATTTGCGCCCGATAATTACTTGCGCCTGGCCCGCTCGATTGCCTCGACGATCATCTTCTTGGCATAGGCCGCATCGTACCAGCCTTCGATCTTGACCCATTTGCCGGGTTCGAGATCCTTGTAGTGCTCGAAAAAGTGCTGCACTTGCTGGCGGGTGATGTCGGGCAATTGCGTGTATTCGTGGACGTCCTCGTAGCGCAAGGTCAGCTTGGGCGAAGGCACCGCGATCACCTTCTCGTCCTGGCCGGCATTGTCCTCCATCACCAGCACGCCGATCGGCCGCACATTGATGACGCAGCCTGGCACCAGCGCGCGCGTGTTGCAGACCAATACGTCGATCGGGTCACCGTCGCCCGACAGCGTATGCGGTACGAAACCGTAATTGCCGGGATAGCGCATCGAGGTGTGCAGAAAGCGGTCGACGAACAGCGTGCCGGCCTCCTTGTCCATCTCGTACTTGATCGGCTCGCCGCCGATCGGCACCTCGATAATGACGTTAACGTCCTCGGGCGGGTTCTTTCCGCTGGCAATCGCTTCGATACGCATCGCTTTATCCCTCTCTCGATTGGAGATCGATAGCGGGCGACGGCGAATGGTGCAATGCGGCGAATGGTACGGGGAGATCGTCCGAACCGAAAACCGGCCGGATCATACGCTGGCCGTCATTCCCAGACGAAAGCGACCTTCTTCAGCGCCTTCTGCTCGAATATCTCGACGCCTTCGGCGACATCGCGGCCACCGGCGCCGGCATAGAAGGCAAGTGCGTTCTGATTGTCTTCCAGCGCCCAGACCACCATGCCTTTCAGGCCATGGTCGGCCAGCCGTGCCCGCGCGGCCGAGAACAGCTGGCTGCCGAGCCCGATGCCTTGATATTCCGGCCGCAGGTAAAGTTCGTAGATCTCGCCCTGCTGCCTGAGTTCGCGGGCGCGGTTCTTGCCGATCGTCGCATAGCCGGCAATTTTGCCGCCGATTTCGACGACCAGGACGGTTGCAGCGCGGCGAATGGCATTCGCCCACCAGTCGGCGCCGCGGCGGTTGATCATCGATGTCAGCGTGCGGTGCGGGATGATGCCCGAATAGGCGCCGCGCCAGGCCTCGAGATGCACGTCGGCGATGGCGGCTGCATCGCGCGGTTCGGCTTTCCTGATGTCGATGCTCAGCGTATTCATGATTGGTTAACCATAAACCCGCTGCGCCCGATTGCAAGAGTCCGGTCAACCGCCGCGATGCTTTCACACAGCCGGACGGTGCGTCCTTGAGACGCTGCGAAACCGCTTTTGGCGAGATCAAATCTCGACCAGATGGTCGTCCAGTTCGTTGCTGTCGCCGGTCGAGACCGGAAAATGCTCGGCCAGTACCGCACCGACTGCTTGGATCGCCTTGACGAACCCCTCGGCAAGCCGATCGTCGCCGGCATGCGCCGTAAGGTCGCGGACGACACCGTCCCAGACATGCTGGCCGACACGAGAATCGATCCCGCTGTCGGCGACCACCTCGGCGTAGCGCTCGGCAATCGAGACGAACACCAGCACGCCAGTGCGCGCCGTGGTGCGGTGGACGTTGCGGGCGAGGAACTGCTTCATCGCATTGGCGTGGGCGGCCTGGTAGCGCAGCCGCCTCGGCACCAAATGGATGCGCAATGCCGGCAATGCCCACAACAGGATGAGCACACTGGCAAGCGCCAGAAGCTCGGCGATGACGAAATGCGGCAAGCGGATCGACAGCCACCAGGCTTCCAGCCCATAACCGACGGCGAGGCTGGCGACGAGCATGCTGAGCGTCGCCATGAAGGCGGCCGGGAAGAAATAGCCGTCGCTGGCATACGCCACGACGCAGTAGATCTCGCCGTCGGTCTTTGATTCGGCAGCGCGGATCGCACCGGCGATGTGCTCATGATCCTCGGGGCTGATCGGTCGTGTTGCCATGATTGATGTCTCACCAGCTTCCTGAAGAACCGCCGCCGCCGGACGAACCGCCGCCGCCTGAAAACCCGCCGCCCGAACTTCCGGACGACCAACCGCTGCCGGAACTTCCAGACGACCAGCCACTGCCAGACGAGGTCCCCGACGTCCAGCCACCGCCACCGGAGGATGACGAAGCTGGCCCACGGCCGTAGCGAAACGTCATGCCCAGCCACTTGTACACGCCCGGCGACAGTTTCGTGCCGAAGATCGGCGGCAGGAACGCCATTGCCAAGCCGCCGAAGAACATCGTCGCCCACAGGACAATGAACAGCATGAAGATGGGATCGACAGGATTGTCATTCGCCGGATTGCGCTTGCCGCGCGCCTCCAGCTCTTCGGGATTGCCTTCCAGCACCATGATCATGTCGTCGACGGCCTTGCTGATGCCGCCCGAGAAATCGCCGGCACGGAAGGCCGGCACCATGTCGTTTTCGATGATCAGCTTGGTGTGCAGGTCGGTCAGCGTGCCTTCAAGCCCATAGCCGACTTCGATGCGCATCTTGCGGTCGTTCGGCGCCACCAGAAGCAGGACGCCGTTGTTCTCCTTCGCCTGGCCGAGTCTCCAGGCGCGGAACAGCCGGTTGGCGTAAGGCTCGATCTCCTCGCCGTCGAGGCTGGGGATGGTCGCGACGACGATCTGGTCGGACCCTTTGGTCTCGAACTCGGCAAGCTTCTGCGTCAGCGCCGCCTCGGTCGTGGCATCGATGATGCCGGCATTGTCGACGACCCGTCCGGTCAGCGCCGGCAGTGCGGCGGCGAGGGCCGCGAAGCCGACCAGCAGCACCGCCATGGCCAACAGCGCGGTGCCGATCATTTTGATGAAACGGCCGGATTCCACCGGGCTGATGGCGTGTCTTGTCATCTCGTCACCAACTTCCCGAGGAGCCGCCGCCGCCGGACGAACCGCCGCCGCCGGAAAACCCGCCACCGCTTGAACCCGACGACCATCCCCCGCCAGAACCTCCCGACCAGCCGCCGGACGACCGCCGGTTTGGCTTGAAGGTCATGCCCAGCCAGCGATAGCGGCCGGGACCGATCTTCTGGCCGAAGATCGGCGGCAGGATGGAGGCTGCGAGGCCGCCGAAAAAGATGATTGCCCAGATGGCTATGAAGATCGTGAAGAACAGGTCGTCGCTGTTGAACGGCGGCTGCTGGTTGCGCTTGCCGCGCGCCTCCAGTTCTTCGGGATTGCCTTCCAGCACCATGATCATGTCGTCGACGGCCTTGCTGATACCACCGGAGAAATCGCCGGCACGGAAGGCCGGCACCATGTCGTTTTCGATGATCAGCTTGGTGTGCAGGTCGGTCAGCGTGCCTTCCAGCCCATAGCCGACTTCGATGCGCATCTTGCGGTCGTTCGGCGCCACCAGAAGCAGGACGCCGTTGTTCTCCTTCGCCTGGCCCAGTTTCCAGGCGCGGAACAGCCGGTTGGCGTAAGGCTCGATCTCCTCGCCGTCGAGGCTGGGGATGGTCGCGACGACGATCTGGTCGGACCCTTTGGTCTCGAACTCGGCAAGCTTCTGCGTCAGCGCCGCCTCGGTCGCGGCATCGATGATGCCGGCATTGTCAACGACCCGTCCGGTCAGCGCCGGCAGTGCGGCGGCAAGGGCGGTGAGCGGGAGGAGGAGAAGGCTTTGGAAGACGAGCAGGAAGGCCAGGCTGGCGTTCTGTCGCGCCCCCCTCTGTCCTGCCGGACATCTCCCCCTCAAGGGGGGAGATCGGCTGTCACGGCTGTTTTCGCCAATCTCCAACGATGCAGGATGGGCGGTGAAGCCAAAGCTGCCAATCTCCCCCTTAAGGGCACTAGGGCGTATACACATCTTGCTGCGACGGATTGACTCGGTTGTGACGTGTCGGATTCCGCCGGCGTGTGCTGTATGATTCTTCT
>NZ_JAMYPO010000034.1:0-76108 GCF_040320365.1 Mesorhizobium sp. M0701
CCCTGCTGCTGATCCGTGCCGCGCTTTCGCAGATGGACGTCCCGACGCGCTCATCTTACGTCATGGCGGTCGTCACGGAGGCGGAACGGGCAGCCGCCGCGAGCTTCACATCGGTACCGCGCAGTTTGGCTGCCGCAGCCAGTCCCGCCCTGGCGGGCGCTCTGTTCGCTGCCTCGTTCCGGGCTTGGCCCCTGATCATCTGCGGTGCACTGAAGATCGCTTACGATCTGCTGCTGCTGATGCAGTTTCGGCACCTCAAGCCGCCGGAGGAACGGTGATGCAGCCGCCGGTTTGGGGTGTTTGACCAGGATGGGTCAATCGCGAAGGAAAACGTTGGAAAGTTGTCGATCACTTCCGGCTGTCGCGGAGCGTGAAATGTCGCCTCGCTTCCTCGTGACATTGTCTGCCGCACTTTATCTGACATCAACGGTGTTTGCCGGGGCAGGATCACCCGTTCCGTCGAACGTCTGCTATGCGTGGAAAAGCCGCTGCAGAAGGTCCGCATCGGTGAAGGTTTTTCGATGTGGGCCGCAGCGCGAGGGGTGCGGGCTGGGTCGACATCGGCCCGCGTTGAAAAACCTCCCAAGGAGGAAGCCGCGGGGTCATCTTCGGCTCTGCCGAGATGTTCGGCCCGAATGATTGGGTCGCGCGCAAGGGGATCGAGTCCCGCTCGCGCCCCGATTATCGGCCGTTACCAGCCGTAGCTGAAGATGGCGCCGCCACCACCATCGCCGTTCTGCACGACATTCGCCTCGGCGTTCCTTCCGAACTGGAAAATACCGTAGGCGTTGTCGTTGCCGTTCTGCCTCAGGATGGCGGAATGGCCGTTGCCCTCCTGATGGATGATGCCCAGATTGCCGCGGCCGTTCCGGCCGAGGCCAGCAGCATTACCGTGTCCGGACTGACGGATTCTGGCGCCGTGCAGGCCGCGATACTTCGAATAGACGCGCAGGCCGGTCGCCAGGGCGCCGGCGTCGCGGGCGTTGGCAGGAGCAAATGTCACCGACACCCAGCCTCCTGCGTAGGCCGGTGCGGACAGCGCCACCTGGCCGATGCTGCCGGCAACGAGAGCGGCAGTAAGGGTTATGAACATATTGCGGGTCATCTTGGTCTTCATTTCCGGCTGCCTCAGCCTATGGCCAACCTTCCCGAATTGCGGCTGAACCATCCCGGAACCCGTCGTTCAGCAGTCGTTCAGTCATTTTTCCCGGCTCGGCACACATAGAAAAGGCGCCGAACGCCGACGCCCTTTTCGTGAACTGGCCGATGCGATCAGGTCGCGCCGCCGACCCGCGCGGCGCAGCCGATGCTCTTGCCATCGACCGCAACTTCGAGCTTGGCGTCGTAAACGCCGCCCTTTGCGTCGAGCGTGACAGCGCCGAGCGTAGCTGGCTTGCCGGGCGCGGCGTTGAAGGCGCCGCCCTGCTCGATGTTGGTGCCGCCGGTGCGACCGGTGCTTTCGACATGGAAGGAATAGGTGCCACTCACGTTTCTGTCGGCATAGGCAAGCGCCTCAAGCAAGACCATGCCCCCTTCCGGCGTGGCGCGGATCTCGCAGCGCACCGGCCCAACGGACTGGTCGGCGGTGGCCATGGTCGCCAGCGCGCCGGCCGGGACCAGGATCAGGGCGAGTGCCGCCATGACGCGGCGGGAATGCTTGACGATGCGGGGCATGGTTCGTCTCCTTGGCTTGGCTAGCGGCGGGGCCGGGGGTTTTTGGCGGCCCCCCCCGCGGGGGTGGTTTGGGCTGCCGGGGGGGGTGTGTGGTGCCCCTGGGGGGTGGGCCCGGGGGGGGCGCCTATCTCGCCGCGGCCCCCCCTGGCCGTTGCCGTGTTTATGGGCAGGCCTGGACGAAAGCTGCGACATTGCCGCTGCCGCCCTGGCTGACATTGGCATCGCAGCCGTGGCCCACCTGCACGCCGGCAGCAATGTTGCCGTTACCGTCCTGGGTCAGAATGGTGGTGTGGTTGGAGCCGAACTGGCCGACGCCGGCCACGTTGCGGTTGCCGTTCTGGTAGGTGGCGCCGTAGTTGCCAGCCCCGTCCTGGCCGATAGCCGAAAGGTTGTGGCGGCCGCGCTGCTGGCCGATCACCTTGTTGAAGCGGCCGTTCTGATACACCCGGATACGGTTTTTGAAGCCGTTCTGGGCGCCGCCGGCCGAGTTCGACCAGCCATATTGCTCGATGCGCACGTCATTGGCCATGGCCGGAGCGGCGGCAGTGATACCGACAAGAGCGGCAAGCGCGGTTGCGATGAAAGAATTGCGGATCATGAGAGCGTCTCCTTTGGCGGACGGGACCGCGGTTGAACGGCTTCTTTTTAGGAGATGCCGTTCGAACTAAGGCTGAAGGCGGCGTTCAGCTGGGGTTCAGGAGGGCTTGCGCGGGTCGTGGCTGCGGCGGTCAGGCCGCTATTCGCTAGGGCAATGGGTGGAGCACACTCGCCAAGGGCGGCCGGTGTTGGGTCATTCTATACTTGGCGATTGGCCGCTTCCGGCCGAAAGGCTGACTGTCAGCAACGGGCCGCCAAATCGACCGTTCACCTACGAACCCTTGCCGCGTGAAAGCCGACATCCCTGTTGAGGAGGTTAGGCGTTCCGGAACTACGGCAAGAGATCCGTCACAGCGCGCCCACTTCCGTCCATTGCCATAGGGAAGCTGGCATGTTCGTGGATGATTTTCCAAGAACCGGCGACGCGCCTTAGCACGATGGTTCGCCGGCTCCAGGAGTCGACCTTTGTGCCATCGGTCTTAATGCCAGTCATGCGCGACAGGCCGAAGGCCACTGCAAGATCGCCGTCGATTATGAGCTGCGGGTCAGCCATGTGAACGGTGACGCCGTTGCGCCAAGTTGCAAACCAAGCATTTATCCCTTCGATGTCGCGTGCCTGTTCGCCTCGATAGGCAAGCGGCGGCGGCAGATCAAAAACCACGACATCCGGGTCCATGGCATCGACGTTGGCGCGGGCGTCCCCCTTGGCAGTTGCGTCTTCCTGGCCCCGGATGACAGACAAGACTTCCTTTTCAGACATATCGTTGCTCCTTCATTTTCTGGAACGACGAGGCCGGGGCGATCAATCCGACATCGATACCATTCGTAACAAATAGGGCCGGTCCTAGCTGCTGTTGCATCGTGATATCAAGAGTGATGAGCCCCTCATCTGCCGGACATCGCATCATCGGGGGCTCTAGTGGCCCACCCGCACCCGCTGACCTCACCACTCAGCATCCCGCAGTCCCAAATGGGAAGACCGATATCCAAATTACGCCCGCCAAGCAGCCCGTCACCCTCCGTGAGGTGGCGGCCATTGCCGGCGTCAGCGTTGCCACGGCATCAAAAGCGCTGAACGGGCAGGGGCGGATGACGGCCGAGACGCGGACCCGGATTCGCGGGACGGCGCAGCGGCTTGGCTTTCGCCCGATACCGTCGGCCTTTTGACCAACGACTTATCGCCGCGCCTTCGGCGCGCATTTGTGACGGTCACCGCCTTCATGAAGCAACTCTGATCCCAAATATCATCGTGCGATGCCAAGCCGCTGCGGGAGGGGATGCGGGTAACGTCAGCAAAGTGGAACAATCCGGCAGCCGGCGGGTTTGTACGATGAAGGGCGATCTGTTTCGGAGGAAGATTACGATGAAACGCGTCCTTGCCCAACATGCGGTGCGACTGATGCTCGGCGGCGTAACCGCCTGCCTGCTCACGATCGTCGAGATTCCCAACCCAATTGCGCCATTGTCGCTTGTGTCCGAGGCAAGGGCTGCCACCACCGTTAAGATCAGCACGTTCTACCAAAACCTGTCTTCCTATGGTGATTGGGTCTCGTATCACGGAGCGACCGTTTTCGTGCCGGTTGATGTGCCTGACGATTGGCGTCCGTACACGCTTGGACACTGGGTCTATACCGAGCAGTATGGCTGGCTCTGGGTATCCGACGAGCCATTCGGCTGGGCGACGTACCATTACGGCCGGTGGGGCTATGCCGACGATATCGGCTGGTACTGGGTTCCGGGCACTCGCTGGGCGCCAGCATGGGTGAGTTGGCGTCGTGACAGAGAGCACATCATTTGGGCGCCGCTGCCGCCCCGCCGCGATCCGGATTTGATTTCAATCGAGGTGACCTTCGACACGACGCCGGATTATTACTGGGTTGTGGTCCCCACCCGCGAATTCCTTGCCGCGGACATTTCTGTGGTCGTTATTCGTGATGAGCCGGAGTTTGTGCGCATTGTCGAGGCGGCCGAACCGGCCGGCGACGTGACGATCCAGAACAATTTGGTGATCAACAAAGTCATTGATGTCGATGTGATCGAAAAGGAGACGAACCAGAAGGTGACTGCTGTCAAGGTCAGCAAGACCGACGCGCCCGAGAAGTCCGGCAAACTGGAAAACGATAGGGTCGCTGTCTTTGAGGGCGAGGTGAAAGCCGACCCTAAGGCCAAACCAGCTAAGCTCAAAGACATCGAAGAGGTGAAGCAGGTTCAGGCTGGCCGGAAATCGAAGCCGACCGAAGGCGCTGCAACGACCGAGCAGGCCAAGCCCGAAGAAACCGCCAAGCCTGAGAAGCCGAAGGCCAAGGAGCAGCCGGCCACCGAGCAGCAGCAGGCCCAGCCCGAAAAGGCGGCCAAGCCTGAGAAGCCGAAGGCCAAGGAGCAGCCGGCGACCGAGCAGCAGCAGGCCGAGCCCGGCAAGGCGGCCAAGCCTGAGAAGCCGAAGGCCAAGAAGCAGCCCGCCGCCAAGCAGCAGCAGGCCGAGCCGGAACAGGCGGCCAAGCCTGAGAAGCCGAAGGCCAAGAAGCAGCCCGCTGCCGAGCAGCAGCAAGCTGAGCCGGAGCAGGCTGCCAAGCCTGAGAAGCGGAAGGCCAAGGAGCAGCCAGCGGCCGAGCCGCAGCAGGCCGAGCCCGAGCAGGCGGCCAAATCCAAGCCACAGAAACAGAAAAACAAGGCGTGCGATCCACAGACTGAGAACTGCTAGCCTTGCGGGAAGACTGCGGCACCGCGATTATTCCATCGCGGTGCCCGCTGAAAGGCAATGCACGCCAAAGCTGCTCGCCCTCTTTCCTTCGGGCCGCCATGGCAGATCCTGGACCCAGGGCAGCGAGTCGTAGTTGACTGCCGAACATGCCTGTAACCGGGCCATTCCCTCTTGCCATCCTTGCATCCTTCCCCTAATCTTCCTTTTGAGAAAACCTTTTCCCAACTCTGCCGGCATCCGCTGACTTCACCATTCAGCGCTTCGCAGGACGATAAGAGAAAAGCTTTTCTCAAATGGGAGGATCGATATCCAAATCATGGCGTCCGATGCGCAGCCAACGCCTGTCAAACAGCCGGTCACCCTCCGCGAGGTGGCGGCACTCGCCGGCGTCAGCGTCGCCACGGCCTCAAAAGCGCTGAACGGGCAGGGGCGGATGACTGCCGAGACGCGGACGCGTATTCGCGAGACGGCGCAGCGGCTTGGCTTTCGCCCGAACAGCCTGGCGCAGAGCCTGTTGCGGCGGCGCTCCTTTACCGTCGGGCTGTTGACCAACGACACCTATGGCCGCTTTTCGCTGCCGCTGATGGCTGGCGTTTCCGATGCGCTGGTCGATGCCGGCGTCTCGGTGTTTTTGTGCAATGTCGAGGACGACCCGCGCCTTGCCCAGCTGCATGTCGATGCCATGCTCGACAAGCGCGTCGACGGCATAATCGCCACCGGCAAGCGCATCGACCGCCATCTGCCGGTCGATCTCGCCAATCTCGGCATTCCGGCGATCTATGCCTTCACCGAGCCGGATCCGGGCGCCATCGCGTTCGTCTCCGACGATGCCGGCGGCGCGCGGCTGGCGGTCGAGCATTTTTGCCGGCTCGGGCGGCGGCGCATCGCCCATGTCAGCGGGCCGGCGAGCTTTGCCGTGGTGCATGCCCGCGCCGAGGCTTATCGCGCGGTGCTGGCCGAGAACGGCCTGCCGGTCATGGAGCCGCTGCTCGGCCCGTGGTCGGAGGCCTGGGGCCATGAGGCGGTCAAGACGCTGTTCGACGGCAAGGGACGCGATGGCAACGGGGAAAAACCCGATGCGGTGTTTTGCGGCAACGACCAGATCGCGCGCGGTGTCATCGACGCCTTGCGCGAGCGCGGTATCGGCGTGCCGGACGAAGTCGGCGTCATTGGTTTCGACAACTGGCAGATCGTCGCCGAGGCGACCCGCCCGCCGCTGACCTCGGTCGACATGAACCTTTCAGCACTTGGCCGCGAGGCCGGCCTTGCCTTGCTTTCGCTCGTCGGCGGCGAACCCGCTCTGCCGGGCATCAGAAAACTGCCGTGCCGGCTGGTGGTGCGTCAGTCATGCGGCCGTCCGCCGGACGGCTGAACGAAACGGGCCGTGTCGATAGTCACCCGCTTGGGGGCGCGGCTAAATTAAGACGCTAAATTAAACCATGTGGAGGAGAAGCATGAGAACCACCATTACCGGGCTCGCCATAGCCGCGAGCATTTTTGGCACGCTGGCAACCGTCGGCTCGGCCGCCGCCGACACCGCCAACATCTGGGTGCGCGCCGACGGCTCGAACTTCATGCCGCGCATCGTCGATGCCTTCAACAAGGGGCATCAGAACCAGATCAAGCTCGACATCATCCCCAATGCCGAAATCATCCCGAAATACGGCGCTGCCGCTGCCGGCGGCACAGCGCCCGATGCGCTCTCGCTCGACCTGATCTACACGCCGTCCTTCGCCGCCGCCGGCCAGCTCGAAGACATCACCGACTGGGCGAAATCGCTGCCCTATTTCGCCAGCCTGTCGCCGGCGCATGTCAAGACCGGCACCTATAAGGGCCGCATCTACGGGCTGCCGTTCTCGGCGGACTCCTCGGTGCTGATCTGGAACAAGAAGCTGTTCAAGCAGGCCGGCCTCGACCCGGAAAAGGGCCCGACCAACTGGGCCGAGATCGAAGCCGACGCCGAAAAGGTCAATGCGCTCGGCGGCGACATCAAGGGCTTCTACTTCTCCGGCAATTGCGGCGGCTGCAACATCTTCACGTTCACGCCGCTGATCTGGGCCTCGGGCGGTGACATCCTGACGGAGGACGGCTCCAAGGCGACGCTGGATACGCCGCAGATGCGCGGCGCCATCGACCTCTACCGTTCGATGGTCAAAAAGGACCTGGTGCCTTCAGGCGCGCAGACCGACACCGGCTCCAACTTCTTTGCCGCCTTCGCCACCGGCAATATCGGCATCTCGCCGTCCGGCGCCTTCGCCATCGGCGCGTTGAACACGCAATATCCCGACATCGACTACGGCATCACCTTCCTGCCCGGCAAGGATGGTGGCTGGTCGTCGTTTGCCGGCGGCGATAATTTCGTCGTCACCAAGGGCACCACCAAGGTCGCGGTGGTGAAGGAGTTCCTCGATTTCGCCTATTCGCTCGAGGGCCAGACCATCCTGGCAAAATACGGCAGCCTGCCGGTGCGCGGCGACATCGCCAATGAGGCGCTGAAGGAACTCGACCCGCGCTACAAGGTTGCCGCCGAAGCCATGGCCAAGGGCCGCACGCCCTATTCGGTGGTGTTCAACGATCTGATCAACTCGGCCAACGGTCCGTGGAACCAGATGATGAACGAGGTCTTCTTCGGCGAAGACGTCGACGGCGCCATCGCCAACGCGCAGGAAACCATGCAGTCGATCATCGATTCGGCGCCGCAGAAGTAAAGCGCCGGCTCCACCTCCCCCTCGAGGGGAGGTCGGACCGAAGGTCCGGGTGGGGTCGTTGCGGCAGTGCTCGACGCTCTTTTGATGTCGGCGCGCTTCGCGGAGGACCCCACCCCCGGCCTTCGACCGGACCCTCCCCTCAAGGGGGAGGGGGACGTAGCGCTAACGGAAGACCACGGCATGACCACCATCACAGCAACCACCGCCGCGCCAGCGCGCGCATACAAACTCGTCGGCGCCGGCCGCCGGCAGTGGATCGGCTTGCTCTATGTCGCGCCGGCCGTTGCCCTTGTCGTCGTCTTCTTCATCGTGCCGCTTTGCATGACCGCCTGGATGTCGCTGCACAACTGGCCGCTGATGGGCACGCATAGCTTCATCGGCCTCGACAATTATTGGGCGATACTGCGCGATACCCGTTTCTGGAACGCGCTGAAGTTCACCGGCTATTACACGGTGGTGGTGACGATCGCGATCTTCGCCGTCGCCTTTCCGCTGGCGCTGTTCATCGAAAGGCCGCGGCAGCTGACCGGCTTCTACCGGACGTCCTTCTTCATGCCGGCGGTCATCGGTTTTGCCTCGGCGAGCCTTTTGTGGTCGTGGCTGCTCAATGTCGATTCCGGCCTGTTCAGCCCGGCCGCTTTCGAGCTTGGCCTGACCGAAAAGAAATTCAATCTGCTGGCGACCTTCCAGCCGGCCTTCTGGTCGATCATCGCCATGGTGGTGTGGAAGGTGGCGGGCTTCACCATGATCATCCTGATGACCGGCCTGCAGTCGATCCCGCCGGATCTGCAGGAGGCGGCGATGATCGACGGGGCAGGGCCATTCGCGCGGTTCCGGGCGATCACCTTGCCCTTGATGCGCCGCACGCTGGCGCTGGCGCTGATCCTGTCGGTTGCCGGCTCGATCCTCGCCTTCGACCAGTTCTACATCATCCTGCGCGGTGGGCCGCGCAACCAGACGCTGACCGCCGTCTACTGGATCTTCAACCAGTCCTTCGTGTCGTTCAAGCTCGGCTATGGCGCGGCACTTTCGATGGTCCTGCTGGTCATCCTGGTGGCGCTCAGCCTCATCCAGCTGCGGCTGCTGCGCAATCCGGAAGGAGTCGACTGATGGCGCAGGCAAGGAGCCGCAAACGCCGCATCGGCATGCAGATCGCAGAGCATGCGACCGGCATCATCGCATCCATTCTGTTCCTGGCACCGATCGCCTGGACGGTGCTTTCGGCGTTCAAGCCGGCGCAGGAGGCGCGCCAGCCGCCGCTGCCGCCCTGGCCGACGACGGGCTTTTCGCTAGAGAATTACGCCACGCTCAACACTTTCGGCGATGGCCTCTGGCTGCCGGCGCAAAACAGCATCTATGTCTCGGTCATGACGGTGGTGCTGTCGGTGATCGTCAGCGTGCTCGCCGGCTACGGTTTCTCGCGCTTCCGCTTTCCGCTGAAGAACCTGCTCTTCGTCGTCATCCTGTCGACGATCATGATCCCGTTCCAGTCGATCCTGACGCCGATCTTCCTGGTGCTGACAAAAATCGGCCTGCACAACACGCTGACCGGGCTGGTCTGCGTCTACGTCACGCTGCAGCTGCCGTTCTCAATCTTCATGATGCGCAACGCCTTCGACGCGGTGCCGCGCGAGATCGAGGAGGCCGCGCGCATGGACGGCGCCAACAATGTCACCATGCTGCTTAGGGTCATGCTGCCGCTGGTCTGGCCGGGCATCGTCACCATCGCGCTGTTTGCCTTCCTTGGCGCCTGGAACGAGTTTCTGGCGGCCCTCGTGCTGATGACCGACCAGTCCAAATTCACGCTGCCGATCATGATGACCGCGCTGCAGTCTGGCCGCTTCGGCGCCATCGACTGGGGCGCCGTGCAGGCCGGCGTCACCGTGATGATGGTGCCGTGCCTGGTGCTCTTCCTGCTGCTGCAGCGTTTCTACATCCGCGGCCTGATGGCAGGGGCCGTGAAGTGACCACAAGAAATCGAACGGAGTAGGTTGATGACCGCATCGCAATCCGCCAGTCAGGGCGCCAAGCCAAAACTCGCCTTCCGTCCGCTGCCGGTGCCGCAGGTCGACGTGCGCGGCTTCTGGGGCGACCGCGTCGATGCCGTCGCCTCAAAGACCGCCGGCATCCTCTACGACCGCTGCGTCGAGGCGCGCATGCTCGAGCAGATCGACCCCGACCGGCCGTCGCCCGGCGTCGTCATTCCGTTCCACTCACCTTCACCGGACGAGGCAGCCACCGCCGGCAACGAGTTCACCGGATCGACGGTGACGACGCAGATGTTCTGGGACTCCGATTGGGGCAAGACCATCGAGACCGCCGCCTATTCGCTCTACCGCCGCCGCAACGACGAGCTCGAGAAGAAGATCGATGCCGTCATCGACATGTACGGCAAGTTGCAGCAGCCCGACGGCTATCTGTCGAGCTGGTACCAGCGCATCCAGCCGGGCCTGCGCTGGACCAATCTGCGCGATTGCCACGAGCTCTATTGCGCCGGCCACCTGATCGAAGGCGCGGTCGCCTATTACCAGGCCACGGGCAAGCGGAAGCTGCTCGACATCATGTGCCGTTATGTCGACCACATCGCCGAGACGTTCGGTCCCGAGCCCGGCAAGAAGAAGGGCTATTGCGGGCATGAGGAGATCGAGCTGGCGCTGGTCAAGCTGGCACGGGTGACGGGCGAGCGCAAATACATGGAGCTTGCCAAATATTTCATCGACCAGCGCGGCCTTGAGCCGCATTATTTCGACGAGGAGGCGCGAGCCCGCGGCGCCGACCCCAAGGCCTATCATTTCAAGACTTACGAATACAACCAGTCGCACAAGCCGGTGCGCGAGCAGGACAAGGTCGTCGGCCATGCGGTGCGGGCGATGTATCTCTATTCGGGCATGGCCGACATCGCCACCGAATATGGTGACGACACGCTGCGGGTGGCGCTCGACCGGCTGTGGGACGATCTCATGACCAAGAACCTCTACGTCACCGGCGGCCTCGGGCCGTCATCGCACAATGAGGGTTTCACCGCCGATTACGACCTGCCCAACGACACCGCCTATGCCGAGACCTGTGCTTCGGTCGGCCTGGTGTTCTGGGCAAGCCGCATGCTCGGCATGGGTCCCAATGCGCGCTACGCCGACATCATGGAGCGGGCGCTCTACAACGGCTCGATCTCCGGCCTGTCGCTCGACGGCTCGCTGTTCTTCTACGAAAATCCGCTCGAGAGCCACGGCGCCCACCACCGCTGGAAATGGCACCGCTGCCCGTGCTGCCCGCCCAATGTCGGGCGCATGGTCGCCTCGATCGGCAGCTATTTCTACGGCCTGTCGGACGACGCACTCGCCGTCCATCTCTATGGAAACGGCACGGCTCGTTTCGATATTGCGGGCCGGCAGATAGAGCTCACCCAAACGAGCAATTATCCCTGGGACGGCGCGGTATCGATCTCTGTCGAACCGGAAGCTCCGACCGAGTTCACTTTGCACCTGCGCCTGCCGGCCTGGTGCCGCAAGGCAGCGCTCAAGGTCAACGGCGCCGATGTTGATCTGGAGGCGATCAGCAGCGACGGCTATGCCGCGATCCGCCGCGAATGGCGCAAGGGCGACCGCGTCGAGCTCGACCTCGAAATGGCCGTCGACCGCCTCTACGCCAATCCGCAGGTGCGGCAGGATATCGGCCGCGTCGCGCTGGCGCGCGGGCCGCTGATCTATTGCGTCGAGGAGACCGACAACTCCAGCCAGCTGCACCGCATCGCTCTGCCGCGAACGGCCGACATCGAGGCGCATCAGCAGCCGAACCTTCTGGGCGGCGTTGTGACACTTTTGGCGATTGCCAAAAAGGAGGCTTTCGAAAACTGGGAAGAGGGGCTCTACCGCACCGAACCGCCGGCGGTCGAGGACGCGAAAATCACCGCCGTGCCGTATTTCGCCTGGGACAACCGCGACCCCGGCGAGATGCTGGTCTGGCTCAGAAGCGCGGGGTAGGCTGGGCGCGGCAGCGGCTCAAAGTACCTCGACCGCAGTCGCGAATATGTAGCCGGCGCCACGCTCCGTAACAATGAGCTTCGGCTCGCTCGGATTGACCTCGAGCTTGCGGCGCAGCCGCAATATCTGCACGTCGATGCTGCGGTCGAACACCTCTTCGTCGTGCACGCGGCTGGCAGCGAGAAGCTGCTCGCGGCTCAGGATCTGTTGCGGCGATTTCAGGAACGCCGTCAGCAGGTTGAACTCGCCGGCGGTCAGCGGCGTCGTCTCGCCCGCCGCCGACCTCAGGCGCCGCATCCGCATGTCGAGCTCCCAGCCGGCAAAACGATAGCGTATGGGTTTCTTACTGCGCGGCTGCGGCTGCGTCGACCGCGATCGCCGCAGCACGGCGCGAATGCGCGCCAGCAGCTCCCTGAGGCCGAAGGGCTTGGTGATGTAGTCGTCGGCGCCGAGTTCCAGGCCGACGACGCGATCCACCTCGTCGCACCTGTGGCCGGTGATGATGATGATGGGCGCTTCCGGCGGACTGCCGAGTTGCCGCATGATGTCGAACCCGTCCTCATCGGCAAGCCGCATGTCGAGGATCGTCAGGTCTACGGGCTTTTCATTGAGGACGCGCGACATGGCCCGGCTGTCGGCGACCGCGCTAACCCTGAAGTTTTGGCTCTCCAGGTAATTGGTGAGCATATCGCGAATTTCGGGGTCGTCGTCGACGACAAGGATATGCTTCGGCGCCGCTGGCTGCTCGGTACTGCCTTTCGACTGCTGTTCGTGGCGAATGTTTTGTTCGGCTGACATCTCGCACCGTCCGCAAGCATGGAACTCATGACCGAGCCGTTGCTTTATTAAACGTCGATTTTCGGCGATTTATTGGTGAACGCCGATGATCTACGTGATCGCACACCCTGCCGCAGGCTCGCTCGATGGCACATCAGCAGATTGGTAAGGTTCGGGCGGGGCTTTTTGTTCCGCTTTGCCTGGCAATGGCGGCACCTTTTGCGTTGGCCCAGAGCAATCAGCCGGCCCCGCCGATGGGCGAGCCGATTGCACCGATCACGGCCAGCGGCCCCTCCGACCGGGCGAAGATCGCGCTTGGCGAGAGCCTGTTCAACGATGCCCGCCTGTCGCATGGCGATGTCGTCGCTTGCAGTTCCTGTCACAGGCTCGATTTCAGCGGCGACGACGGTCTGGCCCGTTCCGTGGCGGCGGATGGCAAGCCGCTCGATTTCAACACGCCGACCGTCTTCAACGCGGCGCTCGATTTTCGGCTGAACTGGCGCGGCAATTTCCGCACGTTCGAGGAGCAGAACGAGGCGGCCCTGCTCGATGACAGGCTGATGAATACGAGTTGGGAGGAATTGCTGACCAAGCTTCGCTCGAATGCTGAGTATTCGCAGCGGTTCGCGAGGGTCTACGGCGCCATTCCCGACCGGACAAACGTGCTCGATGCGCTTGTTGTCTTTCAACGGTCGCTGATCACGCCCGATGCCCGTTTCGACCGCTATCTCAAGGGCGAACGCGACGCCATCACGACCGACGAAGAGCACGGCTATCAACTGTTCAAAGCCTATGGCTGCGTCGCCTGCCACCAGGGCGCCAACGTAGGCGGCAATCTGTTTCAGAAATTCGGCATCTTCCAGGATCCCTTCGCTCGCCAGAAGACCCTGACCAAGGCGGATCTCGGCCGCTTCGCCGTTACCGGCGCCGAGAGCGACCGCCATGTGTTCCGTGTTCCCAGCCTGCGCAACGTCGCGGTGACAGCGCCGTATTTTCACGATGGCCGCACCGCATCGCTCGCAGACGCGGTGAAGATCATGGCGCGCAACCAACTCGGCCGGGAGCTCGACCAGCGCGATGCCGATCTCATCGTCGAATTCCTCGGGACACTGACGGGCGAGTATCGCGGCCGGCCGTTGACCAGCGCAGCCGATCGTCTGCAGCAATGAAGTCGCTACGCATCCTGGCGCCGATCGTTGCCTGCCTGCTCATCGCCCTGACCTACCTCCTGGTGCAGGGCACGGCTCCCGATGCGGCGCGCCACGAGCGCACGCTCGATGCGCTCAGGACCGTCATCCTCTATAACGCCGCGCTGCAGCGCGATGTGTTGCGGGCACGCGCGGGGCTGCTGCGCAGCTACGATCCGCTTGTGCGGTCGATCGAGAACCTGGATGAGGCGACGCAGACGCTGCCGGCTGCCCGCGACGCAGCAAGCGGCGAAACACGGGCGGACATCGACAAGCGGATCGCCGAAGTCATCGCCGCGATCCGCGACGAGGAAGCGCTCGTCGAGAGGTTCAAGTCCGATAACGCGCTGCTGCAGAACTCGCTGAACTTTTTCAACTATATGAGCGGTCGTCTCACGAGCGAGGGTGACGGCCTTCGAGCGGTCGAGATAGGAGCCATGATGGTCGCAATGTCGCGGTTTATCAGCGATCCCCAGCCGGACGCGGCAAAAGCCGTAACCGCCGCACTCGACCGGCTGGCAAGGCCCTCCGTCGATGCCGTGCCTGCAAGCGATGTGCTCTCGCTTGTCTCCCACGGCCGGCTTATCGTCACCAGGCTTCCGGCGGTCGACGATCTCGTCGCCCGCCTGCAGACCGCGCCGACGAGCGAGCGGGCTCGCGCGCTGCAGGACGTCTATCTCGGTGCGCATGGGCGGGCCGCGGCGCGGGCCGAACTGTTCCAGACGCTGCTTTATGTCGCCGCGTTGGGCCTCGTCGGCTATGTCGCCTACCTGTTCGCCCGCCTGCGCCGCAACGCGCGGATCCTGCGCGAGCGGCTGGAATTCGAGGGCCTGATCGCCTCGATCTCCACGCAGTTCATCAATCTGCCGCGTGACCGCATCCGCGCCGGCATCAGCAAGGGCCTCGCGCGCCTGGTCGAACATGCCGGGCTCGACGGCGCCCAGATTTTCGTCAGCCACATCGCCGGTCCTTCCGGCGGCTACTTCTATCGCCGTCCGGGCGGGAGCAGGCCGGCCCGCCTGTCGAAGGACATGATCGAGCTGGCTTCACGCTGGGCGCTGGCCGACCACGAGCGGCAGGGCTGCATCGACGTTCCCCGCGTCGGCGAGCTTCCCGAGGGGCGGGAGAAGGCATCGCTGCAGGCACACCAGTTTCGATCGTGGCTGTGCATACCGATGTGGCATGCCGGCGAGCGGTTGGGTTTTCTGGCTCTCGATACCGTCACGCACGAAAAGCATTGGGCCGACGACGACATTGCACTGCTGCGCACCGCGGCCGAGATTTTCGCCAATGCCATCGTGCGCGAGCACAACGAACGCGAGCGCGAGGCACTGCAGGCGCGGCTCAATCAGTCGCAACGGCTGGAAGCGATCGGGACGCTCGCCGGCGGCATAGCGCACGAGTTCAACAACATCCTCGGTGCCGTCCTTGGCTACAGCGAGATGGCGCTGGCGGTGCTGCTGAAGGAGTCGCGCGCGCGGCGCTACGTCCAGCAGATCATGCAGGCCGGCAGGCGGGCGCAGGACGTCACCGAGCAGATCCTCGCCTTCGGCCGTCGTCACGAGCGGCAGCATCACGCGCTGCGGGCGGAAGCCGTGGTTGCCGAAGCGGTCGACCTGCTGCGCGCCTCGTTCCCCGCCACGCTTTCGGTGCAGACGCGTCTTGCAGCCGCGGATGCGGCGATGATGGGCGATCCGACCGAGCTTCAGCAGGTGGTGATGAACCTCGGCACCAACGCGGCGCAGGCGATGAACAACCGCGGCGCATTGGAAATCGGTCTCGATACGACGGAATTCGTCGAGGCGCGGATGCTGTCGCACGGCAACCTGCCTGCCGGCCGCTATCTCCGCCTTGCCGTCAGGGACACCGGCAGCGGCATGGATCAGGCGACGCTCGAGCGCATCTTCGAGCCGTTCTTCACGACCAAGCCGGCAGGGCAAGGCACCGGGCTCGGCCTGTCGACGGTGCACGGCATCGTCATAGCGCACAGAGGCGCGGTCGACGTGAACAGCAAGCCCGGCGAAGGCACGACCTTCGAGATCTATTTTCCGCAGATCGAGGCCGCCGAAGCAACCCAGAACGAGGACGAGAGCGACGCCGCCGAGGTGCCGGTCAAGCATGGCAACGGCGAGACGATCCTCGTCGTCGACGACGACACGCCGCTGATGCAACTTGCGGAGGAAATGCTCGCCGCGCTCGGCTACGAGCCGGTCGGGTTCGACCGCAGCCCCGCGGCTCTCAGCGCATTCCGCACCGATCCGGAACGCTTCGACCTGGTGCTGACGGACGAGGTCATGCCCGACATGACAGGGATCGAATTCTCCGGCCGGTTGCACAAGATCCGGCCCGACCTTCCGGTCGTGCTGATGACCGGTTACTGCCGTCAGCTGCGGTCGCGCCAACTGACGGCGGTCGGCATAAGCGAAGTCATCAAGAAGCCGCTGCTGTCGGCCGCCGTCGCACAATGCCTTGCCCGCCATCTGCATTCAGGCTGATCACGGCCGGCCGGATTTCTTCGTTACAACCGTAACCAAAATCCCACCTGGCTGAAATCGACCCGTAGCCGGGCCAGTCGATGATCCTCCCGCGCCCAGACCATGATCCCGAAAAACCGGGAACCGGTTTTTTGGAAAGGTCATGGTCTCTTGAGGAAGGAGAAATCTTATGGACGCAAACATCACCGAGGTAACGAAACAGGCGAAGGACGTCGCAGAACTGTCGCCCGAAAGCCTTATGCAACTCGGCCTCGGCTTCTGGGCATCGAAGACGTTGCTGAGCGCCGTCGAACTCGACCTTTTCACGGAGTTGGCGGCCGGACCCCTCGAAGGGGAAACACTGAGAAACCGGCTCGGACTGCATGAGCGGGGAGCGCAGGATTTCTTCGACGCGCTGGTCGCGCTGCGCATGCTTGAGCGCGAGGGCAACGTCTACTGCAACACGCCCGTGACTGACCGCTACCTTGACCGCAACAAGTCGACCTGTGTTGGCGGGATGCTCGCCAGGGCCGGTCAGCTGCTTTACGCGAACTGGGGCTCGCTCACCGACGCGCTCAGGACGGGCAAACCGCAAAACGGCACCCAGGACGGCGAAGATCTGTTCGACATGCTGTTTTCGGACCCGGACAAGGTGGAGATGTTCGCGCAGGCGATGACCGGCGGCAGCCTCCAGGTGGCGGAGGCGCTCGCCCGGGATTTTCCGTGGGCGGACTATTGTACCTTCACCGATATCGGCACAGCCGAAGGCAGGCTTCCGGTCGAGATCGGCCGCGCCCATCCGCATCTCACCGGCGGCGGTTTCGACCTGCCGCCGATGCGGCCGGTGTTCGAGGCCTATGTGGAGCGGCACGCACTTGCAGACCGGCTTCGGTTTTATCCCGGCGACTTCCTTGCCGAGCCGCTGCCTTCCGCCGACGTGCTGGTGATGGGTCATATCCTGCACGACTGGAACCTGGAGGTGAAGCGCGCGCTGCTGGCAAAGGCCCATTCCGCGCTGCCGAAGCAAGGCGTGCTCATCGTCTACGACCAGATCATCGATGACGAGCGACGGGAGAACGCTGCGGGTCTGCTGATGAGCCTCAACATGCTGGTCAACACCAATGGCGGGTTCGACTACACGCGCGCCGACGGCATGGGCTGGATGCGGGAGGCGGGCTTTGCGGAGGTCCGCTGCGAGCATCTCGCCGGTCCTCACTCGATGATCGTCGGCGTCAAATAGCAGCGGAGAAGCTGATGACACGAAGAGCTCTCATCGCAATTGCCGCCCTTGGCCTGGCCGCAGCATTCACCGCCGCAACGCTCAACCAGGGTGAGGTCGGCGCGGCGTCCGCGACCGCTTCGATCGAGCACGGTCGATACCTGGTGAAAATCGGCGGCTGCAACGACTGCCACACGCCAGGGTACCTGGAGAAGGCCGGCAACGTTCCGCAGGATCGATGGCTAATCGGCGACTCGCTCGGCTTCAACGGGCCGTGGGGTACGACTTACCCGACCAATCTTCGCCAATTTTTGCGGACCATGGACGAGGACGACTGGGTACAGTTCGCGCGCACGATCGAGACGCGCCCGCCCATGCCATGGTTCAACCTGCGTGCCATGAGCGAGCCCGACCTGCGCGCCATCCACCGATATGTGCTTTCGCTCCCGGCAGACGATACGCCGGTTCCGGACTATGTGCCGCCCGGTCGTCCGCCGAAGACGCCGCATATCGTGTTCGTTCCGCGGGCGCCGAAATCATAGTGGCGTCCGAATGCCGGGCGCAGGGTGGTTCTCCGCTTGCGTGGTATGCCAGGCACGGGCGCCTGTTTCAGTCGTAACGCAATTCCCGATTCCGGAAATCACGTTGTAGCACCGATCTCCGATCGTGACGGTCGGGCCCTGGGCGGTCATCAGGCTGCCCAGCGGTCACAAATCCCGGATAAATCGATCATGGAGTCAAACATGTACAATCTGCTTGCCGAACATGCGCCGAAGACCGACCGTGATCAGAGCCCCATGGATCCGCGTCCCTATGCGTTGGGTTACACGCAAAGCGAATTCAAGCGCCTGGAGCTGCAGGGAGCGCTCATTCACGACCTTACCGAGCATGTCCTGCGCAGTGCGGGCATAGGACCCGGCATGCGCGTGCTCGACATTGGCTGCGGCGTAGGCGATGTCTCCTTGCTGGCCGGAAGGCTGGTCGGACCGGCGGGAAGGGTGCTTGGTGTCGATCGCTCGGCAGAGGCTGTGGACATTGCCGAGCGGCGCGCCACTGAATCCGGCCAGTGTTACTGGACACGTTTCACGACGGCCGAGCTTGATACATTCTCGCCCGACGGGAGCTTCGATGCGGTGATCGGCAGGCTTGTCCTGATGTATCTGCCCGACCCGGCCGCAACCCTGCGCAGGCTTGCCGGTTTCCTGCGGCCTGGCGGCATCGTCGCCGTCCAGGAACTGGCGATGCCGCTCACCCGCAGTTTTCCAGAGGCGCCGGTGTTCGGCAAATGCCGCGGCTGGATCATCGACACGATCGAGCGCGCGGGTTTCGAGGTCGACATGGGTGGCAGGCTGCCCATGGTGTTCGCCGGCGCAGGGCTGCCGGCGCCGCGGATGAACTCCGCCGGCCTCGCCGGCAGCGGACCCGACTCGCCGATCTACGACTACATTGCCGGCACGTTGCGCAGCCTGTTGCCGATGGCCGAGGCAGTCGGTACCGCAACCGCCGCCGAGGTGGAAGTCGATACCCTCGCCGAGCGGCTGCGCAACGAGGCTGTCGAGCAGCAGACGTGCATCATGCTGCCGCCCTTTGTCGGCGCATGGGTGAATACGCCGGGATAACGAACCGAAGGGAGGACACACGATGCTCGATACTGCCATCGGCGAGCGCGCGGGACATCTCGTCGACCTGCACAACATCGATTTCGCCTGGGAGCCCGACGAGATGCTGGTCTGGCTCAGGGACGAATTAAGCCCGACCGCAGCGCCCGACCGATCTCCTCGGCCACAAGTTCCTGCAACTGCCAGAGATTGCGGTCGCGGATGCCGCAGGCGTCGAGATGGCGAATGGTCTCGAACAGATATTCGGCGCCCGAACCCCAATGGCCGACGGCCGTGGCCAGGGTCGCCGCTATCGCTCGCTTTTCGAGCTTGCCGGCATAGCGCGGATTGGCGGGATCGACAATGAAACCAAGCGCTTGGCCCGTGCCGTCGCCCGTCCTGACCTGCAGCCAGCGCGGCACGTTGACGGCCGGCAGGATGGTCATCTCACGGCGCAGCAGCGTTTCGAGATTGGCCCCCACTGGCTCGGCGACCTCGAACACCATGCCCTGACATTGGCCGCCGCGGTCGAGCGCCATCATCAGGCCGGGCTGCTCGACGGTGCCCCTGAAGCGCTGCACCGTAAAACAGAACGAACGGTGCCAGCCCGTCGCCACGGCCCGTTCGCCACCCCTGACCTCGCCGGCCGGCTTCCACAGCAGCGAGCCATAGGCGAACAGCTTCACCGGCCCGCCCGGCGCGCCGGCTAGCACCTCGTCGCGAATGCGCGCGTAATCGGCATCGGTCATGTAGACCATGCCCGGCGTCGGCCCGGCATCCTCGACCGCACGCAAGGTGCGGGCGACCAGCGCCTCGGTCAGCGCCATCGGTGTCTTGCGCGGCGAACGCCGTGATGCGGCGGAAATGACCTTGCTCATCCTCATGCTCTCAGCCTTGCCGCCATGTTGCCGAAGGCTGAAGGATTCTCAAGGGCCGAGTACACCAGCGCGGTATCGGGATTCGAACTATCGTGTCCAACAGCTTGACTGCACAAATACCTACGCGACGGGTTAAAAGCGTCGACTGAACCCATTTCAACGTGTGATGCGGCGAGATGCTGGTCTGGGGGGACGCCGGATAGGCGGTATCGCCAATTTTTGAGCCGCGTTGCATGCCTTGAATTCGCCAGGGCGCGCGTCATCTAGCTTTGAGTGGCGCCAGCCACTTGAACGGGTGGAGGCAGATTTTGGCGCTCGAAGCTGTCGCGCGTCCCGGCGGTCGCTATATTGCGGTCGCCGTCGTGGCGGTGCCGTTGCTGTTCGCCGTCAGTGGACTGGCCATCCGCTATGCCGCATTTGCTTCGGTTTCGGCAGAACCCGGCTTCGCGGCCTATGCCCAGGCGCTCTGCCGCTGGGATTGCGCGTGGTATGTCGGCATTTCCGAACATGGCTATGAGCGCTTTCCCATTCCAGGCCAGAGCAATGTCGGACGGTGGGGCTTCTTCCCGCTCTATCCGATGCTGGTGGCGGCAATCCGGTCTGTTTTCCCTTTGCCGACGATACTGCTCGCGTCGATCGCATCGATTGCGTGCAGCTACGCGGCCTGTCTGGTGGCGTGGCCGTTGCTCGAGAAGAACATGCGCGCTTATGTGCTGTATTGCGCCTTTCTGCTCAGCGGCCCGTTCTCCTTTCACTTCACGACCTTCCTGACCGAACCTCTTTTCGTGCTCCTGACGTCGTGCGTTTTTCTGGCACTCAAACGCTCCAGCTATCTGACCGCGGGGCTGTCATCGGCTCTGCTGTCGGCAACCAGGCTCGTCGGAGTGCTTGTTGTATTTGCGACCGTCATTCAGATGTTCAGGGATTACCGCGCAAAGGGCGGATCGGCGCTTTCGTTCCCACGTTGGGTGCTTGGCCGACCGGATCTGCTCGTTGCAATTCTCATCTCGCCTGCCGGCTTGTTCGCCTACATCCTGTTCCTCTATCTGACGGTCGGGGACGGCTTTGCCTTCCTGCACGTCCAGCGCGCGTTTGGACGGGTGGCGGGCAATCCGCTCGCCTTCATATGGGATGGACTCTCGGCCGTTCCGACGACTGGATGGCTGCCTACGGCGCCGCAATGGAGCGCGCTCGCCGCACTCATAGGACTGGCATTATCGGCGGTTCTGGCGGTTCGCAGGCAATATGGCGCCGCGCTGTTCTGCGCCTGCTGCATCATCTCGCCGCTGATCACGAACCTGGCCTCGATGGTCAGATACGTCGTTGGGCTTGCGCCTCTGACAATGTTGCTGACCACGTTGTTGTCGGCGTCGAAGCTGACTTTTCTTGCGGCTCTGGGTCTCTTCCTGGGCGCCTGCTATTTCATGACCGTCGCGTGGATCGGGGGCTATCTTGCCCTGGTCTAGCACTCCGGGCCCGCATCGGCGCGCGGCCTCGCTTGGCGGCTACACGCTGGCGGCGGTTCTGGCCGGGGCGGAAATCATCATCCTTGCGCTTGCTCTCAATCCAGACGTCAATGCCGATTATCGCGCCTATTACATCGACCGGACGACGACCTGCCTCAATCGCGATGCGGTCGGCAGCTACACACTTGGCCAGACGGTGTCGTTCCGGTCCGACGGAGCCAAAAAGGCAACCGGCATGATGGTCTGTGGCTGGTCGGGGCCGGTAGCCGACGGCACCCATTCGCTGGGCGAGACCTCGCGGCTTCGCCTGGACATACCGCCGCTTCGCGACGGCCTGACTGCCACGCTGCAAATGGCCGCCGTCATTCGTCCGCCACAGATCACGCAAAGGGTTGTGATCTCAGTGAACGGCGTTCGGGTGCATGCGGTGACGCTGTCCGGCAAAGAGCCACGCACCGTCTCGTTCGTCATCCCACCGGCGGCTCTCGCCGAGGCCAAGACACTCGACATCGCCTTCGACTACCTCGACGGCATTCCGCAAACTCCTGCCGCCAGCAACATCTATAAGCGCTCCATCAAATTGTTGTCGCTCCGGCTCGATCCCATTGACGCGGATTAGGGCGGGCGATCGCGCTGCTGGCCGCGTCTTCGCTGCGCAAAAACCCAGCGGTCGAGCATGAGGAGATTGACCGCTGGAACAAGCAAGCATGTAACCAGGATGGCAATGATCGGCGGCAGACTGAGTTTCGCCGTCAAAAGCGCCGGCGCCGCGTAAGCCACCGCGAAGCCGGTTGCCGTCAGCAAGAGAAAACGCGGAGCCTCCGATCGATGCGATCCGCTCGACGCGAAGGTCACGAACTTATGCGCGAGATAAGAAAACAGGGCGGCAGCGGTATAAGCTGCGAGCGAGGCACCGACCGGCGAGAGGCCGAACCGTTGCCATTCGACCAAAGCGGTGGCCATCACTGCATATAGGATCGTTGCAGCGATGCCGACCGACCCGAAGCGCGCCAGCAGCCTCAGCCCGGCGTCGCCGGTCGAACGGCGCTCAGACATAAGCGCTGCACACGTACTGGGCTCCAAGCGGCAGGGCAGAAAGCAGGCGCTCGACCTTTTTGGCCAAGGGCCTTGCCGAGGGCAGCAGCAGAAAATGCTCGGAGCGGATGTCCCTGAAGCCTGTTTCCTGAAAAAGGGACCTTGCTTTGGCGGCGTTGAGCAGGACTGCGTCGTGATCGAACGGACACCGGAACACCGCAAGACGCGTCATCGGATTATAGGGATTGTGCTCGATGATGCAGGCGATGCCGCCTGGCCGCACGACGCGCCGCATTTCCAGCAAGAAATCGAGCCAGGAGGAGGGCGGAACGTGATGGACGACACAACTGGCGAAAGCCAGGTCGAACGTGCCGTCCTCATAAGGCAGCCCCTGCGTGCTGCAGGTCCTGTAGGCCACACGCGGATTGTGTTGGCTGGCGCGCAAAATCGAGTCTTGCGAGACGTCGCAGCCATCGAGGCTGTCGAAAGCGCCGTCGAGATAGCGGTGGAGCGAACCGACGCCGCAGCCGACATCCAGCGCCCTTACAGCCGACCCACCCTGCCGAAGCTTTCGCTCGACCACCAGTCGCCGCAGCAGGTCCGCCTTGGCGACAAGGAAGAAGTCGTGCCTGAGTCCGGAAAACCGGATGGACCCTTCGACCGCCTCGCCGTAGTTGGAATTATAGTTGTCGAAGAGTTCGCCCATTGGCGGGGACTCCACTCCTGGGCTTGTGAAACGATCGGCCGCGCTCACCAGAGACGGCACGCATCGCCTCGTCGAAACCGGTGAGCCGATCGATCACGTACAGCGGGCGGCGTTTCACCTCGGCGTGGATGCTGCCAACGTAGAGCCCGACCACGCCGGTCATGAAGAGATTAATGCCGCACAGGAGCGACACGATCACCACCGTGGATGTCCACCCGGCAATGATGCCGGCTTCAAAAAACCAGGCAAACATGGCGTAGGCACCAAAGACCACCGCAAGCGCGGAAATGGCCAATCCGCCCCAGAGCGCCAGGCGCAACGGCTTCTCGGAGAAACTGACGATGCCGTGAACCGCAAGGTGCATCATCTTCCAGAACGGGTATTTGGTCTGGCCCAGGGTTCGCGCGTGGCGCTCAAATGGCACTGCCGTCTGCTTGAAGCCCATCCAGCCGAACATGCCCCTGACGAAGCGGTCATGTTCGGGCATATGCTTGAAGGTTTCCAGCGCCTTGCGGCCGACCAGGCGAAAGTCGCCGACGTCGCGCGGAATATCGACCGACGTCATTTTCTCCAGCAGGCGATAGAAAAGACTTGCCGTAAAGCGCTTGAACCAGGATTCGCCCTCGCGCTTGACTCGGCGGGCATAGACGATCTCGAAGCCTTCCTTCCACTTTGCCACCAGATCGAGAACGACCTCCGGCGGGTCCTGCAAGTCGGCATCCATGACGATGACGGCATCGCCCGCAGCGGCATCCATACCGGCGGTAATGGCCATCTGGTGGCCGAAATTGCGGGAAAATTCGATCAGCCGAAAGCGCGGCTCGGCGGCAACCACCTTTCTCAGGTATTCGACACTTCCATCGAGGCTTCCGTCATCGACGAAGATGGCCTCCGTTTCTCCGTCCAACCGGCCGATCAGGCAACTGATCCGCTCGATCAGCCGAGGCAGCACCTGTTCTTCATTGTATATGGGCAGGACCAGCGAGTAGCGAGGCGGTGACCTGTTCACCGTCATTCCAGGGTCGTGGACCACAGACTCTCGCATGCGGTTGAAAATGGAACGCAAGCTACAAAGTTCCAAAGGCACTTAAGAAACTGCTAATTTATCTAATTCTGGAGGGAATACCGGTTCTCGATGAGCACTGGAGGGTGTCGTCGTGAGGTCGGACGTCCACATCGAGGCGTAAACTATCGGTGGCTGCTGGCACGATCGGCCTGGCGAGAAACAGTCGTTGAGGCATAACGCGTTGACCGCGAGGCCTACTCCCGGACTTGCCGGCTGAAGCGGGGCTACGGGTGACCCTAAGGGTGCGGGCAGACCGCTTTTGACGCATGCCGGACATCGCTCATGGAACACGGTCGGCGAGCGCGGCCGAGTATCCCGCTTGCCGGCCAGCGAGCGTCCTGACCGGCAAGCTATCGTACCGGCCGAGCCTTAGCTGGGCCGGCCGGTACGCTTGCCGGCCTGACGAGGGCCGCCGTCAAGCAGCCGGTCGAATGTTTTGGTTCACCCGGAAGAGGTTGTTTGGGTCGTATTTCTTCTTCAGCGTAGCCAGGCGCTCATAGTTGTCGCCATAGGCCGCCTTGAGCCTTGCATCGCCCTCGTCATCCATCATGAAGTTCAGGTAGGCGCCGCCCAGATCGAATGGATGCACGGCCTCCCAGTAGGCCTTGGTCCAGCGTTTCACCGGCCCTGCTTTCTGTGGGTCCGGATCGATCCCGGCGATGACCATCGACCAGGTCGCATCACGGTAATTCCAGGGTGTCTCGTCTTTGCCGACGCGATGGACCGCACCATCGATCGGGTAGAGGTGCATGAGCGATAGCTCGCTCGGCGTCTTCGCCGCCTGCTCGAGATGGGCGTCGATCGCCTCGTCGGACAGCGTCTTGACGAAATCGCCCCGCCAGTACCACTGCATTCCCTTCGGGTAGAGCCCATCGAACATGCTCTGCACCGCGGGATAGGGCATCGTTCCCATCCAGTTGAACCAGGGCGCGGGCAGCGCATCGAGCAGCGGGGCCAGCGCCTCTCTGCCCTTTTCCTCCGGGCCGTTGTAGCAGCACATCAGCAGACACATCCGCTTTCCCCAAAACTCTTCCGGGAAGGGTGCGCTCGAGAGGACGGTCTTGAGCCCGAGAAAGATCCCGAGTTCTTCGGGCGCGTTCGGCAGGAACTCGCGATAATGCTGCATGATGGTGCGGGCGTGGCGCTGATCCCATGCGATCGGCCCCGCAAAGACCATGCTGACCTGGTGGAGCTTGAACACAAAGCTGGTGACGATGCCGAAATTGCCGCCGCCGCCGCGAAGCGCCCAGAACAGGTTGGGGTTCCGCTCCTTGCTGGCGGTGACGAAGCTTCCATCGGCAAGCACGACATCGGCCTCGATCAGATTATCGATGGTCAGGCCATATTTGCGCGTCAGATAGCCATGGCCGCCGCTCAGCGTCAGTCCGGCGACCCCGGTGGTCGAGATGATGCCCGCCGGTACGGCCAGGCCAAAGGCATGGGTGGCATGATCGAGGTCGCCCTGAGTACAGCCCGGGCCTACCCGCGCCGTGCGGGCATCCGGATCGACGCGCACGCCGTTCATCGCCGACAGGTCGATCACCAGACCGTCGTCGCAGCTCCCCAATCCTGGTCCGTTATGGCCGCCGCCACGTACCGCAACCAGCAAATTGTTGTCGCGGCCGAAATTCACCGCTGTGATTACGTCGGCGACGTCGACACAGCGGGCGATGATCAGCGGCCGCTTGTCGATCATGCCGTTGTAGAGCTTGCGGGCCTCGTCATAGCGGGCGTCGCCGGCGCGGATGACTTCGCCTCGCAGGCTTGCTGCGAATTTGGTGATGTCTTCATCGTTCATGGCATTCCTCCCTGCTATTGGACCTGTCGGCCGGCCGATGAAACGCTAATCCCGTCCGCTGTTCCCGCAAATGTCACATCGTCCATTTCTGTTGCCCGATCGTTCAGAGTAGGATTAGACCGGATGGATAGTTGCCCGGGCGGCCATATTGCCGGATAGTTCGAGATGCCTGGCGGAAAAACTCGTTGTCAAAGGGAGTAGCCGATCGTTTCCGGAGGTGTAGTGCATGGATGTCCTTTCCGATGTGCTCCGAGCCGTACGCCTCACCGGTGCGATCTATTTCGACGTCGACGCCAGCTCTCCCTGGGTTGGCGAGTCGCCGGGCACGGCCGACATTGCCGCCGCCGTCATGCCGGAGGCAGAGCACATCATTTCTTTTCATGCCGTGATGTCGGGCTCGTGCTGGGCCGCGCTGGGAGACGATTCGGTGCCGCCGGTGCTCGTGAACGCCGGTGATGTCGTTGTCTTCCCCGGTGGTGTTCCGAACGTCTTGAGCTCCTCGCCGGGGGCGCGGGGCGAGCCCAATATGGCGATGTATTATCGGCCGATAGACGAGAGCCTGCCGTTCGCGGTGATCCATGGTGGCGGCGGAGACGAGCGGACCCGGTTCATTTGCGGGTATCTTGGCTGCGATGCACGTCCCTTCAATCCTCTCCTGGCCGCATTGCCGGCCATCCTGTGTGCCCGCAAGCCCGCCGATGGAAGCAGCTGGGTTATCGACCTTTTTCGGCTGGCGCTGGCCGAAGGTGGCAGTGGGCGGGCGGGCTGTGAAACGATACTCGCCAAGCTGAGCGAGTTGATGTTTGTCGAGATCATCCGCCGCCATCTCGAGACCCTCCCCGACGATTCGCGCGGCTGGCTGTCAGGCCTACGGGATCCACATGTCGGCGAGGCGCTCCGGCTCATCCACGCTCGCCCCAGGGAGGAATGGACATTGGACCGGCTCGCCCGCGAAGTAGGGCTCTCGCGCACGGCGTTTGCGAGCCGCTTTACCCACTATGTCGAGGTCTCGCCGATGCACTATCTTGCTCGCTGGCGTCTGCAACTGGCAGGACGCTTGCTCGAACGCCCCGAAATGAGCATCGCGCAAGCGGGTGCCGAGGTCGGCTACGAGTCGGAAGCCGCCTTCAATCGCGCCTTCAAAAAGTTCGTCGGCATTCCACCTGGCACCTGGCGAAAGGGACGGTCGGCGTTGCTCGAGGCTCAGAAATTGCCCGCTGGCGTCGTGCAATAGGAAAGAACTGGCAGGGCGTTGACGCTTCGGTCTGCGTGCAATGCTCGAAAGCCCCTGGCACAAAGCGGTAGACGATGACCGGCCGCCGCGACGCTTTCGGCGAGGCGTTTCAGGCTTCGCGCCTCAATCCTTCGCGCGCTCGACATAGGCGCCATCGGCCGTCATCACCACCACGCGGGTGCCGGCGCTGATGTGTGGCGGCACCAGGGTGCGCACGCCGTTGGACAGCGTTGCCGGCTTGTAGGACGAGGACGCCGTCTGGCCCTTGGTCACCGGCTCGGTCTCGACCACCTCGAAAGTGGCGCGCTGCGGCAGTACCAGCGAGATGGCGATGTTGTTGTATTGCGAGATCTGCACCGGCATGCCTTCCACCAGATAAGGCGCCATGTCGCCGACCACGCTTTCCGGCACCGCGACCTGGTCGTAGCTCTCCGGATTCATGAAGTGAAAGCCTTCGCCGTCGCGATAGAGGAACGTGTGCTCGCGCTCCTCGACATAGGCGCGCTCGACCTGCTCGGTGGTGCGGTAACGCTCGGAAACCTTTACCCCGTCGGAGATACGCCGCATGTCGAGCTGGGTGACCGGCGTACCCTTGCCAGGATGAATGTTTTCGGCAAAGAGGATCACATAAAGCTTGCCGTCCTTTTCGACGACGTTGCCTTTGCGTAAGGAGCTGGCGATGACCTTCACGGGTTTCCATCCTGATAAAATTTGTTGGCGCAAATCGGCTGGAGAGGCCGTTGCGTGCGGCCTAGCGCATCTTGGCCGCAATCGCCAGCCCTCTGCGCAATTCCCCTGAAGCCGATGACCGCCGCCTCGCCGTGGTGGACGCCGCATGTCCACGCCGACCGCCGGCCGCGGCTGATCCTGCGCAATGCCATTGCCGCCGGGATGCGCGACTGGTTCGCCCGCCGCGACTTCGTCGAGGTGGAGACATCGGCCCTGCAGGTCTCGCCCGGCAATGAAGCGCACCTGTCGGCCTTTGCCACCGAGGCGATCGGGCCGGACGGACAGCGCCAGCCGCTCTACCTCCACACGTCGCCGGAATTCGCCTGCAAGAAGCTGCTTGCGGCCGGCGAGGAGCGCATCTTCAGCCTCGGGGCTGTCTGGCGCAACCGCGAGCGCGGCCCCTTGCACCATCCTGAGTTCACCATGCTCGAATGGTACCGCGTCGGCGAGACCTATGACAGCCTGATGCGCGATTGCGCCGAGCTCGTAGCGCTGGCGGCCGAACGGGCAGGCGCAAAGCGCTTCAGCTTCCGCGGCCGCGAGGCCGACCCGTTTGCCGAGCCGGAACGGTTGAGCGTCGCCGAAGCCTTCATGCGCCATGCCGGCATCGATCTGCTGGCGACGGTTGCAGCCGACGGCAGCACCGACCGCGCGGGGTTGCATGCCGCCCTGATCCAGGCCGGATTGCGGACCGCGCCCGACGACAATTGGGCCGACCTGTTCAGCCGGGTGATGGTCGAAAAAATCGAGCCGGCGCTGGGGCAGGGGCGCAACACCATTCTTTTCGGATATCCGATCTCGGAGGCGGCATTGGCCCGGCCGAGCGCCGACGATCCGCGCACCGCCGAGCGCTTCGAGCTCTATTGCTGCGGCGTCGAACTCGCCAACGCCTTTGGCGAATTGACCGATCCGGCCGAGCAGCGCCTGCGCTTTGCCGCCGAAATGGATGAGAAGCAGCGCGTCTATGGTGAACGCTACCCGATCGACGAGGACTTCCTCGCCGCGCTCGCCATCATGCCGCAGGCGAGCGGCGCCGCGCTCGGCTTCGACCGGCTGGTGATGCTCGCCACCGGCGCGCTCAGAATCGACGACGTGATCTGGACGCCGGTGGCCGCTTCCTGAGGGATTGTCGATCTCGCTCGCCGTTCATCCGTCCGCCTGCGGCCTGCGGTCCTGTTTGGGCGCTTGATGCACCCGGTTTGTCCGCTTCTCCCATTGCAGAAGGCGCATCGGGACAATAGATGGTGCAGCAGCGGCTGCCCTATTGCGGGCCGAAAATAACAGGATCATGCGCATGACCGATACGCTCGACGCAGCGAAACTGACCGATCGCGTCGCGGCCCTGGTCGAGGCTGCCAAACGGGCCGGCGCCGATGCCGCCGATGCCGTTGCGGTACGCGGCCGCTCGACCGGAGTGTCGGTGCGGCTTGGCAAGGTCGAAGGCACAGAGGCGTCCGAGAGCGAGGACGTCTCGCTGCGCGTCTTCGTCGGCAAGCGGGTAGCGAGCGTTTCGGCAACGGCGGCATCCGACCCCAATATGCTGGCCGAGCGCGCCGTCGCCATGGCCAAGGTGTCGCCCGAAGATCCCTATCAAGGCCTCGCTGACCCGGCCTTGCTGGTCAAGACGCCGCGCGACCTCGATCTGTTCGACGCCACCGAGGTGTCGGCCGATCAATTGAAGGAAGCAGCGCTTGCCGCCGAAGCGGCGGCGCTTGCCGTCAAGGGCGTCACCAATTCGGCCGGCAGTGGCGCCAGTGCCGGGCTCGGCGGCCTGGTGCTCGCCACCTCGCACGGCTTCGTCGGCCATTACGTCGCCTCGCGTTTTTCACGCTCGACCAGCGTGATCGCCGGCGAGGGCACCGGCATGGAGCGCGACTACGAATTCTCCTCGCGCCAGCATTTTTCCGATCTCGACGCGCCGGAAGACATAGGCCGCAAGGCCGGTGAGCGCGCTGTACGCCGCATTGGCGCGCGCAAGGCGGCGACCGGGCCGGTCGACGTGGTGTTCGATCCGCGTGTGGCGCGCGGCATTGCCGGCCACCTTGCCGGTGCCATCAATGGCGCCGCGGTCGCGCGCAAGACCAGCTTTCTCCGCGACATGATGGGCAAGAAGGTGGCTTCGGCCGCAATCACCGTCACCGACGAGCCGCTCCGGCGCCGTGGACAGGCCTCGCGCCCGTTCGACGGCGAAGGCGTCGAGGGCGAAAAACTGTTCATGGTCGACAAGGGCGTGCTCAACCACTGGTTCCTGTCGACTTCGGCGGCTCGGGAACTCGGCCTCGTCACCAATGGGCGCGGCTCGCGCAGCGGCTCGTCGGTCTCGCCGTCGTCGACCAATCTCGCCATCGAGCCCGGGGAAAATACGCCGGAAGAGCTGATCAAGTCGCTCAAGACCGGCTTCTACGTCACCGAAGTGTTCGGCCAGGGCGTCGACATGGTGACGGGCGAATATAGCCGCGGCGCTTCCGGCTTCTGGATCGAAAATGGCGAGCTGGCCTATCCCGTCGCCGAGGTGACCATCGCCTCCAATCTGAAGACGATGTTCCTCAACATGGTTCCGGCAAGCGATCTCGACCGCAATTTCGGCACTGCCGCGCCCACGCTTTTGATCGAAGGAATGACCCTTGCCGGAGCTTGACCCGGCCGTCTCGGCCGGCGCTACTGAAGACCTGCAGCTGCTGCGCGATGCCGCCCGCGCGGCGGGGCTCATCGCCATGCAGTACTTCAACAACAATCCGCAGGTGTGGATGAAGGGCGGCACCTCGCCGGTCAGCGAAGCCGATCACGCCGCCGACAAATATCTGCGCGAGACCTTGCTGGCGGCCCGGCCGGATTATGGCTGGCTGTCGGAGGAAACCGTCGACGACCCGGTAAGGCTCGTCGCGCGCCGCACCTTTGTCGTCGATCCGATCGACGGCACGCGCGGCTTCCTCGAAGGGCTGCCCACATGGTGCGTCAGCGTCGCTGTGGTCGAGAACGGCCGAACGCTTGCCGGCGTGCTCGACTGCCCGGCGAAGGGCGAAATCTATTGGGCGCTGCCCGGCGAGGGCGCGTTCCTGAATGGCAGGCGCATCAGCGTGCGTCCGCCGTCGGAAACGGCCGAAATCGCCGGACCGAAGGCGATGATCGACCTGATGCCGGCGAAATGGCACAAACGGCTGAAGCGCGTGCTCTATATTCCTTCGCTCGCCTACCGGCTGGCGATGATCGCCGGCGGCCAGCTCGATGCCACCTTCGTCAAGGCCAACGCGCATGACTGGGACATCGCCGCGGCCGATCTCATCCTGCGCGAGGCAGGCGGCGCCTTGCTCGATCGGCATGGCCGCGCGCCGCTCTATGCCGGCGAAGTGATCCGTCACGGACCGCTCGCCGCCGGCAGCGGCGAACTCCTCGCCGTGCTCGCCGGCGTCATCGCCGGGCTGGACAATTGACCACTATCAATAGTTCCAAAGTCGGCGGCTTTGGTCTAGACCTGTCCCAAACTCACGATATGTGAAGGATCGACATGGCCGCTGAAGACGGAAAGAAACAGCTTTTGCACCTGGTGTTCGGCGGCGAACTCAAGAAGCTGGGCGGCACCGAATTCCGCGATCTCGACGCGCTCGATATTGTCGGCATCTATCCGGACTATCAATCGGCGCACGCCGTCTGGAAGGCCAAGGCGCAAGCTAGCGTCGACAATGCCCATATGCGCTATTTCGTCGTTCACCTGCACCGCCTGCTCGACCCCGAAAACAAGGCTGTCGGTTGACATCGATGAACCATGAAGCGGTCAAGCGATCAGCCCCGCGGTCGGCGGTCAGACGTCGCAAGCCGAAGACGTTCTGGCGCAAGATCCGCGAACCGCTGGCGCAGTCGCGATTCGTCAAGAATGCGCTTGCCGCGCTGTTTGCGTATTTCGTCCGCCTTGTCCGCTTGACCAACCGCATGGTTGACGGATCGGCCAAGTTTTCCGGCGGTGCCTATGCGCAGCTCGAGCCTGGCATAATCGCGCTCTGGCACGGCCAGCACCTGCTGACCCCGGCCTACTATCCCAAGGGACGGCCGCTGGTTGCCATGGTATCGCGCAGCGCCGATGCCGAGCTCAACGCGCTGATGGTCGAGAAATTCGGCATCGAGGCGGTGCGCGGCTCTGGCGGGCGCGAAAGCGCAAGGCATCTCGACAAGGGCGGGGCCAAGGCGCTCATCGCCCTCAAAAAGTCGCTCGCCACCGGCAAGAATGTCGCCATGATTGCTGATATTCCCCACGGCACGCCGCGCGATGCGGGGCTCGGCGTCGTCCTTCTGGCGCGGCTGTCCGGCCGGCCGATCCTGCCTGCCGCGATAGCCACCAGCCGCCGCAAGGTGATCGAGGGCAGCTGGGACAAGACGACGATCAACTTGCCCTTCGGCCGCTCCTCGATTGTCGTCGGCACGCCTGTCTTCGTGCCGGCCAACGCCGACGCCGCGGAAATGGAACGCAAGCGCCAGGAGGTCACGGCCTCGCTCAATGCCGCGACCGCCGAGGCCTATCGCCTTGTGGACGGTTCGAAATGAGTATGCGCTGGGCCCGCGCCTTCCTGACGGCCTACCGCTTCGCCGGGGCCGCCGCTTACCCGCTGGTCGGACCTTACGTCGCCTGGCGCACTTCCAGAGGCAAGGAGGACCGCATTCGCCGGCGTGAACGCTACGGCGTCGCCGGACGCGAGCGTCCCGAAGGCCCGGTGATCTGGATCCATGCAGCCAGCGTCGGCGAGACCATCGCCGTCGTGCCGCTGGTCGAGAGCATTCTCGATTACGGCGTCAACATCGTGCTGACCACGGGCACGGTCACCTCGGCGCAGGTCGCCGAAGAACGGCTGGGCGACCGCATCATCCACCAATATGTGCCGCTCGACCTCAAGCCGGCGGTCAGCCGCTTCCTCGACCATTGGCAGCCGGACCTGGCGATCATCGCCGAATCGGAGATCTGGCCGATGACCATCCTGGAACTCGGCGCCCGCCGCGTGCCGCAGGTTCTGGTCAACGGCAGGCTGTCCGACCGCTCCTTCAAGTCCTGGAAGAAGCGCGCCAACATTGCCGAAGCATTGTTCGAAAATCTTGCCCATGTCGTCGCCCAGTCGGATCTCGATGGCGAGCGCTTCCTGTCGCTCGGCGCCCGGCCGGTCACTGTATCCGGCAATCTCAAGGTCGACACCGCGCCGCCGCCGGCCGACGAACGGGCGTTGGCGGCGCTGAAACGCCAGATCGGCGGTCGCCCGACCTGGGCGGCGATCTCGACCCATGACGGCGAAGAGGCGGTCGCCGCCGAAGTTCACGCCATGCTGCACAAGCGCCACCACGGGCTTTTGACGATCATCGTGCCGCGCCATCCCGATCGCGCCGGGCAGCTGGCCGCCCAGATTTCCGGCATGGGCCTGAAGCTGGCGCAGCGCAGCAAGGCCGACAGGATCACCGCCGACACCGATATTCTGCTCGGCGACACGATCGGCGAGATGGGGCTTTATCTGAGGCTGACGGAAATTGCCTTTGTCGGCCGTTCGCTGACTTCCGAGGGCGGCCAGAACCCGCTGGAACCAGCCATGCTGGAGACAGCGGTGCTTGCCGGCCGCAACGTCCAGAATTTTCGCGAGGCCTATCAGCGCCTGCTCGATAGCGGCGGCGCCAAGCTGGTGCGCGACCGCGATATGCTGGCCGGCGCCGTCAATTTCCTTTTGACCAACGAGGCGGCCCGCCATGAGATGATGGCGGCGGGTGCGGCGACGGTCGACGAGATGCGCGGTGCGCTGGCGCATACGCTCAGGTCGCTCGAGCCCTATATCCAGCCGCTGGTCGTCAAGTCGCGCCTGAAGGGCGCGAACGGGCGCTGACGTGACCTCGGAAGCGCCACCCTTCTGGTGGGAAGAGCCGGACTGGCGGGTCACGGCGCTGTCGCCGCTTTCCGCCATCTATGCGCTTGTCGCCGGTCGCCGCATGCGGCACGCGCCGCGCGAAAAGGTCGAGGCGCCGGTGCTCTGCGTCGGCAACTTCACCGTCGGCGGCACCGGCAAGACGCCGGTGGCGATCGCGCTGGCCGAGCAGGCCAGGCGCATGCAGCTCAATCCGGGTTTCCTGTCGCGCGGCCATGGCGGCTCCTTCGCGCAGCCGCATATCGTCGATCCCCACCATGACGCCGCCAAGCATGTCGGCGACGAGCCGCTGCTTCTGGCCGAACATGCGCCGGTCGCGGTGACGCCGAACCGGGCCGCCGGCGCCAGGCTTCTGCTGGACAAGCTCGGCTGCGATTTCCTGATCATGGATGACGGTTTTCAGAGCGCGCGCATCCACATCGACTATGCGCTGGTCGTCGTCGACGCGCGCCATGGCATCGGCAATGGCCGCGTCATCCCCGGCGGACCGCTGCGGGCGAACATCGTCGACCAGCTGGTCTTCACCAGCGCGTTGCTGAAGATGGGCGAGGGCACCGCGGCCGATACGGTCGTGCGGCAGGCAGCGCGCGCCGGCAGGCCGATCTTCGAGGCGCATACCGCGCCGAGCAGCAAGATGACGCTGGCCGGCAGGCGGTTCCTGGCGTTCGCCGGCATCGGTCATCCCGATAAGTTTTTCGACACCGTAAGCGAGGCCGGGGGCGAGCTTGCGCTGACCCGACCATTTCCTGACCATCATTTCTACACTGCGGACGAGCTTGCCGAATTGGCGGCGACAGCACGTAAAGCCGGGCTTGGCCTCATTACCACCGCGAAGGACGCTGCCCGCCTGCGTCACGGCGCAGCACCGCCGGAATTCCTCGACGGGCTCGATGTGCTGAAGATCGACACCGTCTTCGAGCTCGACCATGTGCCGCAACGCATCATCGACGAGACGCTGGATGCCTGGCGGCAGCGCAGGCTGAGGGGCTGACCAGCAGCTTGAGCACCGAGGCGATGTAGGACTGGAATTTGCAGCTTTCCGCTGGTCGCGGCATATTTTGTTTCGATCAACCTGATCGAAGATCTGCTGCTGTGGCGCTGATCCGGCGACGTCATCTCCCCGATGTCATCTACTATCCGGTGCATGCGGTCACGATGCCTTCCAGTGACCTGAAGATCGAACGGTATTGCGGCAAAGCGAGGTCAGGCAAAGCGCAGGCCGTCTCAACATCGAACCAACGGAGCTCGGTATGCTCATCACCCCGCATCTCCGGATCGCCGCCGGCCCACTCCGTGATAACAAAGAAATGAAGCCGGCCGGGTCCAACTTCGGGTGAAGACTCGACGAACCCTCCGATTGGTATGAAGCCCGTCGGCGTTACGCCAACTTCCTCTCGCACTTCCCGAACGAGCGCATCCTCTGGCCTTTCCGCGCCCTCAAGATGTCCCCCAATCACATCCCAGCAGCTTGCATAGGACCGACGATGCGGAGACCTCCGCCCAAGCAACAAGGTGCCATCGCGGACCAGGATGGCACAGGCGACTTCGCGCATCCCTTGAACACCTTCGTCGTCGTGGTTAGGCCGTGCTTTCTCACCCTAAGATCACAACAGATTGTCGACAAGCACAACTCGCGCGACGCCTCAGGCCGGACGCTTACTTTTGTTCTTGCTTTGTGCCGGCAGCTATGCTACTAATTCGGCTATGGTGATGATTCACCGAGACCCGCCCTCGAGCCCCGAGGCGGGTTTTTTATTTCAAGATAACCTCTAAGGTTTCGGTGTCGCCGGCTTGACGTCGCGGCAGGAGGCGGCGCGCGAAGGATCGCAACGGGGCGGCTTCCATTTGCGCTGGACTAGCGTCGGCGGCGCAGTTCCGGATGCGCTTCGATCTCGCGGCGCAGCGAGGCAGCGGCGTTCACATAGGGTTCCTGCCTGGCGACACTCCAGTATTTGAGCTCGTCGAGCGGGATGCTCTCGCCGGTCACCGCGCAGCGCACGAAGGCGCCGGGGCTGGTCACCTGGAAGTCGCCGTCGAGATAGCGGATGCGGGCTTCCTTGCCGCCGGGTCCTTCGAAACGGTTCATCATGGGGTGGTGCCGAAATTCATGACGATGTCATCGCCACAAATTGCGGCGAGGTCAAGCCGGCAAAGCGGATGCCGGCATCTCATTCCTCGGCCGTGATAAACTGCTCGATCTTCTCCGCTGCCAGCCCGGCCTGGACGGCGATGCGCCGGGCGAGTTCGGCGGCGGCGGCGCGCGGGCGCTCCAGCGGCCGGTCGAGCCAGTAGGATATCGGGCTTAGCGCACTGCGCTCGTCTACGGCGACGATGCGGCCCGATTTCAATTGGTCCACCGTCAACGGCGGACGTGCCAGCGCAATACCGAGCCCGTGCGCGGCGGCGTCGAGCACGAGGTTGTAGTCCTCGAAACGGCGGTCGTGCGGCCGCGGCCGATAGTCCATCTCCTGCGCCGCAAACCAGGCGCGCCAGGCCGAAGCGTCGGAATCGTTGATCACCGGAAATTTGAGCAGCCGGGCAGGATCTCCGCGGCCGATCTCCTTGGCCAATTCCGGCGAGGCGACCGGGAACACATATTCTTCGAAAAGCTGCACCGAGATCCGGCCCGGAATGCGGCCGCGCCCGCAGCGGATCGACAGGTCGATGCCCTCGTCGGCAAGATCGCCTTGGCGGATGTCAACGTCGAGCACTATACGCAGCTTGGACGGGTGGTTCTCCAGCGCCGCCATGCGCGGCATCAGCCACAGCCCGCTGACCGAGGGGATCGAGGTCAGCCGCACCACCGCCGTGCCGCGCGGCTCGACCCAACGGTCCGAATTGCTGGCGATCAGGGCAAAGGCTTCGGTGGTGCGCAGATGCAGGCGATTGCCCTCGACGGTCAGCGAGACGCCGCGGGCGCCGCGATCGAAGACTTTCAGCCCAAGCCAGCCCTCGAGCTTGGCGATCTGCCGGCTGACGGCGCCGTGGGTGATGTTGAGCTTCTCGGCCGCCGCCGAAAAGCTGCCGGTCCGAGCCGCGGCGTCGAAGGCGCGCAGCGTTTCGAGCGGCAGCATCGGGTCTAAGCTGTGATCCATAGTCACAGGTGATCCTTGATTTGTTCGTTTGTCAACCGACCCGCAATAGCGTTTCTCTACTTCATGGCATGGATCGCGAGGACACCCAGATGAGCGCTTACACCGGCACGTTGAATACGACACAGCGCATGGATGCCACGGCGGCCATCGCGGTGGCGCTGACGGTGGTCGGCTGGGCCTCCGCCTTTCCGGCGATCCGCGCCGGCCTTGCCGCTTTCGGGCCGCTGGAACTTGGCGCGCTGCGCTTTGCCATCGCCGCGGTTCCGGCGGCGATCTTCCTCGCGGTCAAGCGGCCGGCATTGCCCAGGCTCGATGAATTCTGGCGCTTTGTCTTCGGTGGTGCCGTCTTCGTCGCACTCTACACGGTGATGCTCAATTTCGGCGAGCTGACCGTTTCGGCCGGTGCGGCCGGCTTCATCATCAATGTCAGCCCGATCTTCACCGCCATCATGGCCATGGCGCTGCTCGGCGAACGCTTCTCGGGCCTGGCCTGGGCCGGCACGTTCCTGTCCTTCGCCGGTATCGGCATCATCGCCATGGGCGAGGGGCAAGGGCTGCATTTCAACAATGGTGCGCTGCTTGTCCTCGGCTCGGCGCTGTGCTCGGCCGTCAACACCATCGTCCAGAAGCCGCTGTTTGCCCGCCATCACCCGCTGACGATCTCGGCCTCGAACATGGTGCTTGGCGCGCTCTGCCTGTCGCCGTTCCTGCCGAGCGGTCTGGCGCAGGCGGCGGTCGCCGATGCGGCCGGGCTCGGCGCCGTCATCTTTCTCGGCATCGTGCCCAGCCTGATCGCCTATGCCGCATGGGCAACAGCGCTTTCCCGGCTGCCCGCGGCGCGTGCCTCGAACTTCCTCTATCTGGTGTCGCCGATGGCGACGCTGATCGGCTTCTTCTGGCTGGGCGAGGTGCCGACGCTGCTCGGCATCTTCGGCGGCGCGCTGGCGCTGGGCGGCGTCATTGTGGTGAATTTGAAGAGATGAGCAAAGGGTTTGGGGCTGTGCCTGACTCGAAAAGAGCCGCTGTACAGCGGCTCTTTTCGTACCCCCACCCCGCTGCTTCGCAGCGACCCTCCCCACAAGGGCGAGGGTAAGCTCCTCGCGAGGCGTCGGCGGATAGGCTCCCTACCTCCCCCTTGTGGGGAGGTCGGACCGACGGTCCGGGTGGGGGCTGCGCCCTGCGAGTTTCTTATCGCCGCCCGAACAACCGCTCAATATCCGCCAGCTTGAGCTCGATATAGGTCGGGCGGCCATGGTTGCAGGTGCCGGAGCCCGGCGTCGCCTCCATCTGGCGCAGCAGCGCGTTCATCTCTTCCGGCTTGAGCAGCCGCCCGGAGCGCACCGAGCCGTGGCAGGCCATGGTCGCGGCTATTTTGTCCAGCCGCTCCTTCAGCGTGTCGACCGTATCGTTGTCGGCGATCTCGTCGGCGAGATCGCGCACCAGCTGCTGGACGTTGGTCTCGCCGAGCATCGACGGCGTCTCGCGCACCGCGACGGCGCCGGGGCCGAAGCGCTCGATGCCGAGGCCGAAGCGGGCCAGCGTCTCGGAATGCCTGGCAAGCCGCTCGGCATCCTCTTCCGGCAGATCGACAATCTCGGGCAACAGCAGCATCTGCGACGGCACCGCGCGTGAGTGGAGGGCGTTCTTCAAGGCCTCGTAGACCAGCCGCTCATGCGCCGCATGCTGGTCGACGATGACAAGCGAATCCCTGGTCTGGGCGACGATATAATTCTCGTGCACTTGCGCGCGCGCCGCGCCCAGCGCCGTGCCGAGCAGCGTTTCCGCCGCTTCGTTTTGCCCGGCGCGCGCATCGGCGCTGTGCAGCGGCCCGGCGTCGAAGGCCGCCTGCTCGTCCTCGCCGAAGCCGTCGCCCATGTCGAGCGGCCGCTGCGGCGAACGGGCAGGATCGAACCCGGAAAAGCCCGATGCCCGATAGGCGGCCTCGTAGCTGCGGTGACCGTTGGCCGGGCCACCATGCGCATAGGATGCGGCGCCTGGCCGGAACGCCGCCATCATGCCGGCGGCCCCGGTGGTGGCGGCGCGGATGCCGGCATTGGCCAGCGCTTCGTGGATAGCGCCGACGATCAGCCCGCGCACCAGCCCCGGGTCGCGGAAGCGCACGTCTGCCTTGGCCGGATGGACATTGACATCGACGATCACCGGATCGAGCGTCAGGAACAGCACGGTGACGGCATGGCGGTCGCGCGGCAGCACGTCAGCGAAGGCGCCGCGAATGGCGCCGGCGATCAGTTTGTCACGCACCGGGCGGCCATTGACATAAGCGTATTGCTGCAGCGCGTTGGCGCGGGTGAAGGAGGGGACCGAGACATGGCCGGCGAGATGCACGCCGTCCCGCATCGCGTCGATGGCGATCGCATTGTCGGGAAAGTCGGCGCCCATCACCTGCGCCACCCGGCGCAGCCGGCCTTCCGGGCTGTCGTCGGTCGCCGGCAGTTCCAGCGTCGAGCGGTCCGGGCCGGCCAAGGTGAAGCGCACGGCGGGGAAGGCGATGGCGATGCGCTTGACCACGTCGCCGATGGCCGAGCTTTCGGCGCGCTCGCCCTTCATGAATTTGAGCCTTGCGGGCGTGGCGAAGAACAGGTCGCGCACCTCGACCGTGGTGCCGCGATTGGCCGCCGCCGGCCTGACCGCGGAGACGCGGCCGCCGTCGATGCCGATCTCGGCGGCGTTTTCACTGGACGCGGTGCGCGAGCGGATCGACAGCCGCGCCACCGAGCCGATCGACGGCAAGGCCTCGCCGCGGAAGCCGAGCGAGCGGATGTCGTGAATGTCGTCGGCGAGCTTGGAGGTGCAATGGCGCGCAATCGCCAGCGCCAGTTCCTTTTCCGGAATGCCCGAGCCGTCGTCGCTGACGCGGATCAGGTTCAGCCCGCCGCCGGCGGTGACGATCTCGACTCTGGCAGCGCCTGCATCCAGCGCGTTCTCGACCAGTTCCTTGACCACGCTTGCCGGACGCTCGATGACTTCGCCGGCGGCGATCTGGTTGATCATCGTTTCGGAAAGCTGGCGGATGGGCATGGGGCACTATAGGCGGATTCGTGGTCGATGCGGGAGAGGGAGAATAGCGTTGACCGTTGCAAGGCAGTGAGACTGCTCCGTTGCTCCGCCAGAGGGGGGTGCTGTCCGGGTGCTGTCCCGCCACGATATAGAGATAGGAATATTGTTGAAGTGAGTGGGCTTGGCCCCCAATTGACTTATTAGAATTAGTCGGACGAAGGCCAAAATCCGAAGCGAATGGCCGTTGGAGGCGACATTTGGACGTCATCCTAGATTACTTGATGGTAAATTTCGCTCGATGGATACAGCGTCGAAAGAGTCGTATTGCGAGAATAATTTGGTTTACTATTTGGACGGTTATTTCGATATTGCTAACAGTTTTTCTATTTTATCTCCTGTATATTCGAAACCTGACCATATAGTTTCGTGTTTCTACCACTGCGCCGCAGGTGCCGCCGCAGGCTTGATCGCGGACACCCTCGATGCGGATCTCGGGGGCACTGTCGCCCAATGCGAGGCGCGAGCGGATCGACAGCGGCGCTGCCGAGCCGATCGACGAAGCCTCGCCTCGAACGGCTTGCGCTTGCGTCGAGTCGTTCTCGAGGAAATCCACGCAGCCGACCGCGGCCGTGCACTTCAAGTCATGAGCTTGGGCAGCGCTGCCGACAGTGCATCGGCGGCAAGGCGGACTTTCATCGGCAGATGACGCGTCTGCAACCACAGGGCATGAACGTCGTAGAGAAACCGGGATTGTTCCGGCAATAGCAGGACAAGCGCGCCCACCTGGATGCGCTGGCGAACCAGCCAGTATGGCAGCCAGGCGAGCCCCATGCCGGCGGCCGCGGCATCGGCGATGGCATCGAGATCGTCGAGCCGTAATCTGCTGATGGGCCTGACCTCAATCGCGGGCAGGCCATTGCGCGGAAACAGCCACGGCTGAACGGCACGCCCGGAACGGCGGTAGATGATCGCGTGATGGCTGCCGAGGTCATCGATTTCATGTGGCTCGCCGTGCCGGTCGAGATAGGACGGCGACGCGCAGACGACCATGTGCTGGCGCGCGATGCGACGCGCCATTACCCCGGCCTGGTCCTCCAGGTCGCCCGTTCTAATGGCAAGATCGCAGCCGTCCTCTGCGAGATCGGCGATGGTGTCGCTGAACGACAGGTCAAGTTCCAGCGCCGGATATTGCTGCGCAAGCCCGAACAGGATCGGGGCAACGCAGCGCCGGCCGAAATGCACCGGCATGAGGACACGCAGTTTTCCGCGCGGTTCGGCAAGCTGGTCGGCGGCGAGTGCATCCGCGGCCTCCGCTTCGGCAAGCACCAACCGGCAGCGTTCATAATAGGCGCGCCCGAAATCGGTCAGGCTTTGGCGGCGCGTCGTCCGGTTGATGAGGCGCACGCTCAGGCGCTCCTCGAGAAACCGGACATGCTTGCCGACCATCGGCCCGGACAGATCGAGAGCCGCCGCCGCGGCTGCGAACGAGCCCAGGTCGACGGCTTTGACGAACACGGCCATGCTCGTAAGGCGATCCATATTCAAAACCCACAGTTTCTGCTGCTCTACTCAAGCGGCTATTTATCCGCCTGATGAGCGCTGGCATAGCTGATTCAGTTCAAATATTTTGGAGTTGTGACCGATGGCACGTGTCGTTCGCTTTCATGAGCTCGGTGGTCCCGAGGTCCTGCGCATCGAGAATGTTGACACGCCTGCGCCCGCGAGCGGTGAGATTCAGATCCGCGTCAAGGCGTTGGGTATAAACCGCGCCGAGGCGCTGCTGCGTTCGGGGACCTACATCCAGACCGCGCCGTTGCCTTCCGGTCTTGGGCTCGAGGCGGCGGGTATCGTCGAGATGGTCGGCGAAGGCGTGGACGGGTTTGCGCCTGGCGATGCCGTCAGCATCGTGCCGCCATTATCGATGGCCCGCTGGCCTGCCTATGGTGAGATTGCCACATATCCCGCCGAGCTCGTCGTCAAGCATCCACCATCGCTGAGTTGGGAAGAAGCCGCCGCAGCGTGGATGCAATATCTCACCGCCTACGGTGCGCTGATCGACATTGCCAAACTCGGCAGGGAGGACTTTGTTGTCATCACTGCGGCATCGAGCAGCGTCGGACTGGCGGCGATCCAGATCGCCAACATGGTTGGCGCGACCACGATCGCGGTCACACGGACGTCCGCCAAGAAGCGGGCTTTGCTTGAGTTCGGCGCGGCCCACGTCATCGCCTCGGCAGAGGAGGACCTGGAAGCCAGGCTGAAGCGAATCGCCGGCCCGGACGGCGTGCGCGTGGTGTTCGATGCCGTCGGCGGCCCGATTTTCAAGCCTCTGACGGCGGCGATGGCACCGGGTGGCATTCTCATCGAATATGGCGGCTTGAGCCTCGACCCGACACCCTTTCCACTACCTGCAGTGCTGGCAAAGACACTGACGCTGCGCGGTTATCTCGTCCATGAGATCGTGCGCGATCCGGTCCGGCTGCAGGCCGCCAAGGCGTTCATCCTTGACGGACTGAGCTCGGGTTCGCTGAAGCCGGCAATCGCCAGAACCTTTCCGTTCGACCAGATGGTCGAGGCGCACCGCTATCTCGAATCGAACGAGCAATTCGGCAAGATCGTCGTGACCGTTTGACCGGGCATTTATCGGCCTCACGCCTGCGCCGCCAGCCAGTCCCGCACCTTGCGGGCGTTGTCGCTGAGTTCGCGGTTCTTCGACCAGATGACATGAAAGCCCTTGCCGGTCGTCATCGTGTGGCCGGTGACGCGCACCAGCAGCCCTGATGCCAGCAGCCGCTCGGCGAGGTGACCCCAGCCGAGCGCGATGCCTTGCCCTTCCATGACTGCCTGGATCACCAGCGCATAGTCGTTGATGCGCAAGCCGCGTCCGGCATCGGCGATGTCGACACCGGCCGAGGCGAACCATTCGTCCCAGCTGGCCGCCTCGCGAAACGGTTCTTCAAGATGGATAAGGCGGTGCGATTGAAGGTCCGCGACACGCTCCGGCAGCCCGAACCGTGCCACATAACTAACGCCGGCAACGGGGAATATCACCTCATCGGCCAGCGGCAGCGAATGATAATCCGGCCATTCCCTGGGCTCGCCGCCGCGGACGCCGAGCGGGATGTCTTCGGCGATGATGTCGAGATCGCGGTCGGCGGTCTGGATGCGCAGGTCGATGCCCGGCAATTCGTCGCGAAACTGCTGCAGGCGCGGCATCATCCAGAACGAGGCGAAGGCGGTCGAGGCGGCGAGCGTCACGTGCGCGCCGACGGCGATCTGGCGCAGATCCTCCGCCGACTTGCGAATGTGCGACAGGCCGAGCGAGACGTCGGCATGGAAGCGGTCGCCGGCCTCGGTCAGGCTGACTTGCCGGTGGCGGCGCTGGAAGAGTTTCGCGCCGAGCTGCTCTTCGAGCCCACGGATCGCATAGGAGACGGCAGCCTGCGTCATGCCGAGCTCGCGCCCGGCGGCGGTAAAGCTCGACAGCCGCCCGGCGGCCTCGAAAACGATCAGGCTGCCGGCCGACGGCAGCAGATGGCGCAAGCTTCGCATAAGCTGAGCTTATACAAGAGATCAGGATTTTCCAGCGTCACAGCTGCATTTTGTCTGGCTAGATTGGTCACCAACAGGAATATGGAGCCTTCATGAACGCACCGGCCGTTGAAGTGAGCGAACACGCCAACCGCCGCAGCGGTGGCCGCCTGGGGCGCAAGGCGCTGCGGGGCGCACCCATAGCGTCGTTTCCAACCCTGGTCCGCCAGATTCCCGTCTATCAGATGGTTCCGGACGAGGCGGTTGAGGTGATCCACCAGGAGTCGCTCTCCATCCTCGAAGAAGTGGGATGCGAGTTCCGCGACGACGAGGCGATCGCAATGTGGAAGGCGGCGGGCGCCGATGTCTCGGAGACAAGAGTCCGGATCGACCGCGCCCTGCTGATGGAGCTCATCTCGAAGGTCCCGTCGGAGTTCACGCTCAATGCGAGGAATCCCCAGCGTTCCGTACGTGTGGGTGGAAACAACTCCATCTTCGTGCCGATGTACGGGGCGCCTTACGTGCGCGACCTCGACAACAACAGGCGCTACGGCACACTCGCCGACCTCAACAATTTCCACAAGCTCGCCTACATGGCGCCGGCGCTGCATTCGTCGAGCTCGATCATCTGCGAGCCGATGGAAATCGCGGTGCCGAAACGTCACCTCCACATCATCCATTCGGCGCTGAAGCACTCCGACAAGCCGTTCATGGGCATCGTGACCTCCAGGGATCGAGCCGAAGACACGATGGCGATGGCAGGCATCGTGTTCGGCGAGGACTATGTCCGCGACAACCCGGTCCTGGTGTCGATCACCAACTGCAATTCGCCGCTGGTGTGGGACGCCACCATGCTGGACGCGATGAAAGTCTATGCGCGCCACAACCAGCCGCTGATCCTCGCCCCCTTCGCCCTTTGCGGCGCCTCGACTTCGGCCTCTGCCGTCGGTGCGGTCGCGCAGGTCAATGCCGAAGCGCTGGCGGGCGTCGCGTTCACACAGCTCCTGCGTCCGGGTTCGCCGCAGATCTACGGACAGTTCATGGTGACGGTCGACATGAAGACCGGCGCTCCCATGGGCGGCACGCCGGAGGCGGCCCAGATGATGTATCTCATGGGCGCGCTGGCGCGGAAGTATCGTCTGCCGTGGCGCACGTCCGGTTTCCATGTCGGCTCGAAGCTGAACGACGCCCAGGCGGGCTACGAGGCGAACATGCTGATGCATGCCGCCATCCTTGCCGGCGCCAACTACATCTGGCACTCCGCCGGTTGGCTCGAGGCCGGCCTGACCTGCGGCTATTCGAAATTTGCCACCGACTGCGAGCAGCTTGTCGGCTGGTACAAATATGCTGGCGGGCTGCCATTCGACGATTTCAAGGAGGCTATGGCGGCTATCCGCGAGGTCGGACCGCAGGGCCATTTCCTCGGCACCCAGCACACGCTTGAACATTTCGAGTCCGCCTTCTTCATACCGAGCATCATGGACTTCAATTCGTTCGAACAGTGGAAGGCGGAAGGAGCAAAGGACCACGACACCCGCGGCCGCGAGAAAGCGCGCAACATGCTCGCCGATTATGAGGAGCCGAAGCTCGATGAGGGCATCGCCGATGGTCTCAAAGATTTGATTGCGCGGCGCGAGGAGAAACTGCCGGACAGCGTTAGTTGATCACGGGCGAAGACCCGATGCGAACCATAAGGGAGGAAAAAATGACACTCTTCAGAAGCAACGGCGATCGCGTACCGAGCGCCATCGAAGCAATGGCCAGCGAGGCGCGCGCCGGTCGCGTCGACCGGCGGGAGTTTCTGGCCCTGGCAAGCGCTTTCGGCGCATCGACGGCCCTTGCCTACGGCATGATTGGACTTGCCGTGCCGGAGCGGGCTTTGGCTGAAGAGCCGAAGAAAGGCGGAACGCTGCACGTTTCGATGTCGGTGAAGGCGCAAAAGGACACGCGCACCTACGACTGGGTGGAACTTGCGAACATTTCACGCTGCTGGCTCGAGCCGCTTGTCCGCTACACCCGCCAGTTCACATTCGAGCCGGTTCTGCTCGAAGGCTGGGAGGTCAACGACGACGCCACCGAATACGTGCTGCATGTGCGCAAGGGCATCGCCTGGAACAACGGCGATGCTTTCAACGCCGATGACGTGGCCTACAATCTGACGCGCTGGTGCGAGAAGGCTGCCGCCGGCAATTCGATGGCCGCGCGCGTCGGTGCGCTGATCGATGCAAAGACCGGCAAGGCCAGGGAAGGGGCGATCACCAAAGTCGACGACAACACGGTGAAGCTGAAGCTGAACGAACCGGACATCTCGCTGATCCCGAACTTCACCGACTATCCGGCGCTGGTGGTCCATCGCAACTTCGACGCCGACGGCGCCAATCCGATTGAGAAGCCGATTGGCACCGGGCCGTTCGAACTGGTGTCTTATGCGGTCGGCCAGAAAGCGGTCGTCAAGCGTCGTGAGAATGGCAAATGGTGGGGCGGTGAAGCGCTTCTCGACGGCGTCGAATTCATCGACTACGGAACCGATTTCAACGCCTCGATAAATGCATTCGACTCCGGCGAAATCGACCTCAACTTCGAGACGCCGGCCGACTTCATAGACATCCTCGACAAGATGGGGCTGGTCAAATCGGAGGTCGCGACAGCGACCACGCTCGTCGCCCGGACCAACATCACGAACAAGCCCTATGACGACAAGCGGGTTCGCAACGCCCTCCAGATGGCCGTCGACAACAAAGCGGTGCTCGAACTTGGCTACGCCGGGCGAGGCACTGTTGGTGAAAACCACCACGTCAGCCCGATTCATCCGGAATACTACGCGCTGCCCAAGAAGACACGCGACGCCGCGGGCGCCAGGAAGCTTATGGCCGATGCCGGGCAGGACGACTTCGAGCATGAACTGATCACCGTCGAGGACGATTGGCAAAAGAACACCGGCGACGCTATTGCCGGCCAGTTGCGCGATGCCGGGATCAAGGTGAAGCGCACCGTGCTGCCGGGGTCGACCTTCTGGAACGACTGGACGAAATACCCCTATTCGATGACCATCTGGTACATGCGCCCGCTTGGCGTACAGGTGTTGGCGCTCGGCTATCGCACCGGCGAGGCCTGGAACGAAACCGGCTACTCGAACCCTGATTTCGACGCCAAGCTCAAGCAGGCTCTTTCGCTCATCGACGTGGAAAAGCGCCGCGAGGTCATGAAGGACATCGAGCAGATCCTGCAGGATTCGGGCGTCATCATTCAGCCGTTTTGGCAGAAGCTGTTCAGCCACATGAATGAGAAGGTGAAGAACTACGGTGTCCACCAAACCTTCGAGATGGATCTCCAGGATGTCTGGCTGAACGCCTGAGTTGCCAGCAGACGAGACGTTGCAGGATTTCATGGACCGCAAGAAAGCCGACGGGCAAGATGCGTGGTACTGATAGCTTCCGTCAGTGAACAATCGGGGACACCCATGAAACTGCCACTTTTTGTTGCCGCGCTTTCGATGGCCGTGCCGGCGGCCGCGTTTGCCGGCCCTGCTGCCAACGCCGTGAAGTTCTTTTATGTCCCGTCGGTCAAATTCGAGGCCGATGCGCAATATCGCGACCGCTTCACCGCGCCGGTGACGAAACTGTTCGAACTGAACGACAATGCGGCAAAGAACCATCCGGATGAAGTTCCCTGCATCGACTTCGCCCCTGGTCTCGATGCGCAGGACTATGACGAGAAGACCGTGGCCAAGACGCTGACGCTGGCCGAAACGCTGGACGGCGATAGCGCCGAGGTGACGGCGACGTTCAACCTTTTCCCCGAAGGCGATGAGTCCAAACGCGAAATGGTCTGGTCGTTGAAGAAGATCGACGGCCAGTGGAAGATCGCCGACATCACCTCGAAGACCAGCGGCTGGACGCTGAGTGCGCTCGAATGCCTTGCCGGGCAGTCGCCGGAGTGATGCCGTGCTCCGCTGCCGTCCCTGGGTTCTGGCGACTGCGTGCCTGCTGGCCGGATTGAGCAGCGCCGCCGCTCAGGGCCTGTTCGGCGCGCCGCCCGCAAACGCGCCGGCCGACAGTGCGGCACCTCCGCCGGCAGTTTCGCCGCCGGCAGAAAACGCGCCGGCCGCAGCCGTGCAGCCGGCCTCGCCGACCGCGGTGGTGAAGCCGTTCTACGAGCATGCCGGGCTCGAGGTCGATCCGGCTCAGCGGGGCCATTTCACCGACCCGGCAAAGTCGGTGCTGGACAAGAGCGACGCGCTGCGGAAGTCGGGGCAGGGCGAGTGCCTCGATCCCAACATGGCACTCGACAATTCCGAATACGACAAGGCGGAGATCGACAACAGCCTGAAGACCATCGAAGCGATCAAAGGCAACGAGGCCAAGGTCGTCGTCGCCTTCGTCGTCGCCGGCAACCCGCACCGGCTGGAGTGGAAATTCAGGAAAGTCGACGGCGACTGGAAGATATCCGACCTGCTCTCGGTGACCGGCGAATGGGCGCTCAGCCAATACCAGTGCGAGTGAGAACGGAACCGATGAAGATCACCAACATCCGCGTCACCCACGTCAACGTCCCGCTCGATGCTCCGTTCTGGTGGACGGCTGGTCTCTACGGCGGCGCCTCGAAATCGATCATCGAGGTCGAGACGGACGAAGGCGTGGTCGGACTGGGCGAGGCGCCATGGTGGCATTTCGGCGAGGTGATCAAGGCCGAGATCGCGCCGGCGCTGATTGGCGCCGATCCCCTCGACATCGCCGACTGCGAGGCGCGCTGCGTGCCGCCCTGGCAGATTACCGCCAATACTGGCGAGAATGCAGCCACGGTGGCGTTCGGTGCCGTCGAACTGGCGCTGTGGGATATAAGAGGCAAGGTCTTCGGCATGCCGCTCTACAAGCTGCTCGGCGGCGCGGTGCGCAAGGACATTCCGTTTTCGGAATATTTCGCCTTTCGCCCCGCTCAAGGCGGAGCCGGCGGCGAGATGACCGCCGAAGCGATCGTCGACTACTGTCTCGGCATGCGAGAACAGCACGGCTCGACGATCTTCGAGGGCAAGCTGATCATGGGCGATCCCGAGCTCGAGATCAGGACAGTGCGCATGCTGCGCGAGGCGCTTGGCGATAAAGCGCAGATCAAACTCGATTCCAACATGCAGTGGTCGCTGACCACAGCGCGCTGGGTGCTGGGCGAGATCGAGCCGTTCAACATCCGCAATTACGAGGATCCGGTCGCGACCTTCGAGGAGATGGCAGCGCTGCGCCAGCATTCGCGCATTCCGTTCTCCACGCACATCCCGGATCTCAGACGGGCAGTCGCGCTCGGTGCGCCGGATTACTTCGTCTGCAATTTCGCAGCACTCGGCGGATTATCGAAAACTCTGAAATTCATCGCCGCCTGTGAGGCGATGGGCAAGGGGTTCTGGTGCTATTCGAACGATCTCGGCATCATGACATCGGCTTATCTGCACGTCGTGGCGGCAACGCCATGGATCACCGAGGCGTCGCAATCCCTGTTTCGCTGGCAGATCGGCGACGTGATCAAGGACGGCCCGTTCAAACAGATCGCCAACACGGTGCGCGTGCCGGAAGGTGACGGGCTGGGTGTCGAACTCGCCCCGGCGGCAATGAAGCGCTGGTCAGCGCACTTTGCCGAACACGGGCCGATGCACCATTTCAGCGATCCGAACAGTCCCGGCCGTTACCGGCGGCTGCCGCTCAACTGATGCGAAGTGCACGTGACCGATCGATGAGAAGAGGTCCTGTCGTGGTTGCTTTATTCGCGGCGGTTTGCGTCCTGGCCTGCGCTGTCACCTGGGAGGCAGGAAGCCGCGCGGTGGCCCGCGTGCCTCAGCAAAGCTTCACGCTGCCTGTGGGGTTACCGGTGGAGCGCATCGTTCTGAAGCAGGAGGGCGCGCCCGATCTTGCCGGTTGGGTGGCGGATCGGCAGGACAGTTGCGGAACAATCGTGCTGTTACACGGACGCGGTTCAAACAAGCTGGCCATGGTTCCAAGAGCGAAGCTGCTTTTCGAAAGCGGCTACTCGATCGTGCTGTTCGATCTGTCGGGACATGGCGAAAGCGGCGGCGATATCAGAGGCTTTGGTTACATCGAACGGCAGGACGCCAGCCGCATCCTCGCCTTTGCGCGGCAACGCTTCGCCGGTCGCAAGGTGGCGGCCATCGGCTCGTCGCTCGGTGCGGCTGCTTTTGTATTTGGCGCTCAGCAGGAGCATGCCGATGCCTATGTCCTGGAGCAGCTCTACGCGACTTTGCTGGAAACCACGGCGTTGCGAGCGCCCTTGCCTATGTTGCGCGACGTACAGGCGACCATCCTCTTGGCGCAGATGCAGCTCCGCCTTGGCTTCGGGGTAGATGATGTCAGGCCGGTCGATCGCATCGGCGCGATTGATCGGCCGATATTGCTGCTAGCAGGCAATTCGGATCCGTTTGTCGCTCGCAGCCAGACACTGGCGTTGAAAGATGCGGCAGGCGCTGACGCAAAGCTGGTCTGGTTCGACGGCGCGCGGCACGTTGATCTCTATCGCTATGACCAACAGCGGTACCGCGACGCCGTGATGCCTTTCCTGGGGACCAACCTGTGCCGGACCGGGATCAGGTGAGCCGCTCCGTCCGATTAGCCGCGCCCGCGATAGGGGGCGACGCCGGTGTCGGGCAGCCACACACCTTCCGGCGGCGCGCCGGTTTGCCAGAACACGTCGATCGGAATGCCGCCGCGCGGATACCAATAGCCGCCGATGCGCAACCACAATGGCTTGGTCGCGGCGATGATGCGGCGGCCGATCATGACGGTGCATTCTTCGTGGAAGGCGCCATGGTTGCGAAACGAGGTCATGAACAGCTTGAGCGACTTCGATTCCACCAGCAGCGCATCGGGTGCGTACTCGATGACGATATGGGCGAAGTCCGGCTGGCCGGTGACCGGGCAGAGCGAAGTGAATTCCGGGCAGGTAAAGCGAACGATGGCCGGCGGGCCGTCGCCGCGCGAAAACGGCACGGTTTCCAGGACTGCCGCTTCAGGGCTCTGTGGCGCCTCGACGTTGGTGCCGAGCTGGGTGAGGTTTTTCGTATCGGTCATGAGCAGGTTCCTTGCTGCATGTCGCCCAAAACTGCGCAGCGATTTTGGGACAGCGACATGCGTAAAAACAGAAATTTGCCGCTCATTAGCACAATTTGAAACAGCAGGAAGATGATGACTAGCAACGACCCGCTCCTCCAGCCCTATCAGCTCAAGCATCTGACGCTGAAGAACCGGGTGATGTCGACCAGCCATGAGCCGGCCTATTCCGAGGACGGCATGCCGAAGGAACGCTATCGGCTCTACCATGCCGAAAAGGCCAAGGGCGGCATGGCGCTGACCATGACCGCCGGTTCGGCGATCGTCTCGCGCGACAGCCCGGCCGCTTTTGGCAATCTGCATGTCTATGACGACCGCATCGTGCCGTGGCTCGCCGAGCTTACCGATGCCTGCCACGAGCACGATTGCAAGGTGATGATACAGATCACCCATCTCGGCCGCCGCACCGGTTGGAACAAGGCCGACTGGCTGCCCGTCCTGTCGGCTTCGCCGGTGCGCGAACCGGCCCATCGCGCCTTTCCCAAGACTATCGAGGACTGGGATATCGAGCGCATCGTCGCCGACTATGCGGCGGCCGCGCAGCGCTGCCAGGCTGCCGGCCTCGACGGCATCGAGTTCGAAGCCTACGGCCATCTGATGGACGGTTTCTGGTCGCCGGCCACCAACCAGCGCGACGACGATTTCGGCGGCTCGCTCGACAACCGGCTGCGCTTCACCGGAATGGTGCTCGACGCAGTGCGTGCCGCGGTCGGCGAAAAGTTCGTCGTCGGCATCCGCATGGTCGCCGACGAGGATTTCGAGAAAGGCCTGTCGAAACAGGAGGGCGTCGAAATCGCCAGGCGGCTGGCCGGCTCCGGCAAGGTCGATTTCCTCAACATCATCCGTGGCTCGATCGAGACCGATGCGGCGCTGACCAAGGTCATCCCGGTGACCGGCATGCGCTCGTCACCGCATCTCGACTTCGCAGGGGAGGTGAGAGCGGCGACGAAATTCCCGACCTTCCATGCGGCGCGGATTTCCGACGTCGCCACCGCGCGTCACGCCATCGCCACCGGCAAGCTCGACATGGTCGGCATGACGCGCGCCCACATTGCCGACCCGCATATCGTCAAAAAAGTGATGGAAGGCCGCGAGCACGAGATCCGCCCTTGCGTCGGCGCCACCTATTGCCTCGACCGCATTTATGAGGGCGGCGAGGCGCTGTGTATCCACAATGCGGCGACGGGCCGCGAGGCTGATATCCCGCATATTATTCCGAAAACCGAGGGACCGAAGCGGAAGGTGGTCGTCGTCGGCGCCGGCGCCGGCGGGCTGGAGGCAGCGCGCGTCGCCGCCGAGCGCGGGCACCAGGTGACGGTGCTGGAAGCATCGAGCCAGGCCGGCGGCCAGGTGCGGCTGGCAACGCAAAACCCGCGCCGCAAGGAATTGATCGGCATCATCGACTGGCGCCTGGCCGAACTCGACCGGCTGGGCGTCGAGATCCGCTACGACAAATGGGCGGAGACGGACGACGTGCTGGCGCTGTCGCCGGACGTGGTGGTGGTCGCCACTGGCGGCCTGCCGCAGAACCCGCCTCTGACGGCGGGCGACGATCTCGTCACCTCGAGCTGGGACATCATGGCCGGCAGCGTCAAGCCGGCCGAGAACGTGCTGCTCTATGACGACAACGGCGGCCACCAGGGCATGGGTGCCGCCGAACTGATCGCCAATAGCGGCGCCAGGCTGGAGCTGGTTTCACCAGAGCGCTTCTTCGCCCCGGAAATGGGCGGCATGAATCATGTGCCCTACATGCGCGCCTTCCAGGAAAAGGGGGTCACGGTGACCATCAACACACGGCTACGTTCTGTGCGGCGCGAAGGCAACCAGCTGATCGCCGAGCTCGCCTCCGACTTCGCCGATGGCTGGCGCGGCGAGCGGCGCGTCGACCAGGTGGTGGTCGAGCACGGCACGCTGCCGCTCGACGATCTCTACCTGGCGCTGAAGCCGCTGTCGAAGAACGCCGGCGCGATCGATTACGAAAAACTGGTCAATGGCGGCGACATCTTTCCGGTGCGCAATCCGCAGAGTGGTTTCGTGCTCTTCCGCATCGGCGATGCAGTAGCCTCGCGCAACATCCACGCCGCAATCTATGACGGCATCAGGTTCGGCTTGCGGATCTGAGGAATATTTTGGATTGATTGGTGGCGCGCAGCCGAACCTCCGTACGGAGAGCCACCAGGCACGTCGGTCCGGTCTGCGCGCCGCGCACGCCGCCGGCTATCGCCGGGCACCGTACGATCTTGCGATTGCGGCAGGACGCTCAAAACATCCTGGCGGTGGCCATGCAGAACACGGTGATGACCAGCAGGCCGCCAGCGATGCGTTCGCCTTTTGTCATCTTGGCGCGCAATTGGGTTTGCTTCGCCGCATCGGCCCCGGCCAACTGCCTGCTGGCGGAACCCACCAGCGCGCCCTGAACCCCGGCGGCGATTAACGCCGTCAAGATGCCCAGCGCCAAGACCTTCTCCATCGAGCCGAAAGAGCCGTTGTGGAAGAAATACCACAGCAGCAAGCCCGTGAGGAAAACCACGCCGGCTGCGCCCATTTGCGGCCGGAAGAAACGTTCCGCCCTGATCTCCGGTTCGCGGGCGACCGCGATGGTGGTGCCGGCCCAGAACACGCCCGCCATGACGTGAAGGCCGAGGACGATGATGTAGACATATTGCATGACCGCATATCCTCTCTTGCCCACCGCCAGGCATATTGATAGATATCAAATGATTAGATGTCAACGCATAAGCTCGAGCCGGTTCCTTAGGCTTTGCCCTTGTTCTAGTGTCGGATCATGACGCCCTTTGACCGCCCGCCGATCGGGATGAATCTCGCGCGCACCGCCAAGCTGGTTGCGCAGGCTTTCGACGCTGCCTTGGTCGAGGCAGGCGGCACGCTGCCGGTCTGGGTCACGTTGCTGTCGGTCAAGTCGCGGGAGCTGGCCAACCAACGCGAGCTCGCCGGCATGATCGGCATCCGGGGCGCAACGCTGACCCACCACCTCAACGCCATGGAGACGCAAGGCCTGCTGATGCGCCGCCGCGATCCCGAGAACCGCCGGGTTCACCAGGTGGAGCTGACCCAAGCCGGAGAAGCGCTGTTCCTGAAATTGCGCACCGCCGCGTTAGCCTTCGACAAGCGGCTGCGGAAAGGACTGTCCGACGACAGGCTGGCGGAGTTTGCACAGGTGCTGGCCGCGTTGCGGGCCAATGTCGAGGGTTAGAAATTAGGATAGGAAACGCCATGCGCGAAATTTCGCTGAAGGATGCCGGGGCTACACTCTCGGCGCTGCTCGATCAGGTCGTCGCGGGAGAACCCGCCATCATCACCCGGCACGGCCGCAAGCAGGCGGTCATTCTGTCGTTTCAGGACTACGAAAGACTGGCGCGTGTGCCCAGCTTTGGACAATTGCTGGCAGGATTTCCCGGTGATGAGGATGACCTTCCGCCTCGGCAGATCAGGTCGGTTCGCAAGTCCGAACCATGACGGATCTACGCCCGGCAGCCCTGCAGCACCGTCAGCCTGGCCTTCTTGGGCGTTCGCGCCAGCAGCCATTCGCGCACGCTGTCCGGCGGCATCGGGAAAGCGATGGAATAGCCTTGCACCTGGTCGCAGCCGATCGCCATCAGCGAGTCGAGCTCGGCTTCGGTTTCAGCGCCCTCGGCAACGATCGAGATGCCGAGACCGCGGGCGAGTTCTGTGAGGGCACGCACGATCTTGGTGTTGCCGCTGTTCTCGTTGATGTTCTGGACGAAACGGCGGTCGATCTTCAGCCGATCGATCTCGTTTGGATTGACATGGCTGAGCGATGCGTAGCCGGTGCCGAAATCATCGAGCTCAAGATGGATGCCGGCGGCGCGAATGTGCCGCAGCTTTGCCGCGATACCGGTCTTCTCGTCGTCGAGGATGACGGATTCGACGATCTCCAGCGACAGTTTGTGCGCTGGCAGGCCAGCCCTCTCCAGCATGTCGAACAGGAAGACTTCGAAATCTGTCTCGCGCAGCTCCGAGCCGGATACATTGACGGCGATCCGCCCGAAGGCGATGCCTGCGCGGTTCCATTCGGCTGCTTCGTCGATCGCCTTGGCAATGACGATGCGGCCGATCTCGGGCATGAGTCCGCATTTTTCCGCGATCGGAATGAACTCGCCCGGCGCGATCATGCCGCGCTCGGCATGTCTCCAGCGAACCAGAGCCTCGATGCCGCTGATGCCGCCGTCCGACAGCGAGACTTGCGGCTGGAAATAGACTTCGAACGCCTTCTCCGAGATGGCGGTCCTGATGTCGAGCTCGAGCTGCTTGCGATAATCGAGTTCGTGCCTCAGCTCCTCGGAGAAGAACGACAAGCTGCCGCCGCCCTGCTTCTTGGCGGAATACAGCGCCAGATCGGCATGGACGAGCAGATCCTGCGCATTGTCGGCGTCGACAGGGTAGACCGCAATCCCGGCACTTACGCCCGGATGGATTGTCGTGCCTCGAAAGACGATCGGCTTGTTGAGCTTGGTCAGGATGCGCCGGGCGACGGTATCGATGTCCTCGGTGCTGCCGGCACCGTTGAGAATCATGACGAATTCATCGCCGCCGAGCCGCACGTTGAGATCCGACGTACGGCACGAATCACGCATGCGCTGCGCAGCCGCCACCAGCACATAATCGCCGGCGGCGTGGCCGAACGTGTCGTTGATCTGCTTGAACCGGTCGAGATCGAACTGCACAACGGCAACCCGTTCACGCCGTCGCCGCGCCGCATTGATCAGCGTATCGAAATGCTCGGTCAGGAAGGTGCGGTTGTGCAGGCCGGTCAGCCCGTCATGCACGGCGATAAAGGCCATGGAATTGCGCGCATCGACCAGCTCGCGCGTCCTGCGCAGGATGGCATTCGACATTGGCCTGAAAATGAAAAGCGCCACCAGCACGATGACGCCGATGGTCGAGTAGAACAATGTGCGGTTAAGATCGAGAAGTGTTTCGGATCGCTGGTCTGCAAAGGCGCTGATGCGCTGGCCAAGTGCGGCATAGCCCGACAATGTTGCGTTGGCAACGGAAGCGTTCAGGTTGACGCGCTCCTCTCCGCCTTTGTAGCCACCATTGCCGGCCATGTTGAGCCGCGATTCGAATGACGAGATCAGGCGTTCGCCGTTGGCGATAAGCCCGACCGAGAAATAGTCGAGATGGTACGGCTTGGCGAAAAGCACGCTCTCGATCGATTTCGGATCGAACCTTGCCGGCGACGCCGGATCGGCGGCGGTCCGTTCGAGCAGCAGATCGTAGTTCTTCTCGAACTCCACCGTCGCTTGCTTGAGCGCGCTAACCAGGGCCGGCTGCTGGTCGCGTGAAGCGCTGCCTGTCGCGCCGGCGAGGAAGACGATGCGCTGCGACAGGGCTTTCTGTGTGCTGACGATATCGAGCAGCGCCTGATTGTGCCGTTGGGTAGACATCACCTGTTGCAGCAGGATGAAGGAGGCCACGACCATGGCGGCTATGATCAACAGAGCCAGCCAGTAGCCGGATTTGATCAGGAGTATGAGCCTGCCTGAAACGGCGTGCACCGGCTGCTGCGACATTTTCTGAGGCGGCCCTCTCGCCAACGAATTCTTGTGCGACAACCTTTGGCTTCAAAGTGTTAACAGGTTTGGGACGGCAGCAGGCCGGCGGCGGCGACCGCGGCGGGAAACCCGCAAAGTGGTTATTGCAATCTTTCGCGGCGCCTCCGCATTTGAACATCGTGGCCTCTGCCGTGCCATTGCCGCCACCGAAGCGGTCGCTTTTGCGATGGATTTTTCGTCCGCGCGGCGCGACAGTCCTCGTCGATCTCAACAGGGCCTGATCATGACCGAAGCATTCCTTTCCCACATCGACAGCGAGCTTGAAGGACTGAAATCGGCCGGCCTTTACAAATCCGAACGGGTGATAACCTCGACCCAATCGGCCGAGATCGAGGTCGGCGGCGAGAAGGTGCTGAATTTCTGCGCCAATAATTATCTCGGCCTCGCCGACAGCGCCGAACTGCGGAAAGCGGCCAAGCAGGCGCTTGACCGCTACGGCTACGGTATGGCGTCGGTGCGCTTTATCTGCGGCACGCAGGAAGAACACAAGCAGCTCGAGGCAACGATTTCTGGCTTCCTCGGCATGGAGGATACGATCCTCTACGGCTCCTGCTTCGACGCCAATGGCGGCCTGTTCGAGACGCTGCTCGGCGAGGAGGATGCGGTCATCTCCGATGCGCTGAACCACGCTTCGATCATCGACGGCGTGCGGCTGTCGAAGGCAAAGCGCTTCCGCTACGCCAACAACGACATGGCCGATCTGGAAGCGCGGTTGAAAGAGGCGCGCGACTGCCGGTTCCGGCTGATCGCCACCGACGGCGTGTTCTCTATGGATGGCATCATCGCCAATCTGAAGGGCGTCTGCGACCTCGCCGACAAATACGATGCGATGGTGATGGTCGACGACAGCCATGCAGTTGGTTTCGTCGGCAGGAATGGCCGCGGCTCGGCCGAACATTGCGGCGTCGAGGGCAGGGTGGACATCATCACCGGCACGCTTGGCAAGGCGTTGGGTGGCGCGTCGGGCGGCTACACTTCGGGCAGGAAGCAGGTAGTCGACTGGCTGCGCCAGCGCTCGCGCCCCTATCTGTTCTCCAACACGCTGATGCCGGCGATCGCCGGCGCCTCGATTCGGGTGTTCGAACTGGTCCGCAATGGCGATGCGTTGCGTCAGCGCCTATATGCCAACGCAGCGCGGTTTCGCTCCGAGATGGGCAGGCTCGGCTTTACACTGGCCGGCGCCGACCATCCGATCATCCCGGTGATGCTGGGCGACGCGACGTTGGCACAGGAAATGGCGGCGCGGATGCTGAAGCGCGGCATCTATGTCATCGGCTTCTCGTTCCCGGTGGTGCCGAAGGGCCAGGCGCGCATCCGCACGCAAATGTCGGCCGCCCATTCCAGCGCTGACATCGATCGTGCGGTTGAGGCGTTCGCCGCAGTCGGTCGCGAACTCGGCGTGATTTCCTGAGCGGCCGGGACCGAAAAGTGATTCCGGATCAAAAGATTCGAGCGACTAAGTTCAGGCGACTAAGGTTCAGGCGACTAAGGTTCAGGGGACAAGAGAATGTCGAACATGATGAAGGCGCTGGTCAAGGCCAAGGCCGAGCCGGGCATCTGGATGGAAGAGGTGCCGGTGCCGGAAATCGGTCCGAACGACGTGCTGATCAAGATCAGGAAGACGGCGATCTGCGGCACCGACGTGCACATCTACAATTGGGACCAGTGGGCGCAAAAGACGGTGCCGGTGCCGATGGTGACCGGCCACGAATTCGTCGGAACCGTCGCCGATTTCGGCACGGCGGTGACCGAGTACAAACTCGGCCAGCGCGTTTCCGGAGAAGGCCATATCGTCTGCGGCCATTGCCGCAACTGCCGGGCGGGCAGGGGGCATCTGTGCCGCAACACGCTCGGCGTCGGCGTCAACCGGCCGGGCGCCTTTGGCGAATACCTGGCGATCCCGCAGCACAATGTTGTGCCGATCCCCGACGACGTGCCGGACGAGATCGCGGCGATATTCGATCCCTTGGGCAATGCGGTTCACACCGCATTGTCCTTTGATCTCGTCGGCGAGGACGTGCTGGTCACCGGCGCCGGGCCGATCGGCATCATGGGCGCGCTGGTGGCGCAGTGCGTCGGCGCGCGAAAAGTGGTCATCACCGACATCAACCCGGTGCGCCTGGCACTGGCGAAAAAGCTCGGCGTCCAGCATGTCGTCGATGCGTCGAAGGAAAAGCTGCGCGACGTGATGCCGGCGCTCGGCATGACCGAGGGTTTTGACGTCGGCCTCGAAATGTCGGGCGCAGCCCCTGCCTTCCGCGACATGATCGACACCATGAACAATGGCGGCAAGATCGCCATTCTCGGCATCGCGCCGACCGGCTTCGAGATCGACTGGAACAAGGTCATCTTCAAGATGCTGCACCTGAAAGGCATCTACGGCCGCGAGATGTTCGAGACCTGGTACAAGATGATCGCGCTGGTGCAAGGCCCGCTCGATGTCAGCGGCCTGATCACGCATCGCATCGGCATTGACGACTATATTTCCGGCTTCGAGGCGATGAAGAGCGGCAATTCCGGCAAGGTGGTGATGGATTGGTAGCGCCACGCCCATTGCTGTCATGTAGGGACCGAGATGGCGGATAACGAGCACGGACGTATCATTGCTTCGCAGGCAAGGATCGCATTGCAGCCTGCTGGATTTCGGCGGAAGGGTCAGTCGCGAACCTGGATTGCCGACCGTGGCTTCTGGCTAAGTGTTGTCGAGTTCCAACCCAGCTCTTGGTCGAAAGGCTCTTACCTGAATTTAGCGGTTCACTGGCTTTGGGGTTTGCCGCCATTCACATTGACGTTCGATCGCGTTGAGCGCGTTGGCTCCTTTGTTGAGTTCGAGAGCCCAGAGCAGTTTCTCCCCTTGGTAGGTCAAATGGCCAGGGAGGCAGTCGAAATCGATCAGGTTCACCGATCGATGTTCCCTTCCGTTCAGGCGGCGGCGACGATCCTCGTGAATGAATTGCAGCCCCGTGCATACGGCGAATGGGCAGCTCTCAATGCCGGGGTGGCGGCCGGCTTGGCTGGTGATTTTGAAACAGCGAGGCGGCTGTTTGAAAGCGTTCGAAGACACGCGGCTTCGCAAGCGCAGGTGCTCCTGACTTACATCGATGATCCGGTAGCATTTCGAAGCTATGTCAGAGGCATCATTGAAGCCGAACGCGCCTATTACGGTTTAGGAGCGTCGCCTGCCCAAGCCATCTGATTTCTGCGACGGTCGAAGCTGAGGGAGGATTTTCAACCCAAGGTGAGTTTTGCCTCCAGCGCCGCTACCCCACCGACAATCGCCGCCCGCTCTTCCGCACCAAGCCTCTCCAGCAGCTCCCGCTCGAACTCCTTCGCCAGCGGCACCATCTCGCGATAGGCAGTAACGCCAGCCTTGGTCAGCGTCAGATGCTCGACGCGACGGTCTTTCTCGTCTGGCGTGCGGGTCAGCCAGCGGCGCCGCTCGAGTTCGGCGACCGCGCGCGAAACCTTGGTCTTGTGCATGGCCGATTGCTCGCCGAGCGCCGTCGCCGTCATCGTGCCGTGCTGTCCAAGTCCCGCAAGCGTGCGCCATTCGGGCCGGGTCAGGCCGTGGCGGTCCTTGTATATCCTTGAGAATTCGCGGCTGACGGCATCGGCGAGCCGATAGAGCCGGTAAGGCAGGAAGGATTCCAGTTCGAGGATTTCCATGGTTGGCCCTGACTGGCATGCTGGCGGCTCATGCCGAAATCACCGTTGATGGTTACATTTTCAATGGTTACAAATGAAACCGGTATGGTCAACTCGGAGCATCTTTGCGGATGCGCAAACGATGCTCCAAGACCATGAATTCGGGAGGATTCCATGGCCTATTCCTACATGCCGGGTTTCGGCAACGACTTCGAGACCGAGACTCTGCCGGGCTCGCTGCCGCAAGGGCGAAACTCGCCGCAGCGGCCGGCTTACGGCCTCTATGCCGAGCAGCTTTCGGGCTCTCCATTCACCGCGCCGCGCGGCACCAATGAGCGCTCCTGGCTTTATCGGATAAGGCCAAGCGTCAGGCACACCGGCCGCTTCAAAGCGGCGAATTATCCGCTTTGGAAAAGCGCGCCGAACGTCGGCGACCATCAGCTCGCACTCGGCCAGTATCGCTGGAGCCCCGTGCCGATGCCGAAGGAACCGACCAATTTCATTGCCGGCATGCGCTCGATCACCACCGCCGGCGACGTGCTTAGCCAGACCGGCATGGCGGCACATGTCTATGTCGCCAACCGTTCGATGGCCGACGACCATTTCTTCAACGCCGATGGCGAGTTGCTGGTCGTGCCGCAGGTTGGAGCCTTGCGCTTCGTCACCGAGATGGGCGTCATCGAACTCAGGCCGGGCGAGATCGCCGTGCTGCCGCGCGGTCTGGTGTTCAAGGTCGAACTGGTGGATCCGCAAGTGCGCGGCTATGTCTGCGAGAATTACGGCGCCAAGCTGACGCTGCCGGATCGCGGCCCGATTGGCGCCAACTGCCTGGCCAATCCGCGCGATTTCAAGACGCCCTGTGCCTGGTTCGAGGACAAGGAAACACCGTGCCGGCTGATCGCGAAATGGTGTGGCCAGTTCCATGTCACCGAGATCGATCATTCGCCGCTGGATGTGGTGGCGTGGCACGGCAATTATTCGCCCTACAAATATGATCTTGCGACCTTTTCGCCGGTCGGCGCGATCTTGTTCGATCATCCTGACCCATCGATCTTCACCGTGCTGACCGCGCCGAGCGGCGAGGAAGGCACCGCCAATATCGATTTCGTCATCTTCCCGCCGCGCTGGCTTGTGGCGGAAAACACTTTTCGGCCGCCCTGGTATCACCGCAACATCATGAGCGAGTTCATGGGCCTGATTCATGGTCAGTACGATGCCAAGGAAGAGGGCTTCGTGCCCGGCGGCATCAGCCTGCACAACATGATGCTGGCTCACGGACCAGATGCGTCTGGCTTTGAAAAAGCCTCGCGCGCGGAGCTGAAACCGGTCAAGCTCGACAACACCATGGCCTTCATGTTCGAGACACGCTTTCCGCAAATGGTGACCCGCTATGGCGCCGAGCTCGAAACCCGGCAGGACAATTACATCGACTGCTGGGCCGGCCTGAAGAAGCGCTTCAACGGCACGCCAGAGGGCGACTGGTCTTGAGCGCCGACGCATGACGGATCGTCTGGTGCTTCTGGGCTCGAAGGGTGGCCCGGCGCTGCGGCCGGGCGGCCCGTGGCCGAGTTCGTCGCTGCTGGAGATTGGCGGCCGCACCATCGTCGTCGATTGCGGGCTGGGCGTAACGCGCGGGCTGACCGATGCCGGCATCAGCCTGAAGGCGCTCGACCTGATCTTCATCACGCATTTGCATTCCGACCATGTGCTGGAACTCGGACCGTTGATCCACACCGCCTGGACCGCCGGCCTGGCGGCGCCCGTCACTTTGTTCGGCCCGCCCGGCATCGGCCATTATTGGCAGCGCTTTTGCCAGGCGATGGAATTCGACATCGAGATCCGCATCGCCGACGAAGGCCGGCCGGATATCCGCGACCTGGTTTCGATCGTCGAGTTTGGTGAAGGCCAGGTGGCGGAAGAGCGCGGTCTCAAAATATCGGCGCTGCGCGTCGACCACCCGCCGGTGACGGATTGCTTTGCGCTGCGCTTCGATCATGCGGGGCAAGGCATCGTCTTTTCATCGGATACGGCGTTCTTTCCGCCATTGGCGGATTTCGCCGAGGGCGCCGACGTCCTGGTCCACGAGGCCATGCTGGAAAAGGGTATCGAGCGGCTGGTCGCGAAGACCGGCAACGGCGCAAGGCTGAGGGAACACCTGCTTGCCAGCCACAGCTTTGCCGAGGAAGCGGGCCGCATCGCCTGTGATGCAGGCGTCAAAAGACTGGTCCTCAACCACCTCATTCCCGCCGACGATCCCGAGATCGGCGAGGCCGACTGGATTGCCGCCGTCAGGAAAACATGGGCCGGCGACTTGACGATCGCCCGCGACGGCCTTGTTGTGGGGCTTGGGAGTGAGACGTGACCAACGACAAGCTTTGGGAAGAGGTGCGGAAATCCGAGGAGACATCCTGGGCGCAGCTCTCCTTGTTTCTCGATCGGGTGGAAGACTTGCCGTCTTTCGTCCGGTTCGTCGATGCGTTGAGGAGGGATCGGGAAGACGCCGACCGCAGGGAGATTGCGAAGCCCGGACCATCCGATCCCGGCTGGAATGGGTGGCAAAATGGCTCGATCAGCACCTTTCTCGAATCGGCGGTCGCCTGGTTCGAAGCCCATGGGCAGGGCAATCCGGCGTTTCTAGCGGATGAAAATCCTTGGAAAGCCGCGGCCAGAATTATCTACGCCGGCAAATACTACGAATAAACGCATTGGGAGGACGCATGAAGCTTGCCACATTGAAGGATGGGACGCGCGACGGAAAGCTCGTCGTCGTCTCGCGCGACCTGACGCGGTTTACCGATGCTTCGTTCCTGGTGCGGACGCTGCAGGCCGCGCTCGACGACTGGCATCGCATCGCGCCGCATCTCGCTGCGATGGCCGAATCGCTTGAGAATAATGCGGTGCCGTCTGCCCGCTTTCACGAACATGACGCCCTTTCGCCGCTGCCGCGCGCCTACCAATGGGCCGACGGCTCGGCCTATGTGAACCACGTCGAGCTGGTGCGAAAGGCGCGCGGCGCCGAGATGCCGGCAAGCTTCTGGACCGATCCGCTGATCTACCAGGGCGGCTCGGACTCCTTCCTCGCGCCGCGCGACCCGATCCGCATGGCCGACGAGGCCTTCGGCATCGACATGGAAGGCGAGGTCGCCATCATCACTGACGACGTGCCGATGGGCGCAAGCCTCGATGAGGCGCGGGCGGCGATCCGGCTGGTCATGCTGGTCAACGATGTAACGCTGCGCGGCCTGACCGGACCCGAGCTCGCCAAGGGGTTCGGCTTCTACCAGTCGAAACCGTCATCGGCCTTTTCGCCGGTTGCGGTGACGCCGGACGAGCTGGGCGATGCCTGGGACGGCGGCAAGGTCGCCCTGCCGCTGCTGGTCGATCTCAACGGCAAGCCGTTCGGCCGGGCAAACGCCGGCATCGACATGACCTTCGATTTTCCGGCGTTGATTGTTCATGCCGCAAAAACGCGGCCGCTGGCTGCCGGCACCATTATCGGTTCGGGCACCGTCTCCAACAAGCTCGACGGCGGGCCGGGCAAGCCTGTCTCGGCGGGCGGCGCCGGCTACTCCTGCATCGCCGAGTTGCGCATGATCGAGACCATCGAAACCGGCGAACCGAAAACGCCGTTCCTGCGCTTTGGCGATAGCGTGCGCATCGAGATGAAGGACAGGGGCGGGCATTCGATCTTCGGCGCCATCGAGCAGAAGGTCGAGAAGTACGAGGGGGCAAGAGCATGACGGGCGAGACATTCTATCTGCTGTGCGGTGTCTGGGCCCTTGTCATGCTGGCGATCTTCATCCTGGCGATCCGCCTGAGCTATCGCATCGAGGCGCGCTCGCCCGGCCTGACCAACCGCAGCGGCCTGCCGCGCAAGGCGATGATGTTTCACACCGTCACCAACACGAATGTCGCGCTGGACCAGGAAACGCAAGCCATGCGGCGGCGCATGATCGGGCTGCTGCTGACTGTTTTGGCTGGGTTTGCGCTTCTATGGGCGGGTGTGTCGCTATTCCGGGTCGCGCCGTGAAGTCATGGACCTGCTGAACCATTTTCGGCGCATGGCAGCCAACAATCTCTGGTCGAACGACCGGCTCTATCGTGCCGTGCTGCAGCTTGAGCCCGGCGAATTCGAGGTTGAAAGGATAAGCTTCTTCCCCTCGATCAAGGCAACGCTCAATCACATCCTGGCGGTCGATCACCTCTATCTCGATTTTCTCGAAGAGGGCGGCGTCGGCGCCGCCGCCCATGACGATTTTGTGCCGTTCAATGATGCCAAGGCGCTTTTTGTTGCACAGGCGGAGGCCGACCGGCGGCTGATCGCCTTTTGCGACCGCCTGTCGGCGGACGATCTCGAGCGCCGCGTCGTCACCGACCGGCGCGAGGACGGCATGGTACCGGAACGGATCGGCGACGTGCTCGCCCATCTCTTCATCCACGACATCCATCATCGCGGCCAGGTGCACGCGATGCTGTCCGGCACCTCGGTGAAACCGCCGCAACTCGACGAGTGCTTGCTCGATTACGATGTGAAGTTGAGGAAAGCCGAAGTCGAGCGGCTGGAGCTGGATGATCAGGCCAACGCGACGTCGTAGGCTGAGAAATGTCGATCCGCAGTGACCACCGTCAGACCTTCAATTTGAGCCTGTGCGATGAGCAGACGGTCGAAGGGATCGCGATGATGGAACGGCAGATGCTCAAGCCTCGCTGCGTGTAGTTCATTCACACTGAGGATCGGAATGCCGTTCGATCGCAGGATTTCCACGATGTTGCCTGTGAGCGTGACTTTGCCGAGCGATTTCTTAATGGCGATCTCTGCTACCGAGACGGCGCTGACGACCACATCCTCGCCCGCAAGAAAGATGTCGCGATGGTGATCCGAAAGGCGTGAATCCGCGTTGAGTACCCAAAGCAGAATATGAGTATCCACCAGATATTGGCGGCTCATTTAATGTACTCGTCCCATTCGGGACCGAGTTCATCAAAATCATCCGGTATCCGAATTCGGCCTTTCAGGGCCCCAAAAAGGCCTTTGCTCCCGCCGGCCCGGGTGGGCGCGCTTAAGGTCGCCACCACCTCTCCATGCCGCGTCAGATGGATCTCTTCGCCGGCCTGGGCACGTTTCACCAACTCAGAGAGTTGGGCCTTCGCTTTTGCCATCGGAACATTCATGGTCAGACCTCTTATGACCAGAATTTAGGTCATAATTGATCAAACCACAAGGCACCTCGGCCGAGTTGGCTACGCTGCCTTGCCGTCCACCTTCAGCACGCCGCGCTTGATCTGGTCCTGCTCGATCGATTCGAACAAGGCGCGGAAATTGCCCTCGCCAAAGCCTTCGTCGCCCTTTCTCTGGATGAACTCGAAGAAGATCGGGCCGATCACGGTTTTCGAAAAGATCTGCAGCAGGATCTTGGTCGTGCCGCCGTCGACGACGCCCTCGCCATCGATCAGGATGCCGTGCTTCTTCATACGTTCGATCGGCTCTTCATGGCCGTTCACGCGGGCATAAGACATGTCGTAATAGGTCTCCGGCGGTCCCGGCATGAACTTCAGGCCGTTGGCGGCCAGCCTGTCGGTGGCGCCGTAGATGTCGTCGGTGCCGACGGCGATGTGCTGGATGCCCTCGCCATTATACTTCTTCAGATATTCGGCGATCTGGCTGGTCTCGTCCTTGGACTCGTTCAGCGGGATGCGGATCTTGCCGCAGGGCGAGGTGATGGCGCGGCTGACCAGGCCGGTGATCTTGCCGTCGATGTCGAAGAAATGGATCTGCTTGAAGCCGAACAGGTCTCGGTAGAAATCCCACCATTTGTCCATCTGGCCGCGATAGACATTGTGGGTCAGGTGGTCGAGATAATAGAAGCCGACGCCTTCCGGCCTGGGGTCGCGCTCGCCCAGCCAGTCGAACTCGGCGTCGTAAGCCGAGCCCTTCTCGCCGTAAGTTTCGATGAAATAGAGCAGCGATCCGCCGATACCGACGATCGCCGGCACATCGAGCGTCTTGTCGTTGCCTTCATAGGGCGTCGCGCCCTTGGCCACAGCGTGATCGAAGGCATGCCTTGCATCGATCACCCGCCACGCCATCGAGGCGGCGCAGGGGCCGTGCTTGTCGACGAATTTCATGGCATGCGAGCCCGGTTCGGCATTGACGACATAGTTGATGTCGCCCTGTCGCCAGACGGTGATGTCCTTGCTGCGGTGCTTGGCCACCGGCACATAGCCCATGCGGGTGAACAGTTCGGCGAGCTTTTCCGGCTCGGCATGCGCGAATTCGACGAACTCGAAGCCGTCGGTGCCGGCGGGATTGGTTTTGCTGATCTTGGCGGGCGGTGCGTCGTGCGGGAAGGGACCCATGGCATTGCTCCGAAATCTGGAACTGGCCGCGTCGGCCATCTAAACCCAATTATAGCGCGGAGCGAGTGCAAATTGCTTGCATTCAAACGCTTGAAATGGTCTGATCATGCGCGAGTTGTGCACTGCGGACCCGAAATACATGGATGAGGCGCGCATCGACCAGTTTGACCGCAAGATAATGGCTCTGTTGCAGGGCGATGCACGGCTGACCAACAACGATTTGTCGGAACGGGTGAACCTGTCCGCGTCGCAATGCTCGCGCCGTCGCCAGCGACTGGAGGAGGACGGGTATATCAAGGGCTACCGGGCGGTGCTCGACCGCGACAAGCTCGGCTTTTCCCTGGTCAACGTCATTTCGGTGACGCTCGCCACCCACAACCGCGACAATGCGCGGCGTTTCGGCGAATTGGTGGCGCGGCTGCCGCAAGTGCAGGAAGCGCACGCGCTGACCGGCGAGATGGATTATATATTGAAGGTCGTGACGCCGGACCTGAAGTCGCTGTCGGAATTCGTCAACGGCGTGCTGCTGCCGCACGAATCCGTGCAGCATGTGAAGACGGCGATCGTGCTGGAGACGCTGAAGGAAACCGGCGCGCTGCCGATTTGAGTGTAAATCATGTCGAACTTTCAGATCGCCGGCATCGTGCTGTTTCTAATGGGGATTGTGCCGTTCACGATTGGTAGTCTGATCCACGCCGCGCATGAACCGAAGGCTTGGGAGTTGCGCATCATCAATCCCTGGCCTTCGTGGCCGTATGGCTGGGTCGAACTCACTCATCCGAAGTCGCGCTGGTGGTGCGGTGTCGGCTTTCCGATTTGTCTCGTGGGCTTCGTCGTAATGTTGGTCGCTACGATTCCGCTCGTCGATCTTGCGCCATATGTCGCTTTGCTTGTCGCTTTCTTCTGGCTGCGGCGGGTCATAGCCAGACGGCGGCATCACTAATCATCGGAACGCCTCTCACCTCTTCGACTGCTTGATCAGCCCATAGAGATTGGTGCAGCGGGCGCCGGAGCGGCAATAGGCGAAGACCGGGCCTTCGAGTTCGTCAAGCGCCTCGGCCTGGTCCTCGACATTTTCGGCCGTGATCTGGCCGCTGACGACAGGGATGTAGCGGAAGGCGAGCCCGGCGCCCTCGACCGCCGCCTTGACGGTGTCGGCCGATGGCTGGCCGGGCTGCTCATCGTCCGGCCGGTTGCAGATCACGCTTTTGAAGCCGGCGGCCTTGATGGTCGCGACATCCTCGGGCTGGATCTGGCCCGAGACCGAATAGTCCTCGCTGATCTGACGGTATTCCATGGCGGTGTCCTCACAATCTGGCTAGCGGCAGTCTTGCCACTCCCGGACCCGGTCGGCAACCGCCATTAGATAGAAATCCGCCCGGGCAATTTCAGCCCGACCGGATGGAGTGACTAGACAGCTCAGCTTCCTAGGATCGCGCCTTTGATCTGGGCGATGTTGTTGTGCATCAGATCGATATAGGTCGCGGCCGGGCCGTCGGGCTGCGACAACGCATCGGAATAGAGCGTGCCGCCCACCTTGATGCCGGTCTCGCTGGCGATCTGCTCGATCAGCCGCGGGTTGGTGATGTTCTCGACGAAGATCGCCGCCGCCTTGTCCTGTTTCACCTGGCTGACCAGCTTGGCGACGTCGGCAGCGGAGGGCTCCGACTCGGTAGACACGCCTTCCGGGGCCAGGAACGTCAAGCCGTAGGCCTGCTCGAAATAGCCGAAGGCGTCATGCGAGGTGATGACGACGCGCTTCTCCTGCGGGATCGACTGGATCGCCGCCTGCACTTCGCCCTCGAGCGCCTCGAGCTTTTGCGTATAGGCGGCTGCATTGGCCTTGTAGCTGTCGCAACCCGCAGCGTCGGCCGTGCAAAAGGCGTCGGCGATGTTCTTCACATAGATCTCGGCATTGGTGATCGACTGGAAGGCATGCGGATCGGTGACCGTCTTGCCGCCGTCGGTTTCCGCGCCTTCGGCGACATCGGCCTCGGCGAATTCGGGTTTGAAATTGATCGGCGTGACCCCCTTGGTCAGCACGGCAATCGAAGCCTTGGTGGCGCTGGCGTCGACCAGGCGCTGCAGAAAACCTTCGAAATGCAGGCCGTTGACCAGCACGATGTCGGCCTTGGCCATCGCCACCGCATCGGCGGGGCTCGGCTCGTAGACGTGGGCGTCGCCGTCCGGCCCGACGATGGTGGTCAGATCGATGCGGTCGCCGCCGACATTTTTGGCGAAATCGGCGATTATCGTGAAGCTGGCGACCACCTTCAAAGGCTCAGCAAAGGCCGAAGATGCGCCAAAGGCGGTTAATGTTATAACGCTCACGGCCAAAGCGGCGCGGATCGAATTCAGCATGGACAGTTTCTCCTTGTTGGGATCAGGCAGTTCTGTGGCGGTGATGGACGATGCGGGCGCGCAGGATGCCGCGCGTGCCGAACAGGATCGAGGCGAAATAGACGACGCCGGCGGACAGGATGATGGCCGGGCCGGAAGGCAATGACGCATGGTAGGACAACAGCAGCCCGGCAATGCAGGAGGCAAAGCCGATTACTGTGGCCAGCACGCACATCGGCTCGACGCGCGAGGTCCAGAAGCGGGCCGCCGCTGCCGGCAGCATCATCAGCCCGACCGACAGCAAGGTGCCGAGCGCCTGGAAGCCGCCGACGAGGTTGAGCACGACGAGGCCGAGAAAGATGAAATGCACCGGGCTGCCCATCCGGCTGACCGAGCGCAGGAACAAAGGGTCGAGGCATTCGGCGACCAGCGCCCGCCAGAAGATGACGAGGCTGACCAGCGTCACCACGACGATGCCGCCGATCAGCGTCAGCGCCTCGTTGTTGAGCGCCAATACGGTGCCGAACAGCACATGCATGAGATCGACGCTGGAGCCGCGGATCGAAACCATGAGCACGCCGATGGCCAGCGAAATCAGATAGAAGGCCGCCATAGAGGCGTCCTCGCGCTGAATGGTGAAGCGCGAGACGGCGCCGGCGCCGAGCGCCACGATGATGCCGGCGATCAGTCCGCCGATGGTCATCGGCAGGATCTCCAGGCCATAGAACAGGAAGCCGGCGGCAGCACCCGGCAGGATGGCATGCGCCATGGCATCGCCGGACAGGCTCATGCGCCGCAGCATCAGGAACACGCCGACAGGGCAGGCGCCGAGCGACAGCATCATCGAACCGGCAAGCGCCCGCTGCATGAAGGCGTAGTCGGCGAAAGGAGCGACGAAAAGACCGTAAAGCACGTCCATCATGCCGCCCTCGGCCCGGAGCCGTGATGATGGTCGTGATCATGGCTGTGCTCGTGGCCACCGTGCTGGTGATCATGCTCGCCGGGCTCACACCACGGCGCGTTGTCTTCCCAGGCTTCGTGGAAGCGGCGCGCGCGCAACAGATTCTCCGGCTGCAGCGTCTCCCTGGTCTCGCCCCAGGCGATCGGCTGGCGCGCCAGGAGCAGTGTTTCGGGGAAATTCTGCCGCACCAGATCGAGATCGTGGACCACAACCATGATGGTGCGTTCCTCGCCGTGCCAGCGCTTGATCAGCGCGATCAGGTCGCCGACCGTCTTGCTGTCGACCGCGTTAAACGGCTCATCGAGCAGGATGAGCTCGGCATCCTGCAACAGCACGCGGGCAAACAGCGTGCGCTGCAGCTGGCCGCCCGACAACGTGTCGATCGGCCGCTTCTCGAAGCCGCCGAGGCCGACGGCCATCAGCGCCTTGCTGACAGAGTCGCGATCTTCCCTCGTATAACGGCCGAGCATGCCGCGCCGCGGCCACAGGCCAAACGAAACCAGGTCGACGACCCGGGCCGGAAAGGAGCGGTCGAGCTCCGATTGCTGCGGCAGATAGGCGGCGCGCACGCCGGGCGCCCGGATCACCGCGCCGGCCATCGGCTTCAGAACGCCGACGATGCCCTTCATCAGCGTCGATTTGCCGGAGCCGTTGGCGCCGACGACCGCCGTCAGCGATCCCTTGCGGATCGTACCATTGAGGTGGTGGACCGCAGGATGGCTATTGTAGCCCAGCGTCAGGTCGCGGAAGGTCAGGCAGGTTTGGCTCATGTGACGATCCATGGGGCGATGATCGGTGCTGCAGGGGCGGATTCGATATGTGATGTTATTACATTAGTCAACAAGCCAATCGGGCGGAATTGCGGCCGGGCCGTCTTGTTGTGTGCTTTGGCTTGGCTCAAGAAGTTCCGCTCGAGCGGCCTTGCCCCCGGCGAACCCGGCCCCTAAACAGGCGCACCGACAAGAGGAGAAGGAATATCCAATGAGCATTCGTCGTATCGATGTAGGCCCGCGCATGAGCCAGATCGTCATCCACGGCAACACCGTCTATCTGGCCGGTCAGGTCGGCAAGCCGGGCGGAAACGTCGGTGCCCAGACCAGGGACATTCTGGCGGCGATCGACGAATTGCTGGCCAAGGCCGGCACCGACAAAACCAAGATCCTGCAGGCGATCATCTGGCTGGCCGACATGAGCACCTTTGCCGAGATGAACGCGGAGTGGGACAGATGGGTACCGCAGGGCAACACGCCGGCCCGCGCCACCGGCGAAGCGAAACTTGCCGGACCGGAATATCTGGTCGAGATTATTATTACCGCGGCGATTTGAGAATGCGGCTCTTTACCCTCCCCCTCGAGGGGAGGGTCGGCGAGTAGTCGAAGCGAAGCGGAGACTGCGAGACGGGGTGGGGTCGGCGAGGTCGCACCGACCCCACCCCGCGTCACAAAATGCCGCCATGCGGCAATTTGCTCCGCGACCCTCCCCTCAAGGGGGAGGGTTTACCCCGTTGACGGCGTGAACCGCGCCACCAGCGTGTGGTTCTCTGCCGCATAGGTGAACCGGACGTGGGTGACGGGGTGCTCGGCGCTCCATGTCCGCCGCTCGATCACCAGGCACGGCGCACCGGTCTCGATGTCGAGCGCCGCCGCGATGTGCTTTTCGGCGGCAACGGCGCGAATGCGATGCTCGGCGGCACTCCACGGCACGCGCCCGATCAGCCACGGACCGGGCGCTGTGTCGAAAAACGCCTCTTCGGCGGCCTCCGGCACGGCAGCCAGGTTGATCAGCCGCTGCTCGTGGGCGAACGGCCTCTTGCCGGCGAAATGCCGGCATTCCAGCACCAGCACCGGCCCGGCGACGTCGAGTTCCAGCAGGGCGCGGTCGTCGGCGCTGCTGCGCCTTCTGTCTCGCGCCATGCGCTCATAGCGGTAGGGCAGGCCAAGTGCCTCGACCTCGATCCGGATGTCGTGGATTTCGAGAACGGCTGCCTGCGACTGCGGCCGGCGGACAAAACTGCCCGAACGACGCCGGCGCTCGATCAGCCCGGCCTTGGCCAGTTGCGACAGCGCCTTGTTCACTGTCATGCGCGAACAATTGTATTCGGCCGTCAGTTCATGCTCGAACGGAATGCGGTGGCCGGGCGCCCAGGCACCCGACAGGATCCGGTCGCTGATGTCCGACAGGATGCGCTGGTGCAGCGAAAGAACCTCGCCGCCGTCCGCGCTTCCAGAATCCGCGCTTATTGTCCCGATCATGCTCATGCCGAAAGCGCCGTTATCACCTTGCGGAAGCGCTCGGCGATGGCATCGCGCCTGGCGTGCATGCCGCCGCTGACCAGTTTCCTGCCATGCACCCAGACGCAATCGACCTTGGTGCCGTTGGCAAAAATCCAGGCATCAAGGATTGCATCGCCCGTCTTGCCGGCCAGCGATGGATGCTTGCCGTCGAGCGAGACGAAATCGGCCGAGGCACCTGCTGCGATCTGCGAGAGGCCGGCGCCCAGCGCGGCACTGCCGCCATCGAGCGCGGCATCGAACAAAGCACGGCCGGTCGAGCCGCCGGCCACCGCCAGCACGTTGCGGGCGCGGTGGGCGAGGCGCTGCGAATATTCGAGCTGCCGCAACTCGTCCGGCAGGCCGATCAGTACGTTTGAATCCGAGCCGATGCCGAAGCGGCCGCCATGCTGCATGAACAAGGACGCGGCAAAGGTGCCGTCGCCGAGATTGGCCTCGGTGATCGGGCAGAGACCGGCAACGGCGCCGCTTTTCGCCAAATCGGTCGTCTCGGTGTCAGTCATGTGGGTGGCGTGGATGAGACACCAGCGCCGGTCGACCTTGGCGTTGGCAAGCAGCCATTCGACCGGCCGCGCCCCGGACCAGGCAAGGCAGTCCTCGACCTCCTTCATCTGCTCGGCGATGTGGATGTGGATAGGCCCCTCCGGCGCCATCACCGTGATGTTTTCCAGTTCCTCCGGTGTCACCGCACGCAGGCTGTGCGGGGCGACGCCCACGACGCCTTGATTCAGCGCGCGAATGGATTCGCGGCATTTCTCAACAAGCCGCGAGAACTGGTTCACATCGTTGATGAACCGGCGCTGGCCTTCATTTGGCGCAGCGCCGCCGAAAGAGGAATGCGCGTAGAAGACGGGCAGCAAAGTCAGCCCGATGCCTGTCTCGGACGCTGCGGCAACGATGCGCTGCGCCATCTCGGCGATGTCAGTATAGGGCCGGCCGTCACGGTCGTGGTGGAGATAGTGAAACTCGCCGACGCGCGAGAACCCGGCCTCCAGCATCTCGACATAGAGCTGGGCCGCGACCGCCTCGACCTGGTCCGGCGTCATCGACAGCGCGAAACGGTACATCACCTCGCGCCAGCTCCAGAAACTGTCGGCGGAAGGGCCGCGCAATTCAGCAAGGCCGGCCATGCCGCGCTGGAAGGCATGGCTGTGCAGGTTCGGCATGCCGGACAAAAGGATGGCACGGCGCTCGTCGCCAGGCAGGAGCGAGGTATTCGCCTCGACCGTGGCGATCCTGCCGTCGGAGATGACGATCCGCACATTGCTGTGCCAGCCGTCGGGCAGAAGCGCCTGTTCCGCAAAGATTGCTGTCACGTTTTTCTCCAAATCCCGGTCTGCCGTGCGATGATAGCGCTTGCAGTGCCTTTTCATATGTATATACATAATCGTCACCTATTGAAACGGAAAAGATGATGGCTGCAGAGAGCAAAAGCCGGGCAGGGGAGGTTCGCCTCTGGCGCAATGCGCGCCTCGCGACCATGGCCGAAAGCAGCCCCGGGTCAGGCGTTGTCGAGCACGGTGCAATCGCCGTGCGCAACGGCCGGATCGTCTATGCTGGGCCGGAAGCCGACATGCCGGCAGCACTTAGCAAAGGCGCCGAGGCGATCGACTGCGAAGGCCGCTGGATCACGCCCGGCCTGATCGACTGCCACACTCATCTGGTCCACGCCGGTAACCGTGCCAATGAATTCGAGATGCGGCTGGCCGGCGCTAGCTATGAAGAGGTTGCCAAGGCCGGCGGCGGCATCGTTTCCTCGGTCAAGGCACTGCGCGCCGCCAGCGAGGACGAGCTGGTCGCCCAGTCGCTGCCGCGCCTCGATGCGCTGATCGCCGAAGGCGTCACCACCGTCGAGATCAAATCCGGCTACGGTCTCGACCTCGAAAACGAGCAGAAGTCACTGCGCGCCGCACGACGGCTGGGCGGTGAGCGGCCGGTGACGGTCAGGACCACTTTCCTCGGCGCTCATGCACTGCCGCCCGAAGCAAAAGGCGACAAGGACGCCTTTATCGATCTTGTCGCCAACGAGATTTTGCCGGCCGTCGCTGCCGAGGGCCTGGCCGATGCCGTCGACGGTTTTTGCGAAGGCATTGCCTTTTGGCCGGAGCAGATCGCCCGCGTGTTCGATGCCGCGAAGGCGGCGGGCCTGCCGGTCAAGCTCCATGCGGACCAGCTGTCCAATCTGCATGGCGCCGAACTTGCGGCGCGCTATGGTGCGCTATCGGCCGACCACCTCGAATACACCGACGAGGCGGGTGCGGCGGCGATGGCGAAGGCCGGAACCTTGGCGACCATCCTGCCCGGCGCCTACTACTTCATCCGCGAGACCAAAAAGCCGCCGATCGCCTTGTTTCGCCAGCATGGCGTCAGGATGGCCGTTGCCACCGACAACAATCCCGGCACGTCGCCGCTGACCTCGCTGCTGCTGACCATGAACATGGCCGCGACATTGTTTGGCCTGACCGTCGATGAATGCCTTGCCGGCGTTACCCGCGAGGCTGCCCGCGCGCTCGGGCTGCTTGGACAGACCGGCACGCTGGAGGCCGGAAAATCCGCCGATCTGGCGATCTGGAACGTCGAGCGCCCGGCCGAACTCGTCTACCGCATGGGCTTCAACCCGCTGCATGCCCGCATCTGGAGGGGACAATGACCGAACTCAAGCTAAGGCCGGGCAATGCCACGCTGGCCGATTGGCGCGCCATCTATCGCGGCGCCGCACTGAGGCTCGACCATGCCTGTCGGCCGAAGATCAAGGCCAGCGCCGAGGCCGTCGCCAGGATCGTTGCCAAGGGCGAGCCGGTCTATGGCATCAATACCGGCTTCGGCAAGCTGGCCAGCGTCCGCATCCCCGCCGCCGATCTGGAAACGTTGCAGCGAAATATCGTGCTGTCTCATGCCGCCGGCGTCGGCGAGCCGATGCCCGTCGCAATCTGCCGGCTGATGATGGCGCTGAAGCTGGCCAGCCTGGCACAGGGCGCCTCCGGCGTGCGGCCGCGGACGATCGAGCTGATCGAGGCGATGCTGGCCAACGACGTTATCCCCGTGGTGCCGGCGCAAGGCTCGGTCGGCGCTTCCGGCGACCTTGCGCCGCTGTCGCACATGACCGCCGTGATGATCGGCGTCGGCGAGTGCTTTACCCCGCATGGCCGCTTTCCTGCCAAGGTCGCCTTCGTTTCGCACGGCCTGGAGCCGGTGACACTGGGCGCCAAGGAAGGCCTGGCGCTGCTCAACGGTACCCAGTTTTCGACCGCCTATGCGCTTGCCGCTTTGTTCGAGGCGGAAGTGCTCTACCAGTCGGCACTGGTCGCCGGCGCGCTGTCGACCGATGCCGCCAAGGGCTCCGACGCTCCGTTCGATCCACGCATCCATCTGCTCAGGAAACATCGTGGCCAGATCGAGACGGCCGAGGCGTTGCGCAATTTGATGGCCGGCAGCGCCATCCGTGAATCGCACCGCGTCGGCGACGAGCGCGTGCAGGATCCGTATTGCCTGCGCTGCCAGCCGCAGGTGATGGGCGCAGCACTCGACGTGCTCCGCAAGGCCGCCGAGACGCTCGGCACCGAGGCCAACGGCGTCACCGACAATCCGCTGATCTTTGCCGAGGACGACTCCGCACTTTCGGGCGGCAATTTCCATGCCGAGCCGGTCGCCTTCGCCGCCGACATGATCGCACTCGCCGTCTGCGAGATCGGCTCGCTGTCGGAGCGGCGCATCGCCATGCTGGTCGACCCGGCGCTGTCGGGCATGCCGGCCTTTCTCACGCCCAAGCCGGGTCTGAATTCCGGTTTCATGATCCCTCAGGTCACGGCGGCAGCACTGGTTTCTGAAAACAAGCAAAAGGCCTATCCGGCCAGCGTCGATTCGATCCCGACCTCGGCCAACCAGGAAGACCACGTCTCGATGGCGGCGCATGGCGCGCGCCGCCTCATCGGCATGGTCGAGAATGCGACGGCCGTCATCGGCATCGAATTGCTGGCCGCCGCGCAAGGCTGCGATTTCCACGCACCGCTGGCCTCGAGCGCGGCACTGGAGGCGGTGCGCCGGCTGGTCAGGGCAGAGGTGCCCCATCTCGACAACGACCGGCACTTCCACCCCGACATGGAGAAGGCCATCGCCATGATACGCAGCGGCGCGGCGGTGAAGGCCGCGGGTGCGGTGAAACTGCCGGGCGTTGCGTCATGAGGCGGTGTACCGTGACAGGTCGCGTTCTGTCCTGCCGGACATCTCCCCCTCCAGGGGGGAGATTGGCTGTCGTCTCGGCTTTCGCCAATCTCCAGCGTTGCAGGACTGAGCGAGGCGCCGAAGCTGCCAATCTCCCCACTAGAGGGGGAGATGTCCGGCAGGACAGAGGGGGGCGCTGTCCCGCCGACCTCACCCCGGCAACACCGAAACTTTCAAATTCAGAAACAAAAAACCCGCCTCAAAGGCGGGTCGTCGGGCCGAATCAGC
>NZ_JAMYPO010000035.1:0-73134 GCF_040320365.1 Mesorhizobium sp. M0701
TCTCAACGAACTCATTCTGGCACATCCGATGCCGTCGGGCGCCGTCCACCCCATCATGCCGTGATGGTCGCCTAAGAATGCAGCGGAGCAGAATCCTGCCCCGCAGCAACGCTCTGACGTCACGGCATGGATCCTGGGGTCTGCGCTGCGTCGCTCCGCTCCTTGCTGCGCCCCAGGATGACGAAGCAATGGGGGAGGTTTGCGACAGCCGAGCTGCCTCAGCCCTTCGGCTTCAGCCCGTCGATGAACAGTTGCTCGAGAAACCTTGCGGCATCCTCGAAGCGGCCGTCGCCGCCGCGGTCGGGGCCGAGCACGGCGCGGACCTGGACGTCGAAATCGGCATAATGCTGGGTCGTCGCCCAGATCGAGAAGATCAGGTGCCAGGGGTCGGTGCGGGCAATCTTGCCGGCGCGCATCCAGCCCTTGATGACGTTGGCTTTCTCGTCGACCAGCGTCTTCAACTCGCCTTCCAGCATCGGCATGATGCGCGGCGCGCCCTGCAGGATCTCGTTGGCGAACAGGCGGCTCTCGCGCGGGAAATCGCGCGCCATTTCGAGCTTGCGCCTGATGTAGCTGCGCAGTTCGGTCAAGGGGTCGCCGATATCGTCGAGTTCGCGCAGCGGCGCCAGCCAGGTGTCGAGAAGCCGCTGCATCAGCGTCTTGTGGATGTCCTCCTTGCGGCGGAAATAATAGAGCAGGTTCGGCTTCGACATGCCGGCGGCTTCAGCGATCTGGTCGATGGTCGAGCCGCGAAAACCGTTGGTCGAGAAGACTTCGAGCGCCGCCTCGAGGATGAGCTCGCGCTTTTCCAGCTGGATGCGGGTGCGGCGAGGAGCGGAGCTTTCGACCGCCCCCGTCACCCCGAAAAACTTTCGCCGCGAGGAGTGTCTGGACCAATTCTCTGGACCAGTTTTTCCTCGCCCTGTGGAGCGCACTTCGAAAGCCGCATTTCCGCTAGTAATCCCTTGACCGCTGATAAGGCGGTGCTAACGTTTGTCCAACCGGTCAAAAATTTGCGTAGCACGAAAACGTCGCGAAGACCAAGCGTTGGTAAGACCAAGCGTTAGCCGCACCGAAACAGGTTACAAGGGGAAGTCTTGGTCATGTCCAACCGGCTGAAAGTCACGCCGAACGATCTCAGCGCATTCTGGATGCCGTTCACGGCAAACCGGCAGTTCAAGCAGGCGCCGCGCATGATGGTGTCGGCCAAGGACATGCATTACACGACCAGCGACGGGCGCAAGGTTCTCGACGGCACTGCCGGCCTGTGGTGCGTCAATGCCGGCCACTGCCGCCCGAAGATCACCGAGGCGATCCAGAGCCAGGCGGCCGAGCTCGACTATGCGCCGGCGTTCCAGATGGGCCATCCGATCGTGTTCGAGCTGGCGAACCGGCTGGTCGACATCGCGCCGAAGGGCATGGACCATGTGTTCTTCACGAATTCCGGCTCGGAATCGGTCGAGACCGCGCTGAAGATGGCGATCGCCTATCACCGCGCCAAAGGCGAGGGCTCGCGCACCCGTCTGATCGGCCGCGAACGCGGCTATCACGGCGTCAATTTCGGCGGCATCTCCGTCGGCGGCATTGTCACCAACCGCAAGATGTTCGGCACGCTGCTCGGCGGCGTCGATCACATGCCCCACACGCATCTGCCGGAAAAGAACTCTTTCACCAAGGGCGTGCCGGAGCATGGCGCGGAACTGGCGAACGAGCTGGAGCGCATCGTCGCCTTGCACGACGCCTCGACCATCGCCGCCGTCATCGTCGAGCCGGTTGCCGGTTCCACCGGCGTCATCCTGCCGCCGAAGGGCTATTTGCAGAAGCTTCGCGAGATCTGCACCAAGCACGGCATCTTGCTGATCTTCGACGAAGTCATCACCGGTTTCGGCCGTCTCGGTACGCCGTTTGCCGCCGACTATTTCGGCGTCACGCCGGATATCATGACCACGGCGAAGGGCGTCTCCAACGGCGTCATCCCGATGGGCGCGGTGTTCGTGAAGAAGGAAATCCACGACGCCTTCATGACCGGCCCCGAGCACATGATCGAGTTCTTCCACGGCTACACCTATTCGGGCAATCCGATCGCCTGCGCGGCAGCGCTGGGCACGCTTGACACCTACAAGGAAGAAGGGCTGCTGACGCGCGGCGAGGAACTGGCGCCGTACTGGGAGGACGCGCTGCACTCGCTGAAGGGCGAGCCGAACGTCATCGATATCAGAAACATCGGCCTGATCGGCGCGATCGAGCTGGCGCCGATCGCCGGCCAGCCAACGAAGCGGGCCTTCTCGGCTTTCGTCAAGGCGTTCGAGCGCGGTGCATTGATCCGCACCACCGGCGACATCATCGCGCTGTCGCCACCGCTGATCATCACCAAGGGCCAGATCAACGAATTGATCGACCACGTGCGCGAAGTGCTGAGGGCGGTGGATTGAGGAACGCGCCGCAGCTTTCCCTCCCCCTCGAGGGGAGGGTGGCCGCGAAGCGGCCGGGTGGGGTCGGCGCGGCAGCGCGCCAGCCTGACCTTCGGCCGCATAGGTGCCTGTGATGCCCCGGACCCGCGTGAGCTTCGAAATGCGCCAGAAGGCGCGCGCGCTTCGAGTACATGTACATGCGACCAAAGGCGAATCGCTGCTTTGGTATGAACGGCGCGAATTGAAATCGGCTGCGATGAAATTCCGGCGCCAGTGTCCGATCGGGCCTTATATCGTCGACTTTGCCTGCCTTGCGGTAAAGCTGGTCGTTGAAGTCGATGGTGATCTGCACGAACAGGAGAAGGGCAAACGGCACGACGCCGTCCGTGATGCCTATCTGCGATCGCTCGGGTTCGATATCTTTCGCGTCGATGAGCCCGATGTCATAAACAGCGCTTGGCATGTCGCACAAGTGGTCAAGGATAAGGTCGCGCATGTCAGCCGACCCCACCCGACCGCTTCGCGGCCACCCTCCCCTCGAGGGGGAGGGCGACGCTGGCGTGCCGCAACCAATGAGGTTTAGAATATGGCCGCCCCCGGCGAGAATCTGCGAATCAATTCAGACCGTTTGTGGGATTCGATAATGGAGATGGCGAAGATCGGCCCCGGCATTGCCGGCGGCAACAATCGCCAGACCGTTACCGACGAGGACGGCGAAGGGCGGCATCTGTTCAAGCGCTGGTGCGATGAGGCGGGGCTCGAAATGGGCATCGACGAGATGGGTACGATGTTTGCCCGTCGCGAGGGCAGCGACCCCAGCCTGCCGCCGGTCTATGTCGGCAGCCATCTCGACACCCAGCCGACCGGCGGCAAGTATGACGGCGTGCTCGGCGTGCTCGGCGGCCTGGAGGTCGTGCGCTCGCTCAACGATCTCGGCATCAAGACCAAGCACCCGATCGTCGTCACCAACTGGACCAACGAGGAAGGCGCCCGCTTTGCGCCGGCGATGATGGCGTCCGGGGTGTTCGCCGGCGTGCTCGACCAGGCCGACGTCTATTCACATGTCGACAAGGACGGCAAGAAATTCGGCGAGGAGCTCGAACGGATCGGCTGGAAGGGCACCGAAAAGGTCGGCGAACGCAAGATCCACGCCTTCTTCGAATTGCATATCGAGCAGGGCCCGATCCTCGAGGACGAGGGCATCGACATCGGTGTCGTCACCCACGGCCAGGGACTGAAATGGCTGCAGGTGACGCTGACCGGCAAGGAGGCGCACACCGGCTCGACGCCGATGCCGAAGCGGCGCAATGCCGGGCTCGGCATGGCGCGGGTGATCGAACTGGTGCACGAGATCGCCATGGACTACCAACCCGACGCCGTCGGCGCGGTCGGCCATATGGAGGTCTATCCGAACTCGCGCAACATCATTGCCGGGCGCACCGTCTTCACCATCGACATCCGCTCGCCGGAAAAGGAGGTGCTGGACGCCATGGACGGCCGCATCCGCGACGGCATCGACACAATCTGCGACGCGCTCGACATCAAATATCAAATCGATCAGGTCGGCCATTTCGATCCGGTCACTTTCGACGCGGGCTGCGTCAAGGCTGTGCGGGATGCGGCGGAGCGCCTGGGATATACGCATCGCAACATCGTCTCCGGCGCCGGCCATGACGCCTGCTGGATCAACCGCGTCGCACCCACAGCAATGGTGATGTGCCCCTGTGTCGACGGGCTCAGCCACAACGAGGCCGAGGAAATCACCAAGGAATGGGCAGCGGCCGGCGCCGACGTGCTGTTCCATGCGGTGGTGGACACGGCGGGGATTGTGGGGTGAGATGTTGGCGCCGTACCCCCACCCCTAACCCCTCCCCACAAGGGGGAGGGAGACTTCCGTTGGCACTGACCTCGGGAAATTGCCTGCCTTTCGGCGCCAAAAGGGGAAGTAAGGGCATGCGGCAGCGTTCCCTCCCCCTTGTGGGGAGGGTTAGGGTGGGGGTCCATCTTCGTAAGAATCCAAATGCGATTGCCCTGCCACAAGGGGGAGGGGGACTAGCAATGCCGACGTCTTTTTCTATGGCGAAAGCTTTGATGGGTTCAGCTGTGACAGCGCGGCACCAAGCCTCCCTCCCCCTTGTGGGGAGGAATTGAGGGTGGGGGTACTCGTCTTGGCACCGACCGCGATCGATCCAGCCGCCATCAAACGTGCAAGAATGTTGCGCCGGAACATGACAGAGGGCGAGCGTAAGCTCTGGTCCGAGCTGAAGGAGTTCCGTCGCCTCTACGGGTTACATGCAAGGAAGCAGGCGCCGATTGGGCCTTATATTGCGGACTTCGTTCTGCACGAGAAGAACCTCGTCATCGAGGTGGATGGAGAGCATCACTTTATGCCGGAGCAAATGGAGAAGGACCGCATACGTGATGCATGGTTTGGCCGACAGGGCTATCGTGTGCTCAGGTTTTCGACTGGAGACTTGGCAAATTCCTTCGATGGTTGCGTCGAGGAGATATTGCGGGAAGTTGGAGTCATGTAGAGGCCGTTCAGGGTTCCTCGACGCTGAACCGACCTGATCAAGCAAGGCGCTCACAAGAAGCGCGAAGAGAATAAGGGAACAAGAAAATGTCCAAAGTCATCAAGAATGGCACCATCGTCACCGCCGACCGCACGTGGAAGGCCGACGTGCTGTTCAAGCACGGCAAGATCATCGGCATCGGCTCGGATTTGCATGGCGACCATGAGTTCGACGCCAGCGGCTGCTATGTGATGCCGGGCGGCATCGACCCGCATACCCATCTCGAAATGCCGTTCATGGGCACCTATTCGGCCGACGACTTTGAATCCGGTACCCGCGCGGCCCTTGCCGGCGGCACGACGATGGTCGTCGATTTCTGTCTGCCGGCGCCGCAGCAGTCTCTGCTCGAGGCCCTGCAGATGTGGGACAACAAGACCTCGAAAGCGTCCTGCGACTATTCCTTCCACATGGCGATCACCTGGTGGGGCAAGCAGGTGTTCGACGAGATGGCCACCGTCGTCGACAGGGGCATTACCTCGTTCAAGCATTTCATGGCCTACAAGGGCGCGCTGATGGTCGATGACGACGAGCTCTATTCGTCGTTCCAGCGCTGTGCCGATCTCGGCGCGCTGCCGCTGGTCCATGCCGAGAATGGCGACGTCGTGGCCGCCCTGTCGCAGAAGCTGCTGGCGGCGGGCAACAGCGGCCCGGAGGGACACGCCTATTCGCGCCCGCCTGAAGTCGAAGGCGAGGCGACCAACCGCGCCATCATGATCGCCGACATGGCCGGTGTGCCGCTCTATGTCGTGCATGTCTCCTGCGAGCAGGCGCACGAAGCCATCCGCCGGGCGCGCCAGAAAGGCATGCGGGTATTCGGCGAGCCGCTGATCCAGCACCTGACGCTGGACGAGAGCGAATATTTCAACAAGGACTGGGACCATGCGGCGCGGCGTGTCATGAGCCCGCCCTTCCGCAACAAATGGCACCAGGATTCGCTGTGGGCCGGCCTGCAGGCCGGGTCGCTGCAAGTGGTGGCGACCGACCATTGTGCCTTCACCACCAAACAAAAGCGCAACGGCGTCGGCGATTTCACCAAGATCCCGAACGGCACGGGCGGGCTCGAGGATCGTTTGCCGGTGCTGTGGACGACCGGCGTCAACACCGGCCGGCTGACGATGAACGAGTTCGTCGCGGTGACCTCGACCAACATCGCCAAGATCCTCAACATGTACCCGAAGAAGGGCGCCATCGTCGAAGGCGCGGACGCCGACATCCTCGTATGGGACCCGAAGCGCAAGAAGAAGATCACGGCCAAGAAGCAGCAGTCGGTGATCGACTACAATGTCTTCGAAGGTTTTGAGGTAACCGGCCTGCCGCGCTTCGTCTTCTCGCGCGGCGAACTGTCGATCGAGGAAAACGAGGTCAAGGCGAAGCCCGGCCATGGCGAATTCGTCGCTCGCGAGCCGAACGCGGCGGTCAACCGGGCGCTGTCGACGTGGAAGGAAATTTCGGCGCCGCGCAAGGTGGAACGGACGGGCATCCCGGCGACGGGCGTTTGAGCTTGGCGAGCCACGGAGCGATTATCTCAATGGCCGCGGTGATCCTTGCCGCCGGGCCGGCGGCGGCTGACGTCCTTGCCGGCTCCTTTGGCAATGAGGTCGGTTGCGCTGGTGTACGGCTCGGTTATCGGGACAGCGACGATTATGTCGTGCTGACCGCCGACGGCGTCGAAACCTATGGCAGCGGCTGCCAGTTCGCACAGCGACTGACGACGGCGCCTGGCACCCTGTTGTTGAGCTCCACCTGTTTCGCCGAGGGCGAGAAGGGCACGACCACGGATGTCGTCAAGGTCATCAACAGAGGAGGGGACGGTTTCTTCGTGACCATTCCCGGCCTTGAGGAGATCGGGCCGCTGAAATCATGTTCGTGACGGTGCCGATGACGACCGCCGCCTCGATGCCGGCGTCAGGCGACCAACCCGTCCAGTTCCGGCAGCAGGACGACGCTTTCCTGTTCGTTGGGATCGGTTCGGGCAATGACCGCCGAGGCGGGGCTGTCGCTCAGATTGGCCGGCAGATGCGGCACGCCGGGGGGAATATAGAAAAGATCGCCGGCCTTGACCACGATATGCTGTTCGAGCCGGTCGCCATACCAGGTATGGACTTCGCCGGAGAGCACGTAGATCGCGGTTTCATGGTTTTCGTGCATATGCGCCTTGGCGCGGGCACCCGGCGGCATGGTCAGCAGATGCATGCAGATGCCGGACGAGCCGACTGTTTCGGCGGCGATACCGGCGAAATAACTCAGGCCCTGCTTGCCTTCATAAGAGCTTTCAGGGCGGATAAGATGGCAAGTCGGTTTGGGCGACATCGGGGCAACTCCGGGCGTCTATCTGATGGGACAAGGGCGCATAGAACTGGGGCGCGTAGAACTGCGGCGAGTAGGACTGGGCGAGTGGAAAGCAACATCTGGGTAAAATCAATGGGATTCCGGCCGGCGCCGCAGTGGCCGGAAGCGGCAGGCCGCGGCCGATGACGGGAGTATCGCCAGCCGTTGTTTCGGCAAGCAAGCTTGGCCTGACCTTCCAGACCAATGATGGTCCGGTGCAGGCGCTGTCGAATGTCGACCTGACGATCGGCAAGGGGGAATTCGTGTCCTTCATCGGGCCCTCCGGCTGCGGCAAGACGACCTTGCTGCGCGTCATCGCCGATCTGGAGAAGCCGACATCGGGAAGCATTTCCGTCAACGGCATGACGCCCGAGCAGGCGCGCCAGAGCCGCGCCTATGGCTATGTCTTCCAGGCGGCCGCACTTTATCCGTGGCGCACGATCGAGCGCAATGTGGCACTGCCGCTGGAGATCATGGGCCTGTCCAGGGCGGAGCAGGCGGCGCGCATCAAGCGAACCCTCGACCTTGTCAACCTCAGCGGCTTCGAGAAGAAATACCCCTGGCAGCTTTCGGGCGGCATGCAGCAGCGCGCCTCGATCGCACGGGCGCTCGCTTTCGACGCCGACCTTTTGTTGATGGACGAGCCGTTCGGTGCGCTGGACGAGATCGTGCGCGACCACCTCAACGAACAGCTGCTGGAGCTTTGGGAGCGGACCAACAAGACCATCTGCTTCGTCACCCATTCGATCCCCGAGGCGGTCTATCTGTCGACGCGCATCGTCGTCATGTCGCCGCGTCCGGGCCGCGTCAGCGACGTCATAGAATCGACGCTGCCGAAAAAGCGGCCGCTCGATATCCGCGAGACGCCGGAGTTCCTGGCCATCGCGGCACGCGTGCGGGACGGGCTGAGGGCAGGGCACAGCTATGATGATTGAGCGGGATGAGCTCCCTCCTCTCCCCAGCGGGGCTAGCGGGGCCACCCATGCCTTCGTCATCCTAGGGCGGAGCAGCCGCGAAGCGGCCTGCGCAGACCCTAGGATCCATGCCGTGACGTCGGCCGAAAGGCGCAAGCGGTTCAGAATATTCGCCGGGCAGAGCGGTGTGGAGGGAGCCATTTTCAGCACCGTTGCGGAGCGGGGAGGTTACGGCATGGATCCTAGGGTCTGCGCCGCGTCGCTTCGCTCCTTGCTTCGCCCTAGGATGACGAAGGCGCGGTTGGCCGCTCCCGATACGCACGCCGCTTCGCGGCGGTTCCGCCCTAGGATGACAAAAGCGCGGTCACCCTCCCCCGGCCTCCGCTTCGCTCCAGCCCTCCTCTCCCCGTCGGGGAGAGGAGGGCGCTTACCTGGCGAGGCCTGCTAGATGGACTCGTTTCGCGACAAGATCGTTCCGGTGACCTCGATCCTCCTGGGCGTCGTCGTCGTCTGGTACGTCATGGCCGTCATCCTCAACACGCCGTTCCAGCGCGATCTCGACCGCCGCGCCAATCAGACGCCGGGTGTTGTGGAATTCATCGGCAAGACGCTGGCGCAGCCGAAGCCGACGCTGCCGGCGCCGCATCAGGTGGCGGTGAACTTCTTCGAAAACACCTTTCTGCGCAGCATCACCTCGAACCGCAGCCTTGTCTACAATGCGTGGGTGACGCTGTCGTCGACGCTGCTCGGCTTTGCTTTCGGCACGGCGCTCGGCATTGTGATCGCCGTCGGTATCGTCCATGTGGCGACGCTCGACCGCAGCCTGATGCCGTGGATCATCGCCTCGCAAACCATTCCGATCCTGGCGGTGGCGCCGATGATCATCGTCGTGCTGGCTGCGATCGGCATCACCGGGCTGATCCCCAAAGCGCTGATCTCGACCTATCTGTCGTTCTTCCCGGTGGCCGTCGGCATGGTGAAGGGCCTGCGCTCGCCGGAGATCATGCATCTCGACCTGATGCACACCTACAATGCCAGCCGCGCGCAGATCTTCTGGAAATTGCGCGTGCCGGCGTCGGTGCCGTTCCTGTTCACCTCGATGAAGGTGGCGGTGGCCGCCAGCCTGGTCGGCGCCATCGTCGGCGAGTTGCCGACCGGCGCCGTCGCCGGCATCGGTGCCAAATTGCTCGCCGGCGCCTACTACAGCCAGACCATCGACATCTGGTCGGCTCTGGTTGCCGGGTCGGTGGTCGCGGCGCTGCTGGTGATGGTCGTCGGCATCGCCGGGCGCCTTGTCGACCGCGCCATGGGCGGGAGGCCGGCATGAGCTCCATCCTGAGCCTTTCCTCAATCACGCCTCGATCCTGGCAGGGGTATGCCGCGCTTGTCCTGCTTGTCGGCGCGCTGCTTCTTTGGCCGCTCGTCAGTGCTACGCCCGGTTACGGCATGGCGACTACGGTGTTGATTTTCATTTTGCTGCTCGTGGCAATCGAGGCCGACAACTTTCCACCGATGATCGGGGTGGTGTTGCTGTTCCTTGGCGCGCATGGCGCAGCGTGGATGCTGCTCGCCGGCATAACCGGCAATGAGGGCAGCGCTCGCGCATCCTTCTATCTGCTGCTCGTCGCGGCGTGGTTTTTGGCCTGGCGCTGCGTAACGGTCTTGTCGTCGTTTCGCCCGACATCGCGCTGGGCGTCAACCGCCCTGCGCCTGATCATTCCGGCCATCTTCGGCGCCTGGATCCTGATCATCTGGGAGGCGGTGACGCGTGGTGCCGGCATTCCCTTCATCCTGTTGCCGCCGCCAAGCGCCATCGGTGCACGCATCGTCGGCTCGCTGCCGGTGCTGGGGGCCGATGTCAGGCAGACCATCTTCAAGGCGGTTATCTTCGGCTATGTGGTGGGGAGCAGCGCCGGCTTCCTCGTTGCCATCGCCGCCGACCGCGTGCCGTTCCTGCGGCGCGGGCTTTTGCCGATCGGCAATATGGTGTCGGCGCTGCCGATCATCGGCGTCGCGCCGATTATGGTCATGTGGTTCGGCTTCGACTGGCAGTCGAAGGCAGCGGTGGTCATCATCATGACCTTCTTCCCGATGCTGGTGAACACCGTCGCCGGGCTTGCCGCCTCCGGCCATATGGAGCGCGACCTGATGCGCACCTATGCCTCGAGCTACTGGCAGACGCTGTTCAAGCTGCGGCTGCCGGCGGCGGCACCCTTCATCTTCAATGCGTTGAAGATCAATTCGACGCTGGCGCTGATCGGCGCCATCGTCGCCGAGTTCTTCGGCACGCCGGTGGTCGGCATGGGATTCCGCATTTCGACGGAAGTCGGGCGGATGAACATCGATATGGTGTGGGCGGAAATCGCAGTTGCAGCACTTGCGGGTTCGGTCTTTTATGGCGTGGTCGCTCTTTTCGAGAGAGCAGTCACGTTTTGGCATCCCTCTGTCCGTGGTGGATAGGGGCGGTGGGTTTAGGGCGCTAACTTCAGAGGGTAAAACATGAAAAGACTTGTTGTTTCGATGCTGGCCGGCGCGATGTCGCTTGCCGCGTTCCAGGCGATGGCCGCGGACAAGGTGACGCTGCAGCTGAAATGGGTCACCCAGGCACAGTTCGCCGGCTATTATGTCGCCAAGGCCAAGGGCTTCTATGACGCCGAGGGCCTCGACGTCGACATCAAGCCCGGCGGACCGGACATTGCACCGGAGCAGGTTATTGCCGGCGGCGGCGCCGACGTCATCGTCGACTGGATGGGCGGTGCGCTGGCTGCGCGCGAGAAGGGCGTGCCGCTGGTCAACATCGCCCAGCCGTTCAAGAAGGCCGGCATGGAGTTGGTCTGCCCGAAGGACGGTCCGGTCAAGACGGAAGCCGACTTCAAGGGCCATACGCTCGGCGTCTGGTTCTTCGGGAATGAATATCCGTTCTATGCCTGGATGAACAAGCTTGGCCTCAAGACCGATGGCGGGCCGGACGGCGTCACCGTGCTCAAGCAGAGCTTTGACGTGCAGCCGCTGATCCAGAAGCAGGCGGATTGCATTTCGGTCATGACCTATAACGAGTACTGGCAGCTCATCGACGCCGGCTACAAGCCGGAAGAGCTGACCGTCTTCAACTATTCCGCCATGGGCAATGATCTGCTCGAAGACGGGCTCTATGCCCTGGAGGACAAGCTCAAGGATCCGGCCTTCGAGGACAAGATGGTGCGGTTCGTACGCGCTTCGATGAAGGGCTGGAAATACGCCGTCGACAATTCCGACGAAGCGGCCGGCATTGTCATGGACAATGGCGGCCAGGACGACAATCACCAAAAGCGCATGATGGGCGAAGTCGCCAAGCTGATCGACAATGCCGATGGCAAGCTCGATCCGGCGACCTACGAGCGCACCGCCAAGGCGCTGCTCGACCAGAAGATCATCAGCAAGGAGCCTACCGGCGCCTACACGACGGCGATCACCGACAAGGCCATCAAATAGGGCTGTCAAACTGGCTTGTAGCGGAAAAGGGGCGGGCGACCGCCCCTTTTTAGTGGGAGGTAAAATGAACGTTACCGGCGGAAACATCCGCTCGCAAAATCGTTGTGCCGGTGCACCCGCCTCAAGGGTGTCACAACGGAGGTTTCCATGCGCATCCAGTCCTTCACGCCGATGCTTTCGGCGCTGGCCATTTCTGCAGCCATCTTCTCTGCTTCACCGGCCTTGGCCGAAACCATAAAGATGACGGCGACGCTCGATGGTGCTCAGCAGAACCCGCCCGTCACCACGAAGGGCAAGGGCACCGCCACGCTCAGGTTCAACACCGCCACCAAGAAACTCGGCTGGACCGTGAGATATTCCGGCCTCAGCGGGCCGGCGAAGGCCGCACACATTCACGGCCCGGCGGCAAAGGGTCAAAACGCCGATCCGGTGGTGCCGTTCGAAGGCAAGCTGAAGAGCCCGATCAAGGGTTCGGCGACATTGACTGATGCCCAGGCCACCGATCTTGAGGCAGGCAAATATTACGTCAACATCCACACCGCGGCCCACGCGGATGGCGAGATCCGCGGCCAGATCGAGAAGGCCAAATAGGCAGATCACGACGACAAAACAGGGCAATCATCCTGTTTTGTCAGGCCTTGTCGCGAATCTGGGTCATCGTGCGGGTCGGCGTGATGGCTTCAGGGTCGAGCCTGATCTCTACGATCGACGGCTTGCCGCTGGCCCGCGCTCGCTCGAAGGCCGCGGCGAAGTCGGCGGTCTTTTCCACCGTCTCGCCATGGCCGCCATAGGCACGGGCCAAAGCAGCAAAGTCGGGATTCTTCAAGTCCGTGGCGACGACACGGCCGGGATATTCGCGCTCCTGATGCATGCGGATGGTGCCGTAGATGCCATTGTTGACGACGATGACGATGATCGGCAGCCCGTATTGCACGGCGGTGGCGAATTCCTGGCCGTTCATCAGGAAACAGCCGTCGCCGGCGAAGGCGATCACGTCGCGGTCGGGGAAAAGCTGCTTGGCGGCGACCGCCGCCGGCGTGCCGTAGCCCATCGAGCCGGATGTGGGTGCTGCCTGCGTGCCGAAACGCCGGAAGCGATGGTAGCGATGCACCCAGGTGGCGTAGTTGCCGGCGCCGTTGGTGAGGATGGCGTCGTCCGGCAGCATCGTTTCGAGATAATTCATGATCGGCCCCATCTGGACGGCGCCGGGGCCGCTCTCCGGAGGCGTCGACCAGTCAAGATAGGCGGCGTGCAGCTTCGCTGCCTCAGCCGCCCACACCGGCGTTGCGGCCGGCTTGCGTCTGGCAAAGGCTTCGACGAAAGCGGCAGGCGAGGCATTGATCGCCAGCGCCGGCCGGTAGACGCGGCCGAGTTCGCCGGCGTCGGCATGGATATGGACCAGCGTCTGGTCGGGATAGGGGCTCTTCAGCAGCGTGTAGTCGGATGACGGCATCTCGCCCATGCGGCCGCCGATCAGCAGCACAAGGTCGGCCTGCTTGATGGCGGTTGCTACCTTGAGATTGATGCCGATGCCGACATCGCCGGCATAGTTCGGGTGGAGATGGTCGAACAGCATCTGGCGGCGGAAGGAGCAGCCGACCGGCAGCGACCAGGCTTCGGCCATCGTCCGCATCCGTGCAACGGCCTCCACGTCCCAGCGCGTACCGCCGAGGATGACGAAGGGCCGCTTTGCCTTGTTGAGCAACACTTCCAGTGCGTCGAGCTCGACTTCGCCAGGCCGCGTCTCGACAGGGGTATAATGCCGGGCGTCCGGTGCCTCGGCGAGGCTGGTCAGCATGTCCTCGGGCAGCGAGATGACGACCGGGCCGGGCCGGCCGGACGTCGCCACCGCAAAGGCGCGTGTGACGAATTCGGGTATGCGTGCGGCGTCGTCGATCTCGACCACCCATTTGGCAATATCGCCGAAGAACCTGACGTAGTCGACCTCCTGGAAGGCCTCGCGCCCTTTGGCGTGGCTGGCGACCTGGCCGATGAACAGGATGAGAGGGATTGAATCCTGCATCGCGATGTGGATGCCGGCAGAGGCATTGGTGGCGCCTGGGCCGCGGGTGACAAAGCAGATGCCGGGCCTGCCGGTCAGGCGGCCGTGGCAGTCGGCCATCATTGCGGCACCGCCCTCCTGGCGGCAGACGATTGTGCGGATCGGTGAATCATGCAGCGCGTCGAGCACCGCCAGATAGGATTCGCCAGGTACGCAATAGATACGGTCCGTTCCGTTGGCTTCGAGCGCATCGACGATGAGTTGTCCGCCGGTCTTCATTTTCCTGACCTCTCCAGTTCGGCAAGGATTTCTTCGGTGTGTTCGCCGAGACGCGGCGACGGGCGCTCATAGACCAGCGGCGTGCCGGACATGACCATCGGCGCCCGCACCGAGGGCAAGAGATTGCCATGGCCGTCATCGAGGTCGAGCCGCATGCCGCGCGCGATGGTCTGCGGGTCGGCAAACATCTGGCCGATGTTGTTGATCGGGCTGGCTGGAACCCCGGCGGCTTCGAGCCTGGCCAGCAGCGGGTCGCGATCGAAGGCTTTCAGCGCCTCGATCATGTGCTCGCGCAGCTTCGCCCGGTTGGCGACGCGGGCGGGATTGGTGGCGAAGTCAGGGTTCGACGCCAGCTCGTCGAGGCCGACGGCAGCGCAGAACTTTGCGAACTGGCCGTCATTGCCGACCGCCAGGATGATGTGGCCATTCTTTACCGGCACCACTTCGTAGGGCGCGATGTTCATGTGCGCATTGCCCATCTGCACCGGCGACTGTCCGGAGACGAGATAGTTGAGGTTCTGGTTGCCGAGCGTCGAGATCTGGGTGTCGTAGAGCGCCATGTCGATATGCTGGCCTTCGCCGGTCTTCTCGGCATGGCGAAGCGCCGCCTGGATGGCGATGACCGAATAAAGCCCGGTGAAAACATCTGAAATGGCGACGCCCGCCTTTTGCGGTTCGCGGCCGGCTTCGCCGGTGATCGACATCATGCCGGCCATGCCCTGGATGATGAAATCATAGCCGGCACGCGGGGCGTACGGTCCCGACTGGCCAAAACCGGTGATCGAGCAATAGATCAGCCGCGGGTTTATTTTCTTCAGACTGTCATAGTCGAGACCGTATTTCTTCAGTCCGCCGACCTTGAAGTTTTCGATCAGCACGTCCGATGTCGCGACCAGCCGGCGCACCGTCTCGGCACCCTCGGGCGTCGAGAAGTCGATGGCGATGGAGCGCTTGCCGCGGTTGCAGGAATGGTAATAAGCGGCCGAAAGGTTCTCGCCGTCATGGCCGATGACGAAGGGCGGTCCCCATTTGCGGGTGTCGTCGCCGCCGTCCGGGCTCTCGACCTTGATCACGTCGGCGCCGAGGTCGGCAAGCAGCTGTCCGGCCCATGGCCCGGCGAGGATGCGTGCGAGTTCGATGACGCGGATGCCTTTGAGCGGAGGCTCAGTCATGGATCACCGTGGTTGATCGAAAGCGCAGCCTCTATCAATCCCGCGCGCCGCTGTCACGGCCCTTGCAATGGGCCAGTATCACTGTGCCCTCAGCACGTGGTCGGACCAGGCGGCAAAATCCTCCATGATGATGTCTCGGTTGACCTCGTTCAGGCTTTCGTGGCGGGTTTTGGCGTAAACCTTTGAAACGAGATTCGAAAAACCCATCATGTGCATCCGGCCGGCAAGATGGCTGACCGCCTTGCCGCCGTCCGAGGCCGGATCTTGCTCGCCTCCGACCAGATTGACGAACAGGTCGCGCCGCACGCCGGAAAAATTGCGGTCGCTGCCGCAATGCAGCGTCATCATGACGATGTCCTGCCACATCGACACCGATGCGTCCCAGCCGCAAAGCGGGTCGGCGATGTATTTCTCGACTTCAACGGCATCGCGCGACAGCCAGTCGAACGGCGTCCGGTGATTGGGCACCGCCTTGCCCCAGGCCCGGAACGTCAGCCGGGGCAGCAGGCGCGACGGCACGTCTGAGCCAAGCCGGAACTTTTCCCAACCAAGCATGGCCAGCGCGATTTGGCCGAGCAGTCCGGCCGAGAAATTGCCGTTCCAGATCGCGGCGGCATGGATGCGCGCCGAGTGGCGGAGGACAAAGTTCAGCGCGACCGACGCGCCCAAGGAGTGACCGAAGACGATGACCGGCAGGCCCGGCTGTTCCCTGGCGATGAGATCATGGACGGCGGCGACATCGGCGATGATCTTGGCACCGCCATCCGCATCGGCGAACCTGCCAGGTGGCGCGTCGGGCGCCTTGGTGGCGCCGTGGCCACGGTGGTCGTGCGCGTAGACCTGGTAGCCGCGCTCGCCAAGGAAATCGGCGAAACGGGCATAGCGCGCCGCGTGCTCGGCCAACCCGTGATTGACCTGGACAATGGCGCGCGGTTGGCCGATGGCGTGTTTCACATAAAGGTTGAGCTCGGCGCCGGTCGGCGATCGAAGCACAAGCTGTTGGTCGAATGGCATCGCCGCGTCGTCTCCAACGCCCCGGCACGATACCGGACGCGAGTTTTGTTTGCGCCGGCACCGGTTTTGCGTCAATCCGGCGTGACCGATTTGCGCGCCGACGTTTACCGCGCGCTCGCAATTCTGACATGGTGACAACGGCAGTCTGTTGCCGCAACTTTTTCAGCCGAGGGACCCTTATGCGGACAGGTTTTGTTTTCGGATTGGCGCTTGCGGCCGTGCTGCTTGCCGGCGCGGCGCGGGCCGATGTGAAGATGACCGGCTCTTTCGTCGCCGATGCCGCCTGTCCGGCGACACAGGCGATCAAGAGCGGCAAGAATCCCGGCAATGTCTCGACCGCGGCTGGTCAGAGTTATGATCTGCTGGCCGGCAACAAGGACGCGCCCACCCACTACCTCATTCGCGTGCCGGGCGCCGATCCGGAGCGCCGCTGGGTCAAGATCAGCTGCGGTCATGTTTCGGGCGGCAGCGCGTCGACGATGCCGGCTGCACCGGCACCTGCCGAGCCGAACAAGCCATCGGCGTCCGGAAAGCCGGAATATGTCTTCGCGCTGAGCTGGCAGCCGGCTTTTTGTGAGACCAAATCCAGCAAGGCCGAATGCCGTGCGCAGACCGCCGCCGGTTTCGATGCGACCCACTTCACCTTGCATGGATTGTGGCCGCAGCCGAACGGAAATTTCTATTGCCAGGTCGCGGCAAGCGACAAGGCGAACGACGATCCGGCACACTGGCGGGATTTGCCGTCGGTCACTCTTGACCCGAAAACGCGAGCGGAACTCGACCAGGTGATGCCGGGCACCGCGTCCGCCCTCGAAAGGCATGAATGGATCAAGCACGGCACCTGCTACGGCAAGAGCCAGCAGGAGTATTTCGCCGACGCCTTGAACCTGATGCGCGCGATGAATGCGTCGCCGGTGCGCGATCTCTTCATCAAGAACATCGGCAAGCAACTGACATCCGATCAGATCCGCAGCACCTTCGACAGTGCCTTCGGCAAAGGCGCGGGCGACCGGGTCCGCGTGTCCTGCGTGGTCGATCCCTCGAACGGCAGGCGGCTGATCGGCGAACTGACGCTCGGCCTGACCGGCCCGATCGCTTCGAACGCTTCGCTCGGTGCCCTGCTGCTTGCCTCGGCGCCGACAGCCAAGGCCGGCTGTCCGAAGGGCGCGGTCGATGCCGTCGGGTTCCAGTAAACAGGCCGTACGCGACTGTCGCTTTGCACCGGGGATGGTATGATCCCGGGGCATCATAGGGGGTGGCGATGAGTGGCATGACGGGCGGCGCGCTGGCGCGGCTGGCGTTTTGGGCCAAGGGCATGACGGCGATCCGCGACGGCCATATGGAGTGGCCGGGCTTTTCCTACACCGAAGTGGAGTGGGCGCGCATGACCACGCTCGCCAAACCCGTCGGCAGCGGCACCTACCAATTGTTTACGCTGGTCAACGCGGCGATCTTCATCGCCATCGCCGCGCTCGGGATGTTCTGTGTCTTCCTGCCGCTGGCGGCGCTGCTGTTCCCGGTACCGGCCGAAACCAGTGCGCTCAAGTTTTCGCTGCTCCTGGCGGCATGCGCCTTGCTGATCATCGGCATCGGCCTGCCGATTTCGCTGCGTCTTTCGACCACGCTCGTGGCGCCGAAGGCAATGCGGGCCGCGCTTGTCGCCGTGCCCGGCGACCAGGCGCTTGCGGCAAAAGTGTCATGGCAGATCAACCGGATCACGCTCGTGCTCTGCGGCCTGCTGGTGCCGGGCATTCTTCTGTTCATTGCCTACGATATCGAAGCCGGCCCGATTATTACCGCGTTGAAATGGCTGGCGATCGCGCTGATGGCGGTTTCGGTTGCGATCGGCGGATGGCAGCGGCGCAAACAATCCTGATTGAGCCAATCGCAGGCCTGGGCAGCGTTACGCGCCGGCGCTGCGCTCCGGCCTGGTCCATGTGTTGCGGGCGTCTGCTTCGTTGCCGCCCGGTTCGCCGACAACGCGATCGCGTCCCGTGGATTTGGCTTTGTAGAGGCGCTGGTCGGCCAGCGCAAAGAGATCGGCAAGGCAACGGGTCGTCTCGCTGACCGTCGAGATGCCGGCGCTGACGGTAATGTCGAACCGGCTGGTGCTCGCGGACGTCTTGACCGCTTGCCTGACGGTTTCGCCCAGCAGCCTGGCGAGCGGCTGCGGACGCCGGCCGAGGATGGCGAATTCCTCACCGCCGATCCTGAACAATTGATCTTCGGTCCCGACAAGTTCGCCAAGCAAAATCGCCAGGGCTTTCAGCACCTTGTCTCCCTCGGCGTGGCCGAAGCGGTCGTTGATCGATTTGAAGTGGTCGACATCGATGATCAGCAGGCTGAGCGGCCTGGCGGTCCGCAGGCTGGCGGCGACGGCGGCCTCGCCATCGCTGTCGAAGCGCCCCCTGTGCAGGAGGCCGGTGAGGCCGTCGCGACCGACATGCTCGACCAGCGCCTCATAGCGCTCGCGATAGGTCAGCGTGTCGAAAATGTCGGAAAGCCCGCGCGGCGCCGGCACCTGCCGCGCCTCGAACCACCTGATATAGGCGACCAGCATGGTGCTGTAGACCAGGGCCGCTGCCATCTTGGCGAACCAGCCGCCGAAGAACACCGCGACCGGCGCACCGGTGACGAAATGCAGCGCCGTGAAAAAGCCTGCCTGGTCGAAGGTGAGCACGCAGGCGACGGAGACCAGGATGCGGGTGAAAAGCGCCTTGCGCAGATATTTGCCGAGCTTTTCATAGAGCAGAATGATCAGGATGGCGTCGACGAACAGCAGCGTCGTGCCCCACACCATCAGCCAGCCCATCTCGTCGATGAAGCCGATGTCGGGAAGCTTGCCGTCGGGCAGCGGTGCGATGTCGTGCAGGCGCAGGATCAGCACGAGCCCGACCATCAGGGCATTGCCGAGCAGCAGGCCGTAAATCGGCTGCCGGACAGTTGCCGCGTCCTCCTTGATGTAGAGCAGGAGAAGCATCACCAGCTTGCCGGAAAACAGCACGGCCGAACCCGGCGATACCATGCCGAACGGCAGCGCGACGTAGAAGACGCTGGCGAGATAGGTTTCCAAGAAATGCATGACGCCAAGGGCGCAAACAAAGACGCCGAGGCCGATGCGGCCCCTGAACCGGAAAAGCGTGACCATGATGCCGAAATAGAGAACCGCTTCGGCAAAAAGCAGGAAACTGTTCAACACGGCCCGATCTCTCTCCCCGAAATCGCGGCTGCCAGCGATTTCCCATCCAACATTGTTTGACGCGGAATGGTTAACCGGAGCTTTCGCCTGGGCGCCGGCACGAAATGAAGCGGCTAAGCGTTTGCGGGTGCGACCAAATCCGCCTGGAGCGGGTCATCGTTTCACGGAACCGCTGAACCGCTCCATCTTTTTTGTTTTGACGCAATTCCGGACGGAAAACCGTTTCACGCTTTTCCTGGAATTGCTTTAGGGCCAAAACTGTTTGCCGTTCGCGGCCGCATCGCTTACATAGCCCCCAACTTCCATCCAATCCGACATCAGTCGACTTTTCAGGGAAAGCGCGCGTGGCACGCCAGTTCATCTATCACATGGCCGGCCTCAACAAGGCCTACGGCACCAAGAAGGTGCTCGAGAACATCCATCTGTCCTTCTACCCGGACGCCAAGATCGGCATCCTCGGCCCCAACGGCGCCGGCAAGTCGACGATCCTCAAGATCATGGCCGGCATCGACAAGGAGTGGAGCGGCGAGGCCTGGCTGGCCGAGGGTGCTACCGTCGGTTACCTGGCGCAGGAGCCGGCGCTCGATCCGAACAAGAACGTGTTCGAAAACGTCATGGAAGGCGTCGCCGCCAAGACCGCCATCATCGAGCGCTACAACGAATTGATGATGAACTATTCCGACGAGACGGCGGACGAGTCGGCCAAGCTGCAGGACGAGATGGACCGGCTCAACCTCTGGGATCTCGAACAGCAGGTCGAGATGGCGATGGAGGCACTCGGCTGTCCGCCCAAGGAGGCCGATGTCACCAAGCTGTCGGGCGGCGAACGCCGTCGCGTCGCGCTTTGCCAGCTCTTGCTGCGCCAGCCCGACCTTCTGCTGCTCGACGAGCCGACCAACCATCTCGACGCCGAGACGACGGCGTGGCTGGAAAAGCATCTGCGGGCCTATCCGGGCGCGGTGATGATCATCACCCACGATCGCTACTTCCTCGACAATGTCACCGGCTGGATCCTCGAGCTCGATCGCGGCCGCGGTATCCCCTACGAAGGCAACTACACCAAATATCTCGAAGCCAAGGCCAAGCGGCTCAAGCAGGAAGGCCGCGAGGACGATGCGCGCCAGCGGGCGATCGGCCGCGAGCGCGAGTGGATCCAGTCCAGCCCGAAAGCCCGGCAGACCAAGTCGAAAGCCCGTATCCAGGCCTTCCAGGATCTGCTGGATGCAGCCGACAAGCGGCGTCCGAACGATACCCAGATCGTCATTCCGCATGGCGAGCGGCTCGGCAATGTGGTGATCGAGGTCGAGGGCCTGTCGAAGGGCTTTGGCGACACGCTTTTGATCGACGATCTCGAATTCAAGCTGCCGCCCGGCGGCATCGTCGGCGTCATCGGCCCGAACGGCGCCGGCAAGACGACGCTGTTCCGCATGATCACCGGCCAGGAAAAGCCGGACGCCGGCACCATTCGCGTCGGCGAGACGGTCAAGCTCGGTTATGTCGACCAGAGCCGCGACGCGCTCGACCCGACCAAGACGGTCTGGGAAGAGATCTCGGGCGGCGCCGAAGTGGTCAAGCTTGGCAAGTTCGAAGCCAACACCCGCGCCTATTGCGCGTCGTTCAATTTCCGCGGCGGCGACCAGCAGCAGAAGGTCGGCAACCTGTCCGGCGGCCAGCGCAACCGCGTGCATCTGGCCAAGATGCTGAAGACCGGCGGCAATGTGCTGCTGCTCGACGAACCGACCAACGATCTCGATACCGAAACGCTGGCTGCACTTGAAGACGCGCTCGAGAGCTTCGCCGGCTGCGCCGTCATCATCTCGCACGATCGCATGTTCCTCGATCGCCTGGCGACGCACATCCTCGCCTTCGAGGGCGATAGCCACGTCGAATGGTTCGAAGGCAATTTCGAGGATTACGAGCAGGACAAGATCCGCCGGCTTGGGCCTGAGGCGGTCAATCCGCACAGGATGACGTATAAGCGGCTGACGCGGTAAGACATTTACAGGGCGGCGAATTCTCAAATGATCTGAGGAACCAAGATGGCCGACTGGTCCGCCGCCCTCTACCTGAAATTCGAGGACGAGCGCACCCGGCCGGCGCGCGATCTCGTTGCGCAGGTGCCGGTGCCGGAACCGCGCCGGGTGGTCGACATTGGCTGCGGGCCGGGCAATTCGACCGAATTGCTGGTCGAGCGCTGGCCGCAGGCGCAGATCAGCGGCTTCGATACCTCCCTCGACATGATCGAGAAGGCGAAGGCGCGCCTGCCCGGCGTCACCCTTGCGCTGGCGGATGCGGCGGCGTGGCAGCCGAACGAACCGGTCGACGTGATCTTTGCCAATGCGGTGTTTCAGTGGCTGCCGGAGCACCCGGCAGTCTTCCAGCGGCTGATGGGATTTTTGGCGCCCGGCGGCGCGCTTGCCGTGCAGATGCCGGACAATATGGCCGAGCCTTCGCACCGGCTGATGCGGGAGACCGCGGCCGAGATGCCGTTCGCCGAAAAGCTCGAGCGCGCGGCCCGCGCGCCGCTGCCGCCGGTCGCGTTCTATTACGACCTTTTGTCGCCATTCTCGGATCGGCTCGATATCTGGCACACGATCTACAACCATCCGCTGGCCGATGCCGAGGCGATCGTCGAATGGGTGAAGTCGACGGGGCTGAAGCCGTTCCTCGATCCGCTCGACGAGAACGAGCGGCAGCTTTTCCTGAAGCGCTACACGGCCGGGATCAGCGAAGCCTATCCGAAAACGGCAAGCGGCAAGGTGTTGCTGCGCTTTCCCCGTCTCTTCATCGTGGCGCGGCGTTCCGCTTAGAAACTTTTAGACCCGTCCCAGGGACTTGATTTAAGCCGGCATAAACTGGCTAGGTGCAAAAGAGGTTGCGCCGAGCTTTTTGCGGCGTCGACATGAAGCCGCAACGCCTGCGCACGGGACGAACTGGAAATGCATCGCGTCATCATCAGCGGCATCGGCGTTGAAATCCCCGAAGCTTCGATCACCAATGAGGAACTCGTCGCCAGCTTCAACAGCTGGGTGGACATGGAGAACGTCCGCCGCGAGGTGTCGGGCGAGCCGCTGGTACAGAAATCGGACAGTGCCTTCATCGTCCATGCCTCGGGCGTCCAGACCCGCCATGTCATCGAACGGGAAGGCATCCTCGACCCGACCCGCATGGCGCCGCGCTTCCCGGCTCGGCCCGACGATGCGCTGTCGCTGGAGGCCGAGTTCGGCATCGCTTCGGCCAGCAAGGCGCTCGATCATGCCGGGCTGAAGCCGGGGGATATCGACCTGGTGATCTGCTCGGCCTCGCACCATCAGCGGCCCTATCCGGCGATCGCCATCGAAATGCAGCAGGCGCTGGGGACGAAAGGCGCCGGCTTCGATATGGGGCTTGGCTGCTCTTCGGCAGCGGCGGCGTTGCACATCGCCGTCAATCTGGTGCGGACAGGGGCGCACAAGCGCGTGCTGGTGACGACGCCGGAGATCATCACCGGTCACCTCAATTTTCGCGACCGGCAGACGCATTTCATCTTCGGCGACGCTTCCGTGTCGATGATCGTCGAAGGGCTTGCGCAGGGCGAGAAGCGGCCGGGCCGCTTCGAGGTGCTCGACACGCGCGCCTGGACGCAGATGTCGAACAGCATCCGCACCAATCTCGGTTATTATACCCGCGCTGCCCAGGACGATCCGTACATGATCGATCTGGAAGGCAATCTGATCAAGCAGATCGGCAACAAGGTGTTCAAGGAAGTCACCGTCGCCGGCCACAAGTTCATCGTCGAATTCCTGGCCGAGCACGGGCTGACGCCGCAAGCGATCCGGCGCTTCTGGCTGCATCAGGCCAATGCGCGGATGAACGCCATGATCCTGAAACTGTCGTTCGGCCATGACGTCGACCACGACCGCGCCCCGATGGTGCTGGAGCGCCTCGGCAACACCGCCGCCGCCGGTGCCATCATCGCCCTGTCGGAGAACCATGCCGACATGAAGGCCGGCGACTACGGCCTGCTCTGCGCCTTCGGCGCCGGCTACTCGATCGGCGGCGCGCTATTGCGCATGCTTTAGATTTTTGTTTTACGCATGTCGTTGTCCCAAAACCGCTGCACACCCTCGGTTCAAGCCCGAGGGCATGCTTTTGGGCGACATGCATTAGCTCGGCGCGAACGGCACCAGCATCGGAGCGCGCCTGGCAAATCGCATCAGTCCGCTTGATCGGAGCATCAGCGCTTTCGACTGGACCTGATGAGCTGACCGCGGCTAATTGCGCGTATCACGCGAGGCACGAACCCATGCTGGACCTTTTTCCCGAAGCCGAAACTCCGGTCGAGATCGTCCCGTCGCGAAAACTCGCCGCGAGGGTGGCGGCGCTCTATCTCGCATCATTCGATCGTTTTGAGACACGAGCGATGGATACGCTGCAACTCGGTTTCGACGGCATTGAAGGCGATTTCCATGCCGGCACGACGCGGCGCTCCGGTGGGCGGGAACCCTGGTATCCGCGCGGCACCGAGATGCGCAACGAGCGGCAATTGTCGATCGTGGCTGCGGACGAACTGGCAATCGTTGCCGAACGGATGGGCATCGCCGAGATCAAGCCGGAATGGATCGGCGCCAATCTCCTGATCGAAGGCCTGCCGCACCTCTCGATGCTGCCATCCGGCACGCTGCTGTTCTTCAAAGGCGGGGCGACCGTCAAGGTCGACGCGCAGAACGGGCCTTGCCGGATCGCGGGCAGGTCGGTCGCCGAAAATGCCGGGATGGCCGACCAAGAGGCCGGTGCGCCGCTGTTCCCGAAAGCGGCGAAACGCTTGCGTGGGCTCGTCGCCTGGGTCGAGAAGCCCGGCACGATCGCGGCCGGCGAGGAGATTTCGGTGCGCGTGCCTGAGCAGTGGATTTACCGGGCCTAGTTGTTTTCCAGGCAAGGCGTAACTTGGGCTCCTCGCCCCCACGAAAGTGGGGGAGAGGTGGCCGCGAAGCGGCCGGAGAGGGGGCCTTCGTAGAGCGCGGTTCCCCCTCTCCGTCTCGGCTTCGCCGAGCCACCTCTCCCCCACTTTCGTGGGGCGAGGAACCCAAGCCTGGAATGAAGCCGCGATGCCAACCTGAAGCGATTTCCCTAAAACACAGCAACTTTGTTCTTGCTTTGTGCCGGCAGCTATGCTACTAATTTGGGTGTGGTGCTAATTGGCTCCAACGATCCGCCCTCCGAGGCGGTTTTTTTATTTCAGGCCTTGAAAGTTCCGATGTTGCCGACCTGAGGTCGGCGGGACAGCGCCCCCCTCTGTCCTGCCGGACATCTCCCCCTCAAGTGGGGAGATTGGCAGCTTCGGGGACCGTGCCTTTCCTGCATCCTTCGAAAATTGGCGAAGCGACGATGACGGCCAATCTCCCCTTGAGGGGGAGATGTCCGGCAGGACCGAGGGGGGCGCCGTAGAACTCGACGCGTGAGCCTGCCATTCTCTACGCCTCATCCTCATCGTCGAGCAGACGGGTGGCGCGCCAGCGGGTGAGCACATTGTTGGTCTGTTCGATGACGAAGAAGCGCGCGGAATCGCGGTCATAGCCTTCGGCCAGCAGCTTTTCGTAGTCGGTGTGGGCGTGGCGGATGTGGGCTATTGTCGCCAGCCACACGGCAATGCTCGGCGGCAAGGTCTTCATATGCACGGCGCCGGCATCGGCACGGATCTTCTCCATGTCGGCATAGGGCGCCAGCGGCAGCAGCGCTGTCAGCGCCTTGGCGATAGCGCGGCGGCGGCCGGTCGGCGCGCTCATCACTCCACCGGCCCTGGCTCGTCCCGCCCAGCGATGGTCGCATCGGCAAAGGCATCAGTCGAGGCGAAATAAGGCTTGATGTCGATGACCGGCGTGCCGTCGAGCACGTCGATGGCATCGAGATCGACGCGGCCGGTGTTGATGTCGACGGCAACCAGCTTTGCGACATGCAGCCCAATTGGGTTCGGCCGGGCAGGGGAGCGCAGCGAAAAGACGCCTTTCGGTTCAGCCGCATGGCGGGGTTTCTGGACAATCAGTTGCCGCGGCGCATGGTGCAGCCAGGACAGGACGATCACGTGGCTGGCGCGTTCCAGCCCAAGCAGGCCGTCCCGATAGAGCGGATCGATGACCAAGTGCGCCGGCTGTTCCGTCTCCCGCGCGGCCTTCATGTTTTTGGGGCAAGCCTCCCGCGTGATCCAAGGCGAAGCGATGCGGCCGATGAAGACGACATGGCCATCCGGCGGCATCGTTGCCGGGTCGGTTTCCAGGAGCTTTTCGCCGCTGCGCGTCTCGAACATGGGTCTCGCCCCGATCATGCGTCCGTTTTTGCGCGATCCGCCACGCATGCGTCATTTTCTTGTCCGGAAGCGACATAGCGCTTGCAAGCCTATCCAAACCGACATAAACATATGTTTATATCTTTTCAAAGAGAATGCTCGCATGCATGTCGCTCTCGACACGATGGTAGATACATTGAAGGCGGCGGCCGAATCCAGCCGGCTGCGCATATTGGCGCTGCTGTCGCGCGGCGATCTGACCGTGTCCGATCTCACCGAAATCCTTGGCCAGTCGCAGCCGCGCGTCTCGCGCCATTTGAAATTGCTGCTGGAGGCCGGGCTGATCGGCCGCTACCAGGAGGGCTCGTGGGCGTTCTTCCGGCTATCGGATTCCGACGCGTCGCGCGATTTCGTGCTCAGGCTGGTCTCCGGCATCCGCGGCGCCGATCCGCAGGTCGAGCGTGATCTCGAACGGCTGGCCGCAGTCAAGCGCAAGCGGCAGGACCGGGCTGCCGAATATTTCTCGGTAAACGCCGCAAGCTGGGACCATATCCGCTCGCTGCATGTGCCGGATCGCGCGGTCGAAGCAGCTCTCATCAAGCTCGTCGGCAAGCGGCCGTTCCAGTCGATGCTCGATCTCGGCACCGGCACCGGACGGCTGCTCGAGATCTTTTCGCCGCTCTATCGGCGCGGTGTCGGCATCGACATGTCGCGCGAGATGCTGACGGTGGCGCGCGCCAATCTCGACAAGGCCGGCGTTTCGAATGCGCAAGTGCGCCAGGGCGACATTTTTGCGCCACCGGTCGAACGCGACGCCTTCGATCTCGTTACTATCCATCAGGTGCTGCACTATCTCGACGATCCCGCCCGCGCCATCCGCGAGGCGGCGCGTCTGTTGCGCCCGGCCGGCCGGCTGGTGATCGTCGATTTCGCGCCGCACGCGCTGGAGTTCTTGCGCGAGGAGCACGCGCATATGCGTCTCGGCTTTTCCGACCGGCAGATTGGCGACTGGTTTTCCGAGGCCGGCCTCGACCTCGAGGACAGCCAGGAATTCGAGCCGCGCGGCGGCAACGAGGCCAAGCTCACCGTCAAACTCTGGCTCGGCCGCGATCGGCGCATGCTGATTGCCGAGCCTTCCAACGACAGACAACCGGCCAATGCGTATCCGATAGGGGAAACCGCCTGATGAACCAGTTCCGCTTCTCCCGCCGCCCCGACATCGGCGACAAGGTCAGGGTTTCGTTCGAGTTCTTTCCGCCGAAAAACGATGAGATGGAAGCAAGGCTGTGGGACACGGTCACCCGGCTTGAGCCGCTCAAGCCGAAATTCGTCTCGGTCACCTATGGCGCCGGTGGTTCGACCCGCGAGCGGACGGCCCGCACCGTCAAGCGCATCCTCAATGAAACGACGCTGACGCCGGCGGCGCACATGACTTGTGTCGACGCGGCGCGCCACGAGGTCGATGCGGTGATCCGGGAGTTCGCCGATATGGGCGTCAAGCGTTTCGTCGCCCTGCGCGGCGATCCGGCCGAGGGCGTCGGCGCGGCTTACCGGCCGCATCCAGAAGGCTATGCCAATGGCGCCGAACTGGTTGATGCGCTGAAGGGCGCCGGCGATTTCGACATATCGGTCTCGGCCTATCCGGAAAAACATCCGGAGAGTCCGGATTTCGCCACCGATTTCGACATGCTGAAGCGCAAGGCCGACAATGGGGCGACGCGGGCGATCACCCAGTTCTTCTTCGACAACGATCTCTATGAGCGCTATGTCGAGCGGGCACGGCGGGCCGGCATCTACATACCGATCGTGCCGGGCATATTGCCGGTGCACAATTTCACCCAGGTCGCCAACTTCTCGGCGCGGTGCGGCGCCTTGGTGCCGGCATGGCTGGCCGAGCGTTTCGATGGGCTGCAGAACGATCCGCAAACGCATGCGCTGGTGGCATCTGCCGTGGCCGCCGAGCAGGTGCTGGACCTTGTCGAGCGCGGCGTCGGCGATTTCCACTTCTACACGATGAACCGGGCCGATCTGGTCTTCGCCATCTGCCACATGATCGGCATCAGGTCGCACGAAGTCGAGGCGGCGGGATCCGCCGCGGCGTAAGGCGGCAAGCTCCTTTTTGAAATATCAAAGATCGGGGACATGCAAAAGGCCGGGCAAAATGCCCGGCCTTTTCAATGGTTTGGAGTATTCGGTGCTGGTCTTCCCCCGCTCAGCGGCCTTATGGAAGGACGCCCATAATGAGGGCGCCAATGAATGCAAACGCAGCACAAATCATCAATGCGTTGATCGGCCTCGTCAGTCCCATGTCATAGCCTCCTCTTAAAGAGCTATGGCGAGAGTCTAGGGTCATTTGTGCCACAGGCAAGCAGAAACTTTGCTGCAATGCGACGAGATTGTGGAATTTGCGACCTGCCGTTTGCCGTTAGGCATTGAAACTCTTTATCAAAAGCCGGCTCGGGACCTGTGAATAATTTGTGGCAAAGCCGGGGCAGTAACGAGAATGGCAGCGCTACCGCGGCAGAAATCGGAATCGATTTTCGGGACGACTGAAGATTCGACGCGTCGAAGCGTCCTTTGCGCATCCAACCGGATGCTGCACGCTATAGGAATGCGGTGGGCAATAGCCGGACTTGAATTTCTGCCAATTGGCAGTATATTGCCTGCCAAGTGATGGAGGTCGGAATGAGTGTCGCTTATGCGGTTCGCGATCCTGCAAATCAGGCTTTGCCGGCAAATCTGGCGGATGCCTCGGCACGGGCGCGGATCACGCCAGCTGCTGTTGCCGGCATCGTCAGGCTCGCAGACATCTGGCATCTGACCAGCACCGAGATCTGTACCTTGATCGGCGACGTGTCGGAGAGAACCTGGTTCCGCATGAAGAAAGGCGAGTGGGAGGGCGTTCTCTCCCAGGATTCGCTGACACGCATCAGCGCCCTGATCGGCATCTTCAAGGGACTGCGGCTTCTGTTCTCCGAAGCGCTTGCCGATGAATGGGTGCGGTTGCCGAACAAAGGGCCTCTCTATGGTGGCCGGCGCCCCCTGGACGTAATGATCGAGGGCGGCATTCCGAAGCTGCTGCAGGTTCGCCAACATATCGATGCTTTGCGCGGTGGACTTTGAATGCAGATTCCGCCGCGCGCTGACATTTCCCAGCGCGATACGATCCGGCTCATTTCGACAGGCAGGCTCAAGGAACCGGTCCTGATGCCGTTGGCCAGGAATCATGGAGATTTGGAGGACCTTGCGGAACTCGAAGGAGCCACCAGCGGCCGTCTTCAGGCGCAGCAAGGGGGATTGCCAGACCTCGATCCGCGCGAACTGGTTTTCGGGAGGCCGGGCTACACCTTCGTCAATGCGGCGTTCGCTTACACCCGTCCGGGCGGCAATCGTTTCAACGATGATGCCAGGGGCGTCTGGTACTGTGGGTTCGATGCCGAAACCGCGCTCGGCGAGGTCTCGTTTCATCTGACGCGCGAGCTTGCCGCGATCGAACGGTTCGAAAATGTCACCGACTACGCGGAGCTCGTTGCCGACTTCATAGGCTCGTTTCACGATCTGCGCGGTGCTGAGTTCAGCAAGGAGCCGGTGCTCGATCCGGATACTGTCTTAGCCTATCCTGCCGGTCAGGCGCTGGCGAAGCAACTCCGCAAGCAAGACGCCGCGAGCGGCTTTGTCTATCCTTCCGTGAGACATGTCGGCGGGACCTGCCTTGCCGCCTTCCTTCCCGATCTCGTTCAGAATCTCCGGCAAGGCGGTATCTGGCGTCTGGAATGGCAGGGTTCATCTGTTCCCGCGATCACACCCATATAGCGCACGATCGGGAGCGACAACTTCGCTGCGCTATCTCTAATGCCGCCCGAACAGGCGACCGTCGATGGTGACGAGGCCGAGCGCGATCAGCGCCATGCCGCCGAGTTCGAACAGTTCGAGCCGCTCGCCCAGGAACAGGAAACCGAGCAGGATGGCACTGGCCGGCACGATGAGCGTGACCAGCGAGGCGTTGGTGGCGCCAGCCGAGGCGACGAGATTGAAATAGAGGATGTAGGCGAAGGCCGTCGACAGCAGAGCCAGTGCCAGCACCGCCGCCCAGACCGGCGGCGAGGCCGAAAACAGATTGGCGGCATCATAGGTGAACAGAACGACCGGGATCATAATGATGGTCGAGCAGGTCAATTGGCCGGTGGCAATGACCGGTGACGGCACACCCTTGAAGCGGCGGGCGATCATCAGCGCAACCGCATAGGACAGCGATGCTCCGATGAGCGCGAATTTCGCCCAGACCGGACCGCCGAGCCCGGCGACGAGGCCGGGGCCGATCATCACCGCCGTTCCCGCGATACCGAGGGCGATGCCGGCAAGCTTGTTCCACGACAGCTTTTCGTCGCTGGTCAGCGCGTTGGCGAGGATCAGCGTCCAGAACGGCGTCGTCGAATTGAGCACCGAGGCGACACCGGCGCCAAGCTCGGTCTGGCCGGCAAAGATCAGCGAGAAAGGGATGACATTGTTGGCGAGCGCCAGCAGGAAGAACAGGCCGGCATGCGGCAAGGCGAGGCGAAACGACGGGCCACGGACCGCAAGATAGAGCTGCAACGCGATCGCAGCTATGGTGACGCGGAACAGCACCAGCACCAGCGGCGGAAGTTCCCCTACCGCAATACGGGCAAAGAAGAACGAGCCGCCCCAGATGGCGCCGAGCAGCATAAGCTGCGCCCAGTCCTTGAGCACCATCGGACCGCGCATCGTGGTGGTGGCAGCTATCGCCATTGGTCGTCCTCCCAGACGAGATGCCTTGCTCTTCAGGCGTCTGTTCACGCCATACCCGATCCGGCCGCAAGGGCCACCCGAAACCTGAGCGATGGCCTAGCTCCCTCATAACCGGGGTGCAGCACCGGCGTAGCGCCGCGAAGCCAGGGCGGCGAGACATAGAATTGTTTTCATTAGCCGCTAGCTTGGATTAATTGTGCGCAGCCTCAGTCAAGGGATTCGTCCATGAAGCGATTCGAAAATGCCCGCGAGGCAGCGCTGGCGCTTCGCCCGGACGATCCGATCTATTGCTTCCGCCCGCAGGTGCTGAAGGCGGACGCCAAACAGTTCATGGGCATGTTTCCCGGCAAGACCGCCTATGCGGTCAAGACCAATGGCGAGCAGATCGTGCTCAACGCCTTGGTCGAGGCCGGCGTCGGTGCCTTCGATGTGGCCTCGCCCGGCGAATTCGCTGCCGTGCGCGCCGTCTCGCCCGACGCCGAGATGCTCTACATGCACCCGGTGAAGGCGCAGTCGGACATCAGGCTGGCGCTGGAAAAATACGCCATCCGCGTCATTTCGCTCGACCATGAGGACGAGATCACCAAGCTGACCAGGGTGGTGCGGGCGCTCGACATCGATCCGGGCGCCATCACCGTGTTCGTGCGCATCCAGACGAAAGGCTCGGCGGCCTACGAACTGTCGAAGAAGTTCGGCGCCGGACCGGCCAATGCGGTCGAACTGGCCGAACGGCTGAACCGGACGGGCTACAAGGTCGGGCTGTGCTTTCACGTCGGCAGCCAGATAGAGGATCCCGACACCTACGAGCGGGCGCTTGCCTCCGCCGACTGGGTGCGCAACCGCGTCGGTTTCGACATCGCCGGGCTCGATGTCGGCGGCGGCTTTCCGGCCGAATACGGTCATGATCCGAACAGCCGCAAGCCGGAAATGCCGTCGCTCGGCCAGATCATGTCGCGGTTGTCGGGCGACCTCCAGGAGTACCAGTTCGACCAGATGCCGCTGGTGGCCGAGCCGGGCCGGGTGATCGTGGCGCGCTGCTTGTCGCTGATCGTGCGCGTGCTGCTGCGCAAGGGCAAAAGGCTCTACATCAATGACGGCATCTGGGCGTCGCTGTCGGATTCATGGACCGGCAAGATCACGCTGCCGGCACGCTTCATCCCCGATCCGGCGATCCGCTCGCGCAATGGCGAGGACAAGACCATCGTGCCGTTCAAGGTCTGCGGCGCGACCTGCGATTCCGTCGATATATTGTCGCGGCCGTTCTGGCTGCCCGAAACCGTCGATACCGGCGATTGGATCGAGATCGGCCATATCGGCGCCTATTCGCTGTCGCTCCGAACACGGTTCAACGGCTTCTATCCCGACACTTTCGTCGAGGTGGCGACGCCATTCGACGAAGGCGATGCGCCGCAGGGGTTCGCCAGCCTGGAGACGATGGCGGATTAGTGAATGGTGGAATAGTGAATAGTGAATAGTGAATAGAAGTAGTTCTTGCGTTCCGTCCCGCTCCCGTGAATCGTCACCATTCACCATTCACCATTCACCATTCACTATTCACTATTCACCATTCAGTCAGGCCACGCCACCGCCAGCCTGGATGTTCTCGCCGGTTAGCCAGCGAGCTTCATTGGAAGCCAGGAAAACCGCGACATCGGCGACGTCGCGCGGCGCTCCGATCCGGTCGAAGGGCGACATGCCGGCGGCCACGGCCCGGTCCCGTTCGGGGAGCAGGTCGGTGTCGGTGAAGCCTGGCGACAGCGCATTCACGGTAACGGAGCGCGGGCCGAGTTCGCGCGAGAGGACGCGGACGAACTGCTCGACGGCTCCCTTGCTGCCGAGATAGAGCGCCGTGTGCGTGAAGAACATCCTGGTTCCGCCGGTGGAGACGGCAATGATGCGGCCACCGTCGCGAACGCGGCGCGCCGCTTCCTGAAGCGTGAAGAAGGTGCCCTTGGCATTGGCGCCGAACACGTGATCGAAGTCCGCTTCGGTGGCCTCGACGAGCGGCTTTATGACAGCGACGCCGACATTGGCGACGACGATGTCAATCGGCCCCATCTGCCGTTCGGTTTCGTCGAACAGCCTGCGAATGTCGGGGATGCTGGAGACGTCCGCCTGGATGGCGACGGCTTTTCCGCCAATCCCTTCAATGGCGGCAACCACTTCCCTGGCTGCTTTCTCGTTGCCGACATAGTTGACGACCATGGCAGCACCCTTGGCCGCGAGCCCCTCGGCGATGGCGCGCCCGATGCCACGCGAGCTGCCGGTCACAAGTGCGGTTTTGCCTTCGAGTGGACGATGCATGGCTGTTCCTTCCGTCTGATTACGGCCGCCTCGATCGAGCGGGCGTTCCAGGGAAAGCTATGGGCATGCTATTGCTCAGAGAATAGCCTATTATCTTACTGACTTGTTAAGGCTGGGGTACATAATGCGCGGAACCGAGTTTTCCGAACTCACGGCATTTGCAGCAATCATCGAAGAGGGCAGCTTCGTCCGCGCCGCGGCCAAACTCAGGATTTCGCCTCCAGCACTCAGCCAGACGATACGTGGGCTGGAAGAGCGTCTCGGTGTCCGCCTGCTCAACCGCACCACGCGCAGCATGTCGCCGACGGCTGAGGGCGAGAAGCTGTTTGCCCGCATCGCACCGGCGTTCAGCGAACTGGAAGGGGCCGTCGCCGACGCGCATGCATCACGCGGCCGGCCGGCAGGCTCGCTGCGCATCAATGTTCCGCGCATTGCCGCCACGCGTTTCATCGCGCCGATCCTCGGCGATTTCCGCCGGGCCTATCCCGATATCGCCCTCACAATCATTGTCGACGACATGCTCACCGACATCGTCGAGGGCCGCTTCGATGCCGGAATCAGATTGGGTGAGCGGCTGCACAAGGACATGGTGGCGGTAAAACTCAGTGACGAACTGGAGATGGCCGCAGTGGCCGCGCCGAGCTACCTGGAGCATCGCCCGATACCCCGTCACCCGGCGGATCTGCATCAGCACCAGTGCATCAATTTCCAGTGGCCCAGCGGCGGCAATCTCTACCGCTGGGAGTTCGCCCGGGGCCAACGTGCCCTGGAAGTGGCTGTCAGCGGCGGCTTGACGGTCAATGACACGGAACTGATGATCGGGGCGGTTCTGGATGGGGTCGGCGTGGCGTACATGCTGGAATATCAGGTCCGGCCATGGATCGAAGCGGGAAAGCTAATCCGTTTTCTCGAAGCCTGGTCGCCGAGATTTCCGGGTTTTTACCTATACCACGCGAGCTCCCGCCAGGTTCCCGCGCCGTTGCGAGCGTTCATCGATTTCCTGCTTGCGAGGCGGTGAATAGTGAATAGTGAATAGTGAATAGTAGTAACCTCTGGTGCTCAGTGCGGCTCCGGTGCTATTCCTTTTCACCATTCACCATTCACCATTCACCATTCACCATTCACCATTCACCATTCACCATTCACCATTCACCATTCACAGTCTCGCCAGCAGCTCCGGAGTCGGCCAGCCGTCGACCGGCAGGCCCAGCCGCTTCTGCTCCTTGCGGATCGCTTCGCGGGTGTTGGTGCCCAGTATGCCGTCGACGGTGCCGACGTCATAGCCTTTCGCCTCGAGCTTGGTCTGCAGCGCCTTCATCTGGTCGCCGTTGAGGCCGGGTTCGGGGTTGCGCGGATCGAATCGCGGCGCGCCCCCCAGCCGGGCGGCAAGATTTGCCGCGGTCAGGGCATAGGTGAAGGACTGGTTCCACTCGAGATAGACATCGAAATTGTCGTAGGTCAGGAAGGCTGGCCCCTTGCGACCCATGGGCAGCGCCAGGCCGGCCTTCAGGCCGTTGTCGAGAAGCGGCGTACCGTCGGGCCTGGTAACGCCCCACTGGCTCCATTGCGTCAACGGCAGCTTGTTGGTGCGTCCCGTCTGCTCCCACGGCAAATCGTCGGGCACACGGACTTCCTCGATCCAGGGCTGGTCGCGCTTCCAGCCGCGCGACTGGATCTTGCTGGCCGTGCTCATGATCACGTCCGGCGCGCTGCCGCGCAGGTCGACCAAGCCATCGCCGTCGCCGTCGACGCCGTGGCCGAGATAGTCGGAAGGCAACATCTGCGTCTGGCCGATCTCGCCGGCCCAGGCACCGGTCACGTCGGCCGGCACCACGCCGCGATCGATCAACATCAGCAGCGGCACGATCTGCGGCCGGAACAACTGCGGACGGCGGCAGTCATGCGAGAGGCTCACCAGCGCGTTCAGCGTATGAAAATCGCCCTGCACGGCGCCAAAATCGGTCTCCAGGGCCCAGAAAGCGGCGATGACCGGCGCCTGCACGCCGTATTCGCGATCGGCGCGGACAAAGACCTCGGCAAATTTTTGCAGATTGGCCGCACCTTGCTTCAGCCGATGCGACGAGATCATGCGGTTCGAGAATTCGATGAAAGTCTGGGTGAAGACCCCCTGGGCACGGTCGCGTGCCAGCGCCTTTTCATCGAGGGTGGCGTTTTCCAGCGCAGAAAGGCCGGCAGCGCCGACGCCGGCCGCCCTGGCCTCCGCCGCCACGCCCTGCTTCCATGCCTCGAAATCGCCGCCGCATTGCTGTGCCGCGGCCGGCACGGCGCTCAGGAGCAGCGCCGCGAGAAGTCCAAAGCGCGATCGCATCGCCATCCTTCCGAGAAGATTACCAGCGGTTGCGGGCATCCGTCATTGGCTGTGTCGAAAAGCAGGCGGCAGGCCTGGTGTCAACGGGTGTTCTGCCGCAACCACTTCTTCCACGCGGCTTCGGAGCCGTTGAAGACGCTGATGTCGGCGTTTCCGGTCATGCCCGGCACGACGCCCGTTCCGGTATACTGCCAGAAGGTGAAGGGATGGCTGCCGTATTTCTGGCGCGGGTGCCCGGCGACGGAGCGCAGCCAGTAGGGGTAATTGCGGAAGCCCGATAAACCGTTATCTTCGAAGAAATCGACAGACGTGTAGATGATCGGCTTCTTGCCGTAGTATTTTTCGACGATTTCGAGGAACGTGCTCATCTCGCTGCGTACCGTGGCGGGATCGGGCCGCAGCTTGCAGGTCGGCGATTTCGGGTTCCATTCCATGTCGAGAACCGGCGGCATCGCCGAACCGTCTTTGGGCACGTTCTGGATGAACCAGCGCGCCTGGGTAGCGGCCGGCGTGCAAAAGTAGAAAAAATGATAGGCGGCACGGGGGATGCCCGAGGCCCTGGTGCGGCTCCAATGCTCGTTGAAAGCTTCATCGAAACGGTCTCCGCCTTCGGTTGCCTTGATAAAGGCGAAGGAGATACCGCTGGCCCTGGCCGCCGGCCAGTCGATCGATGTCTGGTATTTGGAGACGTCGGTGCCGTGGACGGCATAGCTCCACGGTGCGCCGCTGTCCCATTCATGCGGGTCGGAATCGGCAAAACGCGGCGCGCGTACCGCAACCGTCGGGGCGCTGGACGACGACAGCGATGGCGTCAGATCCTCGACCGTCGAGCAGGCGCCAAGCAGCATCAGCGTGATGAGGACCGCGAAACGGCGCATCGCTACTTCCCGAGCCGGTTTCAGCCGGCCGCTGATGGGTCTTTCCGCGGGTGGCCCCTCGACCGGGCGCGGCGCGTTTGAAACTGACTTACGCGACGCGCCTGGATCTTCGTTTCATGCATTCCCAAACCGTTACGCAGTTTTGGGACGCATGCATTCAAGCCCCGCCGGACGGTCACCCCACAGGATCGCCCGGTCTGTCCTAAGCGCGTCGCTTCGACGCGCTTAGCTCTTTTGTCTATGCATGTCGTTGTCCCAAAACCGCTGCGCACTTCTGGGCGACATGCACCTGTGATCGCCGATCATGGTTGATATTCGGTTGACGGCGCTCGACAAGAGCCGCGATTTTGCCGAAACAATGGCGGCAAATCGATGACATAGATCGAGCGCGCCCGGGGGAACTCAAATGCAGATCCTTTTGAAGTTCGTCAAATGGCTGCTCGGCTTGGCTGTGCTGGCCGCCGCGATACTCGCCGGCTGGCTGTATTTCGCGCCGCCGGAACTGATCCGCGTCGGTTCCGGCTATGCCGCCAAGATCGTCTGCTCGAACGTCTTCATCGCCGGGCGAGACGCTAACGACGTGCTCGCCGTCGATGTGCAGGCGCCGGGTCATCCGCTGCTGAAGCTGATGAGAGTGTCGGTGGACAAGGAGAAGGGAACGGTTTCGGCGGGCCTGTTCGGCGCGCCCGGCAAAAGTGTCGCGGTCGCCCGCGAGGGGCTCGGCTGCGCCTCGGTTCCCGACGGCGATATTGCCGCCGCCAAGGCTGTCGCCGGAGCTGCACCGACGCCGGCGCCGCTGCCCGATCTGATCTGGCCGGAGGGCGACAAAGCCGATGCCTCGCAGGATCCCGAGGTCGCGAAAGTCCTCGACGATCCAGCAATGACCGGCGCCGGCATGCGGGCGGTCGTGGTGATCAAGAACGGCCGCATCGTCGCTGAGCGTTATGGCGACGGCTTTTCCGAAAAGACGCCGCTATTGGGCTGGTCAATGACCAAGACCGTAAATGCGGCGATCGTCGGCACGCTGGTGAAGGAGGGCAAGCTGGCGATGACCAACCAGGGTCTGTTCGGTCCCTGGAAGGGAGATGGCCGCGCCGTGATCAGCCTCGCCGACATGATGGCGATGTCGAGCGGGCTGGAATTCAACGAGGATTATGGCGACGTCGCCGACGTAACGCGCATGCTCTATCTCGAACCGGACATGGCGGGCTTTGCCGGATCCAAGCCGCTGACCGGCGAGATCGGCAAGGTGTTTTCCTATTCGAGCGGCACGGCGGTGATGCTGTCCAGGCTGTGGCAGGACGCAATCGGCGACAAGGACAAGGCACTGGCGTGGCCGAGGACCGCGCTGTTCGATCCGCTCGGCATGCAGAGCGCTGTGCTTGAGGCCGACGAGCACGGCACCTTCGTCGGCTCGTCCTATCTCTATGCCACGGCACGCGACTGGGCGCGCTTCGGCCAGTTCCTGCTGCAGGGCGGCGTCTGGAACGGCCAGGAGATGCTGCCCGCCGGCTTCGTCGACTGGATGCGGGAACCGGCAACTGCCTCGAAAGTCTACGGCAAGGGGCAATTATGGATAGAAGGACCGGGCGACGAAGAAAACCCCGGCGCCGGCACTGCCGCCGGCGTGCCCAAGGACACCTATTGGATGGAGGGGCATGATGGGCAAACGGTTGCCATCATCCCCTCAGAGCAGCTGGTTGTGGTGCGGCTCGGGCTGACGCCGGCCAGGCTCGGCTACCGGCCGCAGGCGATGGTGGCGGCGCTGATCAAGGCGCTGCACTGAGGAATGCGGCGGTCGCAGTCTTGTCTATGCGGCTGTCGCCAAAGGCTTGGCGCGATCAACACGCGCCCGCTCGTCGGGTGAATTCATAACCGTCCAAAGATCGTTACGGCGCTGGACGTTCAACCAGAAATCCGGGCTGTTGCCAAACACCCGCGCCAGAATGAGCGCGGTAGCCGCCGTCACGTTGCGGCGGCCGTTGCACAATTCGTTCACATGCTTGCGCTGGACGCTCATAGCTTCGGCCAAAGCCGCCTGTGTCAGGCCGAGTGGTTGCATGAATTCTTCCGTAAGAATTTCGCCAACCGTTGCTGGCTTGCGTGCGGTCATCAACATGTCTCACCTCACTTATATATAGCTGTGGTCGTCGAGATAGATGTCCGACGCCTCGCCCCGGCCCCCGTCCCAGCGGAAGACCAGCCGCCATTGTTTGTTGACACGGATCGAATGGAAACCTTCGAGATTGCCGCGCAACTTCTCGAAACGGTTGCTGGGCGGCACACGCAAATCCTGATCGATCGCCGCGTCGTCAATCATCTGGAGCTTGCGGAACAAGCGGCTTTCGAGATCGGACGGAATATTGCGGGAATGGGTGTCGTCCATGAAGAAAGCCCGCAGCCATCCATCTCTAAATCCGATGATCATCCCATGCTTCCGGCGAGGAGATAATGTACCACTCCTTGGGTTACATGGCAATGTGTGATTTAGCCAATTAACTGATTTCAGCCACGGCCCCCATTTAGGATTGGAGCCCCAAAACCTTCCACGCCAAAATTGATATTAGATGGCGATCTTGATCACGGCGAGCCAGCTGTAGCCGCGATAAAGTGTTCTGAATCGAAGGCATGCACCAACTCTCGCAGATTCCGATTCCAGAACGTCGCGCAGGGCTTCACGCGGCTGGACATGGAATTTTCTCAACCAGCCGCGCAGCAGCGTGCGGAACCAGCCGGGCAGGGCCTCCTGCTGGCCGAAATCGACGACGTGCAGCGAGCCGCCCGGTGACAGGGCAGCAAGAGCCGCGAACACTGTCTTCTCCCAGCCGGGAATCATCGACAGCGAATACGAGACAAAAATGCGGTCGAAACTTTTGACGCCGAACAGTGCTTTCGCGTCGAAATCCGTGGCGTCGCCGCGCGCCAGCGTGACGCGGCCGGAGAGGCCTTCGCGCGCGAGGGCGGCAGTGGCCGTCTCCAGCATCTCGGCCGAAATATCGAGGCCGAAGAAGCGCGCGGCGGGATAGCGGCGGGCTGCGAGGATGATGTTGCGGCCGGTGCCGCAGCCGAGCTCGAGCACGGTGCCGCCGGCCGGCACATCCAGTCCGGCGATAAGCCGGTCGCGGCCGAGCAGATAGTATTTGCGGGTCAGGTCGTAGATATGACGCTGCCAGCGGTAGACGCCGTCCATCAGCTCGGCATGGCTGGCCGGCAAGTCGGTCGTGCTCATGCGGACCGCTTCACATAGAGATGGAAGCCGCCATAGATGGCCGAGCGGTCGCGCGCCGAAAACTCGCGCGAGGCGTCGTTCTCGTAGCGCCACTGGTCGAGCAGCGAATTCGAGACGCGGCCGGGCAGCAGACTGGGTTCAGCGGCGGTGCGGAAGATGACGCGGGCGCCGGTGGAGGCGGTTCGGGTGATCTCGGCCCACAACCCGTTGAGCTGGTGGTCGGTCATCCAGTCCTGTGCATCGAGCAGCACGAAGCGATCCATCGAGCCGGCATCCTTGCCGGCAAGGAACTCGATCAGATTGGCGTGGTGGATGGCAACGCGATCGAGATTGTTGCGGATCGTCTTGTAGTTGCGCTTTTCGAGATAGGCGGGCAGGGCGGCCTCGCCCGGATTAGGGTAGCGGCGGGCGAAAGCCTGCCAGGCGAAATAATTGGTCTTCAGCGGAAAGTCGCAGGCGAGCTTTTCCAGTCGTGCCTTCAGCACGCTGGCCATGGTGCCGTCACCCGAGGTGATCAGCGAATCGTACTGGGCCGGCGGAATGCCGAGGCCGAACAGCGAAGCCTTTCGCGATGTCGCCCATTTCAGCAGCGGTTTTTCGAAGACCGGCGCCAGCTCTTCGTCGAAGAAGCGGCGCTGATCGGCGATGCTCTTAGCGTCCATGATGCCGGCCGGGTCGACGCCGAAGAATTTTGCGGTGCGATGGCCCATCGCAATGAACAGGCCAAGCAGGCCGGTCTGGTAGAAATTGCGGTCGAAGACGGCGATGCGGCGACGGCCGCGCCAGTTGCGGCGCTCCCAATAATGGCGGCTGACCGGGTCGAGATGCGGTGCGATGAAGCGATCGTAGGCCTGTGAATTGTGCCCGGTCTCAGCCGCGCCGAAGAAACGGAACAGGTCGCCCTGCGACGGCAGGTGACGGACGGCTTCGAGCTTCATCCGGTTCAGCGCGATATGGGCAGCGTTGAGGTCGACGGCATCGATCCTTTCCGGCGAGCGGGTGAGATAGGCAAGGATGTTACAGCCGCCGGAGGCAATGGTGACGATGCGGTGGCCCGTCCCGAGCTGCATCGCGTCCATGTCGATTTCGGGGTCTTCCCAGATCTGCGGATAGACGAGGCCGGAGAACAGGAAGGCGAACAGGCGCTCGGAGATGCCGGCTTTCGACAGCGGGCGGTTCTGGTAGACGGCCTTGCCGACTTCCTTGCCGCGGCGAAAAACCAGTTCTCCAGAAATGTCCGTCATGGCAAGGCGATTCCCCGTTTGCTTTGCCGCAAGCGGGTAGCGCAGGGTGATGACAGGCCAGTGACAGCCTGTTGACGCGAGTTCAGGCCTTGCCAAATCCACCTGGGGTCGGCGTCGTCACGATGACCGCCTCGCCGGCGTCGAGGATGGTCTGATCGCAGGCTTTCAGCGTCTCGATCGCGCCGGTCTTGCGGCGGACCTTGGTCGAACCGGCCTCGCCATCGCCGCCTCCGTCCAGTCCCCGCGGTGGGCGGTTGCGATGCGAGGACAGGATCGCGCATTCCATTTTTTCGAGGAAGCGGATGGTGCGCCTAGTGCCGTCGCCGGCATTCCATTTGCCTTCGCCGCCGGAGCCTTCGCGGATATGAAAATCCTCGAGCAATACCGGGAAACGCAGTTCCAGCACTTCCGGATCGGTCAGGCGCGAATTGGTCATATGGGTGTGGACGCCGGAGGTGCCGGCAAAACCGCGGCCGTCGTTCATCCGGCCAGCCGGCGAGCCCGAGCAGATCGTCTCGTAATACTGGTACTGCTTGTTGCCGAAGGTGAGATTGTTCATCGTGCCTTGCGCATTGGCCATCGCGCCCATGGCGCCGAACAGCGCGTTGGTGACGTGCTGCGAGGTCTCGACATTACCGGCGACGACTGCCGCGGGATAGGCGGGCTTCAGCATCGAGCCGTCGGGAATGATGATGTTGATCGGCCGCAGACATCCGGCATTCATCGGAATGTTGTCTTCGACCATGACGCGGAAGGCATAAAGCACAGCGGCTCGGGCGACTGGCTCTGGCGCATTGAAATTGTTCTTCATCACCGGCGACGTTCCGGTGAAGTCGACCGTCGCTTCGCGCTTCCGCCGGTCGACCCATATCTTCACCTTGATCATTTGGCCGGTGTCGGTCGGATATTCGTATTCGGAACTGTCGGGCAGCCGCTCCAGAACGCGGCGCACGCTTTCGGCGGCATTGTCCTGGACATGGCCCATATAGGCTTCGACCACATCGAGGCCGAAATGCGCGACCATCTTGCGCAGCTCGGCGACGCCCTTTTCGTTCGCGGCGATCTGCGCCTTGAGGTCGGCGATGTTCTGGTGCGGATTGCGCGCCGGGTAGGGGTGGTTGGTGAGCAGCGTCTCCAGGTCCTTCTCGCGGAACCGGCCGCGATCGACGATGCGGAAATTATCGAACAGCACGCCTTCCTCGTCGACGGTTGTGGCAAGCGGCGTCATCGAGCCGGGCGCGGTGCCGCCGATGTCGGCATGATGGCCACGCGAGGCGACGTAGAAGAGGATCTCCTCCCCCCTCGAGGGGGAGGTGGCGGCGAAGCCGCCGGAGGGGGTCGTTGCGGCAGTGCTCGACGCACTTGTGGTGCCTTCTGCGAGGACCCCACCCGGCCGCTTCGCGGCCACCCTCCCCTCAAGGGGGAGGGAAAACACCGGTGTCACCACTGTGATATCAGGCAGATGGGTGCCGCCATTGTAAGGCGCATTCAGCGCAAAGACGTCGCCGGGGTGAACGTCGCCGGAATTGAGCCGGATGATGGTCTCCACCGAGCGGTCCATCGAGCCGAGATGCACCGGCATATGCGGTGCATTGGCGACCAGCGCGCCATCCCGGTCGAAAACCGCGCAGGAGAAATCGAGCCGTTCCTTGATGTTGACCGAGTAGGCGGTGTTTTGCAGTGTCACGCCCATCTGCTCGGCGATCGACATGAACAGGTTGTTGAAGACCTCCAGCATCACCGGATCGGCTTCGGTGCCGAGTGCGGCCTGTCGGCGCTTCTTCTCGACGCGCCGCATCAATACGTGGTCCTTGGCGGTGATCTCGGCCTGCCAGCCCGGCTCGACGATAATGGTCTGGTTCGGCTCGATGATCAAAGCAGGGCCGGCGATCTTGTTACCAGGCTTCAGCGTTTCGCGAGGGAAGATGCCGGCGTCGCGCCAGACGCCGTCGACAAAGATTTTCCGGTTCCCGGAAGGACTTGCGGCCATGTCTTCAACAACTGAATCACTTTCGTCACGGCCGGTGCCGCCGGTATCGGTACCCTCGACGCCGACCGATTCGACGATCATCGGCTTGTCGTCGTAGACGAAACCGAACTGCGCCTTGTGCGCCAGTTCGAAGTCCGCCTTGGCCTGCGCAATCGAGCCGTGCCCGAAGTTCACAGGCAGCGCGGTATCGGTGCCGTCGTAGCGGATCTGCAGCACCGGTCTCGAGGCGACCGCGTCTTGGCTGATGCCTTGCGCGGCGAGTTCGTCGATGACGGCTTTGCGCAGCGTTGCGATGAGTTCATCGATCGCTGGCCTGGAATTGTCCGCCAGCGGCTTCAGCAGCGCCTGCTGGCGCGACGCAAATACAGAGGATAGGCCGATGCCGTATGCCGAGAGCAGGCCTGAGAAGGGATGGATCAGCACCGCCTCCATGCCGAGCCCATCGGCGACCAGGCAAGCGTGCTGGCCGCCGGCGCCGCCGAAGCAGTTCAGGAGGTATTCGGTGACATCGTAGCCGCGCTGCACCGAAATCTTCTTGATGGCGTTGGCCATGTTTTCGACGGCAATGGTGATGAACCCTTCGGCGACGGTTTCCGGCGAGCGGCCGTCGCCGATCTCGGCCGCAAGTGCGGTGAATTTTTCGCGAACCGTCTGGACGTCGAGCGGTTCGTCCTGGCCCGGTCCAAAAATAGCCGGGAAGGACTCGGGCTGCAGCTTGCCCAGCATGACATTGGCGTCAGTGACGGCCAACGGGCCGCCGCGCCTATACGCGGCCGGGCCGGGATTGGCGCCGGCCGAATCCGGCCCGGCGCGAAAGCGGCCGGCCTCGTAATGGAGGATCGAGCCGCCGCCTGCAGCAACGGTGTGAATGCGCATCATCGGCGCGCGGATGCGCACGCCGGCGACCTCGGTGTCGAAGGCGCGCTCGTAGTCACCATCATAATGGGCGACATCGGTGGAGGTGCCGCCCATGTCGAAGCCTATGACTTTGCCGAAACCGGCGAGTTTTGCCGTCTCAACCATGCCGACGACACCGCCGGCCGGGCCGGACAACAGCGCGTCCTTGCCCTGGAACATGTCGGCGGCGGTGAGGCCGCCCGACGACATCATGAACATGAGGCGAGGGCTTTCCCTCCCCCTTGAGGGGAGGGTGGCGGCGAAGCCGCCGGGTGGGGTCGGCTCGACTGGGTTCGACACTCTGGCGGGGCCTTCTGAGATGACCCCCTCTGGCTGCTGCGCAGCCATCTCCCCCACAAGGGAGGAGATTGGCGCGGCACCCAGTTCCGCCGCAACCCTTTGCACATACCTTGCCAGGATCGGCGACAGGTAGGCGTCGACCACCGTGGTGTCGCCACGGCCGACCAGCTTGATCAGAGGCGAGACCTCGTGACTGACCGAGACCTGCGAGAATCCGAGCTTTCGACAGACTTTGGCGACCGCCTTTTCGTGCTCGGGATGTTTCCAGGCATGCATGAAGACGATCGCGACCGCATCGATGCCATCCGCCTTGGCTTGCTCAATAGCCGGGCGTACCGAAGCAATGTCGAGCAGGCGCTCGACACTGCCGTCGGCGCGAACCCTTTCGTCGATCTCGACGACACGCTCATAGAGCTGTTCGGGAAGGATGATCTGCTTGGCAAAGATATCGGGCCTGGCCTGATAGGCAATCCTCAGCGCATCGCGGAAGCCTTTGGTGATGAGCAGCAGCACACGGTCGCCCTTGCGCTCGAGAAGGGCATTGGTGGCAACCGTGGTGCCCATCTTGACATCGCCGATCAGAGCGGAGGGGATTGGAGCGCCGGGTTGGACGCCGAGCAAATCGCGAATGCCCTGGATGGCAGCGTCGGCATAGGCTTCGGGATTTTCCGAAAGGAGTTTCCTTGGATGCAGCCCGCCTTGCGGGTCACGGCCGATGACATCGGTGAAGGTGCCGCCACGGTCGATCCAGAAATCCCATTTTGCAGTCACTGCGGCGGCTCCCGGGATTTTTCCCTGTTCGATCTGTTAGCTCGCGAGGCCCTGACCGGCAATCGTCAAATGATTGGAATATGTTACAGGCAGAAATGCAACGTTACGAAACTCATGCGCAGCTTACGCATTGTGTCCTCGACCGCCGCCGGTAACGGAGGCGTGATTAGAGGAGAGATATCATGAAGAAACTCATTCTTGCGTCGGTGTCGGCGCTTGCGTTGCTTGGCCTTGCCGCCTGCAGCAACAGCGGCACCGACAACACCACGACGCAGAGCACCAACCCGCCGGCATCCGACCAGACGATGAAGCCGGCTGCTCCTGACGCCAACAAGCCTGCCGAGCCGGCTCCGGCTCCGGCTCCGGCGCCCGCGCCGGCTGCTCCGGCTCAGTAGTCAATGTGACAACCAAGGAAAGGCTGGCCTCACAGGCCGGCCTTTCTGCTGCTTACGATACCAGCGCCTGGCGGCCGAGTGCGACGACGTGAGCGCTGGCGCCAGCCGCCTCAGGCATTGCGCCAAATCGATTGGGCCAGCCCCTGCGGCACTGTCTTGGCTTGATAGCGATGGGTGGTTGGCCCTATGAAGCCCCCATGTCGATTTGGGACCGCCTTGGCGACTTCGTCACACGCGTTTCATCTTCAGCGTCGTCAGGCGTCGCCGAAGTGGTCGAGGCCGTGCGCACGGTTTTCTCCGGCGATGCCGATCTGCGCCGGCGCGTCGCCTTCTCGGTGGCGATGATCGCCCTGTCGGCCAAGATGGCCAAGGCAGACGGCATCGTCACGCAAGACGAGGTGCGCGCCTTCCAGGAAATATTCGAGGTGCCGAAGGAACAGAGGCGCAATGTGGCGCGGCTCTACGATTTGGCCAAACGCGATATTGCCGGTTTCGAGACCTATGCCGAGCGGATGGCGCAGCTTTGCGGTTCGGGCCATTCGAACTGCCTGATGCTCGAGGACATACTCGACGGGCTGTTCCACATCGCCAAGGCCGACGGGCTGGTGCATGAGCGCGAGGGCCAATTCCTGCATCGCATCGCCGAGATATTCCGCATCGATGAGGCGCATTACCAGAGCATCCTGGCCCGGCATGTCGATCTGGGTGCCGCCGATCCCTATGTTGTGCTCGGCATCGAGCGTGGCAAGCCGTTCGAGGAGGTCCGCAGGCGCTACCGCAAGCTGGTCTCCGACAATCATCCGGACCGGCTGATCGCAAGCGGCCTGCCGCAGGAATTCATCAAGATCGCGACGACCAGGCTGGCGGCGATCAACGCGGCCTATGAAATGATCGAGCGAGGCCTGCGGCACGCATGAGCGGCTTTCCGCCCGATGAGCCGAGCGCCGAGGTCAGGGTATCGCCGAATTTCGGACCACGGCGCGGGACGCTCGGACCCGATATGATCGTGCTGCACTACACCGGCATGGCTACCGGCGCCGGTGCCGAGGCATGGTTGTGCGATCCGGCAAGCGAGGTCTCGTCGCACTACCTGGTCCATGAGGACGGCCGCTTTGTTCAGATGGTAAGGGAAAGCGACCGCGCCTGGCATGCCGGTAAGAGCTCGTGGTTCGGACAGAGCGACATCAACTCCTGTTCGATCGGCATCGAGATCGTCAATCCGGGGCATACGCTCGGCTATCGCAACTTTCCAAAACCGCAGATCGACGCGGTGATCGGCCTGTGCGCCGGCATCGTCGAGCGCCATTCCATTCCGGCGCAGCGGGTGCTTGCCCATTCCGACGTGGCACCGGGGCGAAAGGTCGATCCAGGCGAGAAATTTCCATGGAAGGCCTTATTTGCCGCCGGTATCGGCCATGTTGTGCCAGCAGCACCGATCCGGCGCGGCGCCGTGCTGAAGCCAGGCGATACCGGCGCCGAGGTAGAGGCGCTGCAGTCGATGCTGGCGCTCTATGGTTATGGCGTCGAGATCACCAGCACTTTCGACCGGCAGACCGAAATCGTGGTCGAGGCGTTTCAGCGGCATTTCCGGCAGCGCCTGGTCGATGGCATGGCTGACGGATCGACGATCCGCACGCTGGAAAGGCTGCTCGCTTCCGTAAGGATAGCCTCTCTCAAATAATCTTTTGCCAGCTTAAAAGTTACAATCTGTTACTCAAAGTGACTTGCGTCGCCTTCTTTGGCGCCAATTCCGTCGTCAAAGGCGATCCGTACAGATTGTCGGACGTCTATCCCCCCAGATGTTCCGATGTTGATTGAGGGTATCTGCGCGAAGTTCTTTGTGCAGATCAAACAGAACAGGATCACATGCAGAAATTGACCGTTTTAACGGCAGCCATTGCTGCCGGTGTAATGACTTTTGCCTTCAGTGCGGCGAACAGCGCACCGCTGAGCCAGCGGGCCGATCAGGGCTTCAGTGCCGCAGCCGGCAAAACCGCCGTGCCGAAGGGTGGTGCAAAAGTAGAGAAGACCGCCACCGCAAAAGTGGAAAAAGCGGCCGCGGTAAGGACGAAAAAGCCAGTCTCCGCGAAAAGGCCAACCGCTGCGAGAAAGACAATCGCCAAACTGCATGTGAAGCGTAACCGCAAAAGCATCGACCGCATGGCAACGGCGTCAGTCGCTCCGACGAGCAGGCCAGCGCCCCAGGCGGCGGTTGTCGGCGGCAGCGGACAGTATTCGGCGATCATTGCGCGTTATGCCGCCAGCTATGGCGTCCCGGTATCGCTCGCCAACGCCGTCATCAAGATCGAAAGCAACTACCAGCCGAACCAGGTCGGCAGCGCCGGCGAGATCGGCCTGATGCAGATCAAGCCGGCGACGGCAAGGATGATGGGCTATAGCGGTTCGGTTCAGGGTCTCTACGATCCCGATACCAACATCAAATACGGCATGAAGTACCTTGCCATGGCGCGGGATCTCGGCGGCGGCACGACCTGCGGCACGATCCTGAAATACAATGCCGGCCACGCCGCCACACGGATGAACCCGGTGTCCGCAGCCTATTGCGGCAAGGTCAAGGTGCAGCTGGCAGCACTTGGAGCGCCCGCCTGACAAGCGACAACTTGCTTTTTCGTTTGCGTTTTCGGGCCTGAACCCCTTTATACGCCTTGCCAGCTGGCCGGGCGGCCGCACCCGCGAAGCCGAAAGGCTGCGGGTGAGGAAAGTCCGGGCTCCATGGAGACACGGTGCCGGTTAATGACCGGCGGGGGCGACCCCAGGGAAAGTGCCACAGAAAGCAAACCGCCACGATCCAATCGTGGCAAGGGTGAAAGGGTGGGGTAAGAGCCCACCGCGCGACTGGCAACAGGAGCGGCACGGTAAACCCCACCGGGAGCAAGACCGAATAGGGGCGGTGCGAGGGGAAACCCTCGAGGGCTGTTTCCGGCTCACCGTCCGGGTAGGTTGCGTGAGGCGCATGGCAACATGCGCCCAAGATGAATGGCCGCCACGTTCTCGCCCCGTAAGGGGCGAGGGCCATACAGAACCCGGCTTACAGGCCAGCTGGCAGTTTTCCCCGATAAAAGGAAATCTCCTGATATCAGCAGGTGCGTCTTCGGGCGCAGCCGTTGATTCACTTTTCGACCCGCAATTAAGCGCGGCATTCCTTGAAAATGGTGCGATTAAATCGTACCATTTGGATGACGGTATTCAGGAGCGCGTCATGGGACAGGTCGATAAACGCAGCATCACGCTGTCGCCGGAATTGGCGGCGGCGGTCGACGACGTGGTCGCCGCCGGCGAATATGCCTCGGCAAGCGAGGTGATCCGCGACGCGCTGAGGCAATGGAAGGACCGGCGCGACCTGCTCGGCTACACGGTCGAGGAATTGCGCAAGCTGGTGCAGGAGGGGATCGACAGCGGACCGGGACGGTTTGCGTCGATCGACGAAATAAAGGCCGAAGCGCGGAGACGATTGAAACCCGACAGCGCGGCATGAATTTGCTGCCCATCATCCGAACCGCAAATGCGGAAGAGGATTTAATCGCGATCTGGCTTCATGTTGCGCAAGACAACGAGGCTGCAGCCGATCGATTGCTCGATCGGATCGAAGCCCGCTGGCAGCAAGTGGCCACTTATCCCTTCTCAGGTGCACCGCGCGAAGACATCGCGCCCGGCATCCGTCACCTGATCGTCGGCGAATACCTCACCCTGTACCGCGTCAGTGAAGAGGCGATCGAAATCGTTCGCGTGCTGCACGGCCGGCGCAAGATCGCGGCCGACGATCTAAGTTCGTGATTGCCGATTCAGCCACCGATTGCGTCCAGCGACGCCTCGATCGCCTGCCAAAGCTCTTCCACCGGCTCGCAGCCGATCGACAGGCGAACGAAGCCGGGCGGAACGGCATCTCCCCTTTTTGATCGCCGTTCGGCCGAAGTGTGCACGCCGCCGAACGATGTCGCGGCCTGCATCAAGGCGCAATTGTTGATGAAATCCTCGGCCTTGTCCTCCGAGGCGAGCACGAACGAGATGAGAAAGCCGAAGCGCTCCATCTGGGCGCGGGCAAGATTGTGCGATGGATCGCTCTCCAGTCCCGGAAAGCGCAAGCCGCTGATCGCGCGATGGTTTTTCAGCCGTCGCGCTATCATTTCGGCGGAAGCGCACATGCGGTCGAAGCGCACGTCCAGCGTTTCGAGGCCGCGATGCACCAGCCATGCCTCGAACGGCCCGGGGATAGCGCCCGACGTCTCGCGCCAGTCGGTCACCCTCGAGATAATGTCCGCGTCGCGGCTGGCGACATGGCCGAACAGCACATCGGAATGGCCGTTTGGTGCCTTGGTATCGGCGGCAATGACGATATCTGCGCCGAGATCGAGCGGGCGCTGGCCGAAAGGCGTCATCGTCGTGTTGTCGACCACAAGCACCGCACCCGCTCTATGCACGGCTTCGGCGACGGCTGCGATGTCGCATATATCCAGTCCTGGGTTGGCGGGCGTTTCGACGAACGCAAGCCGATACCTATCGAAGCCGCCGTCGAGGAAGCTTGATGTTGGCCGGACATCATAAGCGACGCCAAAGGACTTCAGGAAGCGCTCTGCCAGCGCTCTCGTCGTGTGATAGCCGTCGGACGGCAGCAGGATACGGTCGCCGGCTTTGAGCAGGCCGAAAAATACCGCCGAGATGGCAGCCATCCCCGAGGGAAAGGCGACGCATGAGGCGTCTTCCAGATGCGCCAGCATGTGCTCGACCGCATCCCAGGTCGGATTGCTGAAGCGGCCATATTGATCGAAGCCGGTGGCGTCGCCGGGCGCATGAAAGATGGCGGCCATCGTCAGGGGCAAGGGGATCGGGTCGCCCTTGGCCAGCCCGCCGCGGCGCAGATGGGGAAGTGCCGCGGCGCGTGACTTGGCTGTTTCGGACATGATTTCAAACCTCGTTACTGACCGGAAAAGGAGATGCCGAGGCTATGCGCGGCAGCGATCCGCAGCAAGCCGCCTCCGGTTGGACCAGACGGCCCTAAACGCTTCGTTAGGCTTAATGGAGGATAAAGACCGGAGTGCCGTCAAAGCTGCTCTCCCCAGTCGTGGCAGGCGCGTTTTGAAGACTGTTCCCGTTGACGCCCATAACACCCCATGATATCCCATTCCGATACTCAAGCCTTCGTTCCGTGTCAGGGTGAAGCGTACGCCAATCGGGCAGCCGCGGCGGCTGCGCGTTTGCCTGCGTTCGCCCGTCACAACGAAGCGGGTTTTGGACGTCGACCGGGCTGGGGCGGCGCGGACAGGAAGATGCAGAGGGGTGCGGCGGCGCAAGCGGCCGTAACGCGTAATGGACCGGTTTCTGTCGAACGCGGTGAACAGGATCGATGCGAAGGGACGAGTGTCCGTGCCGGCGCATTTCCGTGCCGTTGTGCAGAAACGCGGCTATTCGGAACTTTATGCGCTACGCTGCCTGGATCGCCCGGCGATGGATGTCGGTGGGCTCGACCTGCTCGATCGCTACGAGCAGCGTATCGCCCAGGAAGACCCGTTCCTGCAGACGGCGGACGACATGTCGTTCTTCTGCCATGGCGATGGAACGTTTCTGAAGCTCGACCAGGACGGCCGTATCACGATGAGCGATTTCATTCGCGAGCATACCGGCATTTCAGCGGAAGTGGCCTTCGTTGGCCGGGGCAATTTCTTTCAGATCTGGGAGCCGGGACGGCTCAGCGCCTACGGGACGGAAGCACGCGCCCGGCTTTTGCAGCTTCGGCAGGGGACGAAGCCCGGGGAGCGGCCGGAATGATGGCGGGCGACGGCGATGAAGTTCATGCCGCTGGCGGACCAGCCCGTCACATTCCGGTCCTCCTTGCCGAAGTTCTGGAGGCGCTGGCCCCGACAAAAGGCGAGGTGATCGTCGACGGCACGTTCGGTGCCGGCGGCTACACCAAGGCCATTCTGGCAAGCGGAGCCTCGGTCGTCGCCATCGACCGCGATCCGGATGCGATCGCGGCGGGGCGGGCCCTTGAACAGCAGTCCGGCGGCAAGCTCAGGCTTGTCCAGGCACCGTTCTCGACGCTCGACGAGCAGGTTGAAAGTGCCGATGGCGTCGTGCTCGACATCGGCATCTCCTCCATGCAGATCGACCAGCCGGAGCGCGGCTTTTCGTTCCGGGCCGATGGGCCGCTCGACATGCGCATGGCGCAGGCGGGCCTGAGCGCCGCCGACGTCGTCAACACCTTCAAGGTGGGCGATCTTGCCCGCATCTTCGGTTTTCTCGGTGAGGAACGCCATGCCGGGCGCATCGCCCGCATGATCGAGAGCCGTCGCGAAAAACGCCCCTTCGAGCGCACGCTCGATCTTGCCGATGCCATCGAGACGCATATCGGTCGCGCGCCAAAAGACAAGATCCATCCGGCCACCCGCGTTTTCCAGGCGCTGCGCATCTTCGTCAATGACGAACTCGGCGAACTGGCCAAGGCACTGTTTGCCGCCGAGCGCGTGCTGAAACCGGGCGGGCGGCTTGCCGTGGTGACCTTCCATTCCCTCGAGGACCGCATCGTCAAGCGCTTCATCGCCGACAGAGCCGATACAGCGACCGGATCGCGGCATCTCCCCGAGGCCCAGGCGCGCACCGCCACCTTCACCAAGAAGGGCGGCGGCGTGACGCCTGGCGATGCCGAGATAACGGCAAATCCGCGGGCGCGCTCGGCAAGGCTGCGCGCTGCGATCCGTACAGAGGCGCCGGCGCGCGCCGGCGATTTTTCGATTTTCGGCCTGCCAAAACTGCCTGGCCCAAAGCTTCCCGGCGCCGATCGACCGGGAGAGAGGTGAGCACGTGTTTCGTACCAGCGACATAGTCCTGATCGCCGTCATGGTTTCGGCGGCTGCCCTGACCTACAAGACCAAGCGCGAGGCCGAGGAGCAACTGGCGGCAGTGCACAAGATCCAGGCGCAGATCCGTTATGAGGAGGACACGATCGACCTGCTCAAGGCGGACTGGAGCCTGCTTACCCAGCCGTCGCGCCTGCAGGAGCTCACCGAAATCTACAAATCGCAACTCGGACTCGAGCCGGTCAATGCGCGGCAGATCGTCGGGCTGGACGATCTGCCGGCGAAACCCGTCAACATCGAGGACCTTTCATCGCAGCGGCTGGGCGGCATGGCCGATATCGGCGGCAAAGATCCCGTGGTGACCGGAGGCATCGTCCAATGATCACCGGATTTCCAATGGCTGCCAGATTTCCAAAGATTGGCAGGCTGCTGAAGAGCGGTTCACAGGCCGGTGCAGGCGGATCGATCGTGGTCGAAGGTGCCCGCAAGGCGACCGGTGGCAAGGGCAGGACCCGCATCGTCATGACCATGGCGGTGTTCTTCGGCATCTATTCGACCATTGCCGGGCGGCTGGTCTATCTGGGTTTCCAGAATCCCGACCTGTCGGGCGGCCCGCAGAGCCGGGTGACGGCATCGCGACCCGACATCGTCGACCGTAACGGCGAAGTGCTGGCGACCGACATCAAGACCGCGTCGCTGTTTGCCGAACCGCGCCGCATCGTCGATGCCGACGAGGCGATCGAAAAGCTGTCGACGGTGCTTCCCGAGATCGACTACGAGCAGACATATAACAAGCTGAAGAGCGGCGCCGGGTTCGTCTGGCTGCAGCGGCAACTGACGCCGAAGCAGCAGGCCGACATCATGCAACTCGGCATCCCCGGATTCGGCTTTCGCACCGAAAAGCGCCGGTTCTATCCGGCCGGCGAAACCTCGTCCTACATTGTCGGCCTCACCAACATCGACAATCAGGGCATCTCCGGCATGGAGAAATACATCGACGAACAGGGCTTGAGCGATCTTCAGGCGTCGGGCCTCGCGGTGGCCAAGGATTTGAAGCCGGTGCAGCTCTCGATCGACCTGCGCGTCCAGCATATCGTGCGCGACGAGGTCGCCACCGGCATGGAAAAGTACCACGCCATCGCGGCGGGCGCCGTCGTGCTCAACGTCAAGACCGGCGAGGTGCTGGCGATGGCGTCGGTTCCGGATTTCGATCCGAACAACCCCTATAACGCGCAGGACAAGGACCGGCTCAACCGTATGTCGGCCGGCCTCTATGAAATGGGGTCGACCTTCAAGAGCTTCACCACTGCCATGGCGCTCGATTCCGGCAAGATAACGCTGCAAAGCCGTTTCGACGCGTCGCGCCCGATCAGGATCGGCCATCAAACCATCCATGATTTCCATGGCAAGGGCCGGGTACTGTCGGTGCCGGAAGTGTTCATCTACTCCTCCAATATCGGCTCTGCCAAGGAAGCCGAAGCGGTTGGCATCGACGGACACCGCGAATTCCTGCATCGCCTGGGAATCCTCGAGAAGATGCAGACCGAACTGCCGGAAGTCGCTCGGCCGACCGAGCCCAAGGTCTGGAAGCAGGTCAATTCGATCACCATCGCCTTCGGCCACGGTGTGTCGACGACGCCGCTGCAGACAGCGGTCGGCTGCGCCGCGCTGATGAATGGCGGCTATCTGATGGACCCGACCTTCCTGCCGCGCACGCAGGAGCAGGCGATGGCGGTGGCCAAGAAAGTGGTCAGCGACAAGACGGTCGAGGGCATGCGCTATCTCTATGCACTCAATGCCGAAAAGGGATCCGGCCGCAATGCACGGGTGCCAGGATACCGGGTGGGCGGCAAGACGGGAACGGCGGAGAAGGTTGTCAACGGCCGTTACTCGAAGGAAAAGAATTTCAACGCCTTCGTTGCGGCTTTCCCGATGGACGATCCGCAATACATAGTGCTTACGATCGCCGACGAACCGAGGCCGGAAAAGCCCGGCATGGGTGCTACGGCCGCCTCGAACGCGGGCATCATGGCTGCAAACATCATCCGACGTGCGGCTTCCATGCTTGGCGTGAAGCCAGATTTCAGCCATGAAAATGGTGCAACGCTGGTTTCCTATCAGTGATTCTTGGGGCGCGCCGGCAACTGCGCGCTATTTTGTTGCGATGAACGGGGTTCGATGAAGCTGAAAAATCTAGCCGGTATCCTGCCTGTCGAAGGGACAGCTTCCTTCGATATGGAGGTTACAGGGATTTCGTCGGATTCCCGCCAGGTAACACGGGGCGTCGTCTTTTTCGCGCTCAGCGGCTCCAAGGCGGATGGCGCAGCCTACGCAGCCGATGCCGCGAGCCGAGGCGCTGCAGCGATCGTGGTCGGCAAGGGCAGTGCCGTCGCCGGGCTGCCAATCCCGGTTCTTGTCGTAGACGATCCGCGCCTTGCACTGGCGCTGAGTGCTGCACGTTTTTTCGGCATGCAACCGCAAACCATGGTCGCGGTGACCGGAACCAGCGGCAAGACCTCGGTCGCCGCATTCACCCGGCAGATATGGGAGCAGGCGGGTTTCGCCGCCGCCTCGATCGGCACGACCGGCGTGGTGGCGCCGGGCCGCAACGAATATGGCTCGCTGACCACGCCGGATCCGGTGGCACTGCACAGGCTGCTCAAGGAGCTGGCGGAGGCCGGCGTCACCCACGCCTCGATGGAAGCGTCCAGCCATGGCCTCGACCAGCGCCGGCTCGACGGCGTCAAGCTTGCGGCCGGCGGCTTCACCAATCTCGGCCGCGACCATATGGACTATCATCCGACGGTCGAGGACTATCATCGCGCCAAATTGCGTCTGTTCGACGCGCTGCTGCCGAAGGGCGCGCCGGCGGTCATCTTTGCCGACGACCCGTGGTCGGAGCCGACGATCAAGGCGGCGCGGGCAGGGGGACTGAATGTGCTGACGGTCGGCCGCCACGGCGATTTCCTGCGGCTGAAGCGGGTCGAGCACGAGCGCCACCGCCAGCGCGCCGAGGTCGAAGCGGACGGCGTTCTCCATGAAGTCGACTTGCCGCTGGCCGGCGACTTCCAGATTGCAAATGCGCTGGTGTCGGCCGGCCTCGCCATTTCGACTGGAACATCTGTTGCCAAGGCGTTGATGGCGCTGGAGAAATTGAAGGGCGCGCCGGGACGGCTCGACCTTGTCGGGACGGCCGCCAACGGCGCGCCGGTCTATGTCGACTACGCGCACAAGCCGGATGCGCTGGAAAACGTGCTGGCTTCGGTGCGCCCCTTTACCACCGGCCGCGTCATCGTCGTATTCGGTTGCGGCGGCGACCGGGACCGAGGCAAGCGGCCGATCATGGGCGAGATCGCCACAAGACTGGCCGACGTGGTCATCGTCACCGACGACAATCCCCGCTCGGAAGTACCCGAGACGATCCGCGCCGCGATCCTGGAGGCCGCACCCGGCGCCATCGAGATCGGCGACCGGCGCAAGGCCATCCACGAGGCGGTCGGGATGCTTCACGCTGGCGACACGCTGATCGTGGCCGGCAAGGGCCATGAGGAAGGCCAGACCATCGGCACCGAGACGCTGCATTTTTCCGATCATGAGGAAGTTCGCTCGGCGCTGCGGGAGCAAGCGGCGTGAGCTATCTGTGGACCTCCGAGGCGCTGGTTGCCGCCATGGATGGCCGGCCGCTCGGTCCGATGCCTGAAGGCATCGCCGGCATTTCCATCGACAGCCGCAGCCTGCAGCCGGGAGACGCTTTCTTCGCCATCAAGGGCGAGGCCATGGACGGCCATGATTTCGTCACGGCTGCCATCAAGGCGGGCGCCGGCGTGCTGGTCGTCGCCGAGGGCAAGCTGCCGTCGCTGGGGCGGCTGACTGCACCGATGATCGTGGTGGAGGACGTGCTTGTCGCTCTGGAAAAGCTCGGCGTTGCGGCGCGCGCACGCTCAAAGGCCAGGGTCATTGCCGTGACCGGATCGGCGGGCAAGACCACCACCAAGGAAGCGCTACGCCACGCTCTCTCCGCGGTCGGTACGGTGCATGCATCGGCCCAGTCGTTCAACAATCACTGGGGCGTGCCGCTGACGCTGGCGCGCATGCCGCAGGATTGCGACTATGCCGTCTTCGAGATCGGCATGAACCATCCCGACGAGATCCGGCCGCTGGTCAAGATGGTCCGGCCGCATGTCGCCATCGTCACGTTGATCGCGGCCGCTCACCTCGGCTTCTTCCGCAACCTGGACGAGATCGCCAAGGCCAAGGCAGAGGTTTTCGAGGGACTGGAGCCCGGTGGCGCCGCCCTTCTCAACCGCGACGATGCGCGCTGGAAGCTGCTGGAGAAGATGGCCAAAGAGGCCGGCGTCGAGCATGTCTACGGGTTCGGCGAGAATGCCCGGGCGACCTTCAAACTGATCAAATGCGAGCTCAATGCCGATCACTCGGTCATCACCGCCAAGATTGGCGGGCACGAGATTGTCGCCAGGATCGGCGCGCCGGGCCGCCATATGGTGCAGAACGTGCTCGCGGTTCTTGGTGCCGCGCATCTGGTCGGCGCCGACGTTAACAGGGTTGCGCAGGCGCTGGCCGATCTTTCGCCCGAACGCGGACGCGGCAAGCGCTATGTGTTGCGTCACCCCAACGGGCCGATCACGCTGATCGACGAGAGCTACAACGCCAATCCCGCGTCGATGAGGGCTGCAATGGCACTGCTCAACACGACGCCGGTGTCGGGCGAGGGCAGGCGCATTGCCGTGCTCGGCGATATGCTCGAGCTCGGCAGCCATTCGGCGAAATTGCATGCCGCGCTTGCCGGTCTGATCGTCGGCACCGACACGCGCACGGTCTTTCTCGGCGGCCCGGAGATGCGGGCGCTGGCCGACGTTTTGCCCGGCGAGATCAGGACGGAGTACCGCGCCGGTGCGGAAGATCTGAAACCGGTTCTTCTATCGGAATTAAAGCCCGGCGACGTGGTCATGATCAAATCGTCGAAGGGCATAGGCTTTTCAAAGCTGGTCGAGGCGTTGCTCGGCAAGTTTCCGGCGGAAGCCACAACCAGCAGACAGACCTAGGATCGGTCCGGGGGACGCAAGCGCATGCTAACACTGCTCGTCGAATTTGCGGACAAGATCTCGGTCTTCAACGTCTTCCGCTACATAACATTCCGCACCGGCGGAGCGCTGATCACAGCGGCGCTGATCGTGTTCATCTTCGGACCGACCATCATCAATTCGCTGCGGCTGCGGCAAGGCAAGGGCCAGCCGATCCGTGCCGACGGGCCGCAGACGCATTTCAAGAAGGCGGGAACGCCGACAATGGGCGGACTGATGATCCTGTCCGGCATCGTCGGTTCGTCGCTGCTGTGGGCGAACCTGTCGAGCATCTACGTCTGGGTGGTCCTGCTGGTGACGCTGGGATTCGGCTCGATCGGCTTTTACGACGATTATCTCAAAGTAACCAAGCAATCGCATCTCGGCTTTTCCGGCAAGGCGCGGCTGGGGCTCGAATTCGTCATCGCCGGCATCGCCGCCTGGGTGATCATGCATAACGGCCAGGCGCCGTTCTCGTCATCGTTGACATTCCCTTTCGCCAAGGAGTTTCTCGTCAATCTCGGCTGGTTCTTCATCCCGTTCTCGTGCTTCGTCATCGTCGGCGCCGGCAATGCGGTGAACCTGACCGACGGTCTCGACGGGCTGGCGATCGTGCCGATCATGATCGCAGCCGCATCCTTCGGCGTCATCGCCTATCTCTCCGGCAACGCGGTGTTCGCCGAATATCTGCAGATCCATTTCGTGCCCGGCACCGGTGAACTTGCGGTGGTCCTTGGAGCGGTGATCGGCGCCGGTCTCGGTTTCCTCTGGTTCAATGCGCCGCCGGCGGCGATCTTCATGGGCGACACCGGCTCGCTGGCGCTGGGTGGGCTGATCGGCACGGTCGCGGTGGCGACCAAGCACGAGATCGTGCTGGTCATCGTCGGCGGCCTGTTCGTCGTCGAGATATTCTCGGTCATCATCCAGGTCGGCTACTTCAAGATGACCGGCAAGCGCGTCTTCCTGATGGCGCCGATCCACCATCATTTCGAAAAGCTCGGCTGGACCGAAAGCCAGGTGGTGATCCGCTTCTGGATCATCGCCGTCATCCTGGCGCTGGTCGGCCTGTCGACCCTGAAGCTCAGATAGGAGGCCGCTTGATCCCCGCCGCATCCTTTTCAGGCAAGCGCGTTTCGCTCTTCGGGCTCGGTGGCTCGGGGATTGCCACGGCGCGCGCGCTGATCGAGGGCGGCGCGGATGTGCTGGCCTGGGACGACAATCCCGATAGCGTCGCCAAGGCCGGCGCGGTCGGCATCACGACAGCGGACCTGCGCGGTGCGGACTGGGCGAGGTTTTCCGCCTTCGTGCTGTCGCCCGGCGTGCCGCTGACGCATCCCAAGCCGCACTGGACCGTCGAGCTGGCGCGGGGCTCAGGCGTGGAGATCATCGGCGACATCGAGCTTTTCTGCCGCGAGCGGATGCTGCTGGCACCGGCAGCACCTTTCATTGCCATTACCGGCACCAACGGCAAGTCGACGACCACGGCACTGACGGCGCACATCCTAAAATCGGCTGGGCGCGACACGCAGATGGGCGGCAATATCGGCCGCGCGGTGATGACGCTCGATCCGCCGCAGCCTGAACGGCACTATGTGGTTGAGTGCTCTTCCTACCAGATCGATCTTGCCCCTTCGATCAATCCGACGGCCGGTGTGCTGCTCAACCTGACGCCGGACCATCTCGACCGCCATGGCACGATGCAACACTACGCCTCGATCAAGGAGCGGCTGGTGGCCGGCAGCGAGACGGCAATCATCGGTGTCGACGATTCCTGGTGCGCCCAGATCGCCGATCGGCTGGAGCGGGCCGGCCGGCAGGTCATCCGCGTCTCCAAGCGCCTGCCGCTGACCGACGGTTATTTCGCTGACGGCACCAACTTAATGGAAGCCGTGCACGGCCGCTACAGCCGTGTCGCCTTCCTCGAAGACATCGGCTCGTTGCGCGGCCAGCACAATGCGCAGAACGCGCTGGCCGCCGCCGCCGCCTGCCTCAAGGTCGGGCTCGAGCTCGGCGAGATCCAATCCGGACTGGAGAGTTTCCCTGGGCTGGCGCACCGCATGGAGCAAGTCGGCCGCAAAGGGCATGTGCTGTTCGTCAACGATTCCAAGGCGACCAATGCCGATGCCGCTGCACCGGCGCTGTCGAGCTTTGCGCGTATCTACTGGATTGCCGGCGGCCTGCCGAAAGAGGGCGGCATCGAGCCGTTACGCGGCTTCTTCCCGCGCATCGCCAAGGCCTATCTGATCGGCGAAGCCGCACCGGCCTTTTCGGCGACGCTGGGCGAAGCGGTGCGCTACGAGATATCAGGCACGTTGGCGGCGGCAGTCGAACACGCCGCCCGCGATGCGGCCAGGGATAGTAGCGGCGAGGCAGTGGTGCTGCTGTCGCCGGCCTGCGCCAGTTTCGACCAGTTCAAGAATTTCGAAGTCCGCGGCGAGGCGTTCAGGCAAGCCGCAACCGCCATTGATGGCGTGAAGCCCATCGGAGGGACACGATAATGCAAAGCCGTCTCGACAAAAGCCCTGTGGCGACCTGGTGGTGGACGATCGATCGCTGGTTCCTGGCGGCGTTCCTGTCGCTGATGGGGCTCGGCATCGTTTTGTCCTTCGCCGCAAGCCCGGCGGTGGCCGAGCGCATCGGGCTCGACAGTTTCCACTTCGCGACACGCCAGATTATCTTCACCATTCCGGCGCTTGGGGTAATGCTGGCCGTCTCGTTCCTTGAATCCAGGCAGATCCGGCGCATGGCGCTGGTCATGTTGTGCATCATGCTGTTTCTGATGGTGGCGGTGCTCTATATCGGCGTCGAGGTGAAGGGCGCGCGGCGCTGGGTGTCGCTAGCCGGCCTGTCGATCCAGCCGTCCGAGTTCCTGAAACCGGCCTTCGTCATCATCTGCGCCTGGCTGTTCGCCGAGCACAAGCGCCAGCCCGACATTCCGGGCAATTTGTTCGCCATGTTGCTGCTTGCACTGGTCATCTCGCTGCTGGTGGCGCAGCCTGACCTTGGGCAGACCATGCTGGTGCTCGGCACCTGGGGGGTGATGTTCTTCATGGCCGGATTGCCGTGGCTGTGGATCGTCGCGCTGGGTGCTGCAGGCGTCGGCGGCGTGTTCGCCGCCTATGCAGTGTTCCCGCACGTTGCCGGCCGTATCGACCGCTTCATGACCGGCGAGGGCGACACGTTCCAGGTCGACATGGGCCGCGAGGCGCTGATCAATGGCGGCTGGTTCGGCGTCGGGCCGGGCGAGGGCACCGTCAAACGGGTCATCCCCGACAGCCATGCCGACTTCGTCTTCTCGGTCGCCGGCGAGGAATTCGGGCTGATCATGTGCTTCTTCATCATGTCCATCTTCGGGTTCATCGTGCTGCGCGGCCTCAACACGGCACTCAAGGAGCAGGACGATTTCACACGCTATGCGGTTGGCGGCTTGGTCACGGTCTTCGGCCTGCAGTCGGTCATCAACATGGCCGTCAATCTGCAGCTGATGCCCGCCAAGGGCATGACGCTGCCGTTCATTTCCTACGGCGGTTCCTCGCAGATCGCGATCGCCATCTCGATGGGCATGGTGCTGGCGCTGACGCGCAAGCGCCCGGAAAAGCGCAAGCAGCTGGGCTTCATGCCGTCGCCGCGTGCGATGCCGGCGGAGTGAGATGGCCAAGGGGGTCATCCTTCTGGCGGCGGGCGGAACGGGCGGACATCTGTTCCCGGCCGAGGCACTGGCGCACGAACTGACCGGGCGCGGCTGGGCGGTGCACCTGGCGACGGACGAACGCGCCGAGCGCTTTGCCGGGCAGTTCCCGGCGGCCGCCATCCATCCGATCCAGTCGGCGACGATGGGGTCGAAAAATCCTTTTGCCGTGCTCGCCGCATTTTGGAAAATCTGGCGCGGGGTGCGGCAGGCATCGGCCGTCATCGCCAGCGTCAAGCCCGCCATCGTAGTCGGCTTCGGCGGCTATCCGACGCTGCCGCCGCTCTATGCCGCGACCCGGCGCAAGGTGCCGACGCTGATCCACGAGCAGAACGCGGTGATGGGCCGTGCCAACCGGGCGCTCGCCGGCCGCGTCGACGCTATTGCCGGTGGTTTCCTACCGGAAGACACAAGTGCTACAGGCGTCAAGACGGTGACCACCGGCAATCCGGTCAGGCCGCAAGTGCTGGAAGCGGCGAAGACGCCTTATGCCGCATCGGCCGGTGAAGAGCCGTTCCGATTTCTGGTGTTTGGCGGCAGCCAAGGCGCGCAGTTCTTTTCCGATGCGGTGCCGGCGGCGATCGCCCGGCTTTCCGATGCACAGCGCAGGCGGCTGGCGATCACCCAGCAGGCGCGCGCCGACGATGTGCCGCGGGTGAAAGCGGCCTATGCCACGCTTGACATCGAGGCCGAGGTGTCGCCCTTCTTCACCGACATGGCGGCGCGGCTGGCGGCGGCGCATCTGGTGATGTCGCGCTCCGGCGCATCGACCGTATCGGAAATCGCGGTGATCGGCCGGCCGGCGCTGCTGGTGCCTTATCCGCACGCGCTCGACCACGACCAGGCGGCGAATGCGGCGGCCCTTGCGGCAGCGGGCGGCGCCGAGGTGCATCCGCAATCCACGCTTTCGGCGGAGCGGATCGCCGTGCTTGTCGGCGGGCTGATGGATGATCCAGGCAAGGCGGCGACAATGGCCGCGGCGGCGAAATCGTCCGGAAAACCGGATGCCGCGCGGTTGCTCGCCGATCTGACAGAGGCTATTGCGTCCAGGAAATCCGTTTCGGAATTCAGGAAGGAGACGCACGCATGAAGATGCCACAGACGATCGGCCTCGTGCATTTCATCGGCATTGGCGGCATCGGCATGAGCGGCATCGCCGAGGTGCTGCACAATCTCGGCTACAAGGTGCAGGGATCCGATCAGGCCGACAGCGCCAATGTGCAGCGGCTGCGCGACAAGGGCATCGAATGCTTCGTCGGCCATCAGGCCGAAAACCTCGGCGAGGCCGAAGTGGTCGTCGTCTCCACCGCAATCAAGAAATCCAACCCGGAGCTGAAGGCGGCGAGAGAGAAGTTGCTGCCGATCGTGCGGCGCGCCGAAATGCTGGCCGAGCTGATGCGCTTCCGGCAGGCGGTCGCGATCGGCGGCACGCATGGCAAGACGACGACGACTTCGATGGTGGCGACGCTACTCGAAGCCGGCGGGCTCGACCCGACGGTAATCAATGGCGGCATCATCAATGCCTATGGCACCAATGCCCGCATGGGAGACGGCGAATGGATGGTGGTCGAGGCCGACGAGAGCGACGGCACCTTCCTCAAGCTGCCGGCCGAGATTGCCGTCGTCACCAATATCGACCCCGAGCACCTCGACCATTACGGCTCCTTCGACAAAGTGCGCGAAGCGTTTCGTCAGTTCGTCGAGAATGTGCCGTTCTACGGCTTTGGTGTGATGTGCACCGACCACCCCGAGGTGCAGGCGCTGGTCGCCCGCATCGAGGACCGGCGCGTCATCACCTATGGCGAAAATGCGCAGGCCGACGTGCGCTTCACCAATCACCGCATGGACGGCCCGACCTCGGAATTCGACGTGGTGATCCGCGACCGCAAGACGCACGGCCAGATAACGATATCAGGCCTGCGGCTGCCCATGCCCGGGCGCCACAATGTCTCCAATGCGACGGCGGCGATTGCCGTCGCGCATGAGCTCGGCCTTTCGGCTGAGGCAATCAAGAAGGGCCTGTCGTCTTTCGCGGGCGTCAAGCGGCGCTTCACCCATACCGGTTCGTGGAACGGTGTCGATGTGTTCGACGATTACGGTCATCATCCGGTCGAGATCACGGCGGTACTGAAGGCTGCGCGCAGCGCTACCAAGGGTCGCATCATCGCCGTTACCCAACCGCATCGCTTCACCCGGCTGCGCGATCTGTTCGACGAGTTTTCCGTCTGCTTCAACGACGCCGATACGGTAATGGTGGCGCCCGTCTATGCAGCCGGCGAGGAACCGATCGACGGCGTCACGTCCGACGCACTGGTGTCGCGCATCCGCTCCGGCGGCCATCGCGACGCACGCTACATCGAAGGTCCGGCGGCGATTGCGCCGATCGTGCGCGAGGTGGCGAAGCCGGGCGATTTCGTCGTCTTCCTCGGCGCCGGCAACATCACCCAATGGGCCTATGCGCTGCCCAAGGAACTCGGCGGGACCATCTCATGATGCGCGGCCAGGCGTTGATCGAGAAGCTTGGCGTCCGGCTTGCCGGACTGCGCGGCCGCATCACGCCCAATGCCGAGATGGACAAGATCACCTGGTTTCGAGCCGGCGGGCTCGCGGACGCATTGTTCCAGCCGGCCGACGAGGACGATCTTGCCACGTTCCTGAAGGCGGTGCCGGAGGAAATTCCGCTGACCATCGTCGGCGTCGGCTCGAACCTGCTTGTCCGTGACGGCGGCATTGCGGGCTTTGTCATCCGGCTTTCGGCCAAAGGCTTTGGCGAGACCGAAGTGATTGCGCCGACCACGATCAAGGCGGGCGCCGCGACACCCGACAAGCGCCTTGCGGCCGTTGCCTACGAGGCCGGCATCGGTGGCTTTCATTTCTACCACGGCATTCCCGGCGCCATTGGCGGAGCGCTGAGGATGAACGCCGGCGCCAATGGCGTCGAGACGCGCGAGCGCGTGGTCGAGGTGCGGGCACTCGACCGCAAGGGCAATGTTCATACGCTGAGCAATGCCGACATGGGCTATGCCTATCGCCATTCAGCGGCGCCGTCCGGGCTGATCTTCACGTCGGCGCTGCTCGAAGGCATTCCTGAGGACAAGGCGGCGATCAAGGCCGCGATGGATGCTGTCCAGAACCATCGCGAGACCGTGCAGCCGATCCGCGAAAAGACCGGTGGCTCTACCTTCAAGAATCCTGAGGGCACCTCGGCCTGGAAGGAGATCGACAAGGCCGGCTGCCGCGGCCTGATGGTTGGTGGGGCGCAGATGTCGCCGATGCATTGCAACTTCATGATCAACACCGGAACCGCCACGGGCTACGAGCTTGAATATCTCGGTGAGACGGTGCGTGCGCGCGTGCTCGAAAGATCAGGCATCCGGCTGCAGTGGGAGATCAAGCGCATCGGTAATTTTCGGCCGGGCCATGCCGTCCAGGAATTTCTCGGGCAGTTGCTTTAGGCAAGCTGACCGCCGTTGCCTTTCGGACTCATGAATTCACATTTTGCTGCCGTTTTTGCGGAAAGTGAATCCATCGGAATCGTAAGCACTTGCCAGCGAATCAACTCTCTGATTCTCTGCCCTGAAGCGTTTCCTGATTTGAGTCGTTTCGACGCGTTACTCGCGTTTCCGTCTGGGGGGCAACCTGCCGGGAGACTCGGACTCAATGTTGCGGAAACACGGGAGCGAAGTTGCTCGGGCGCATTTGAGTGCGCGCGATGCTTTTCGGGGCATGCGCGATGGTGCAGGCCTGCTGTGAGAGGAAATGACGGGGAATGACAAGCAAGCATGTGGCCGTCCTTCTGGGGGGATTCTCGTCCGAGCGGCCCGTGTCCCTGTCGTCGGGTAAAGCCTGCGCCGATGCGCTCGAGGGAGAGGGCTACCAGGTCACCCGCGTCGACGTCTCGCGCGACATCGGCTCGGTGCTCGCCGAGCTCAAGCCTGACGTCGTCTTCAATGCGCTGCACGGCCCCTTCGGCGAGGACGGCACCATCCAGGGCATCCTCGAGTACCTCGCCATTCCGTACACCCATTCCGGCGTGCTTGCCTCGGCGCTTGCGATGAACAAGGAACAGGCCAAGAAGGTCGCGAAGGCGGCCGGCGTTCCGGTGGCGGAGTCGAAGGTGGCCAATCGCTTCGCCATCCAGAACAAGCACCCGATGAAGCCGCCCTATGTCGTCAAGCCGGTCAACGAAGGATCGAGCTTCGGTGTCGTCATCGTGCATGAAGGCCAGTCGCATCCGCCGCAGATCATCGGCTCGTCCGAGTGGAAATATGGCGATACGGTCATGGTCGAGCGTTATGTGCACGGGCGGGAATTGACCTGCGCGGTGATGGGCGATGTGGCGCTCGGTGTCTGCGAGATCATCCCGACCGGCCATTCCTTCTACGACTATGATTCAAAATACGTCGCGGGCGGATCAAAACACGAATGCCCGGCAAAACTTTCACCGAATATTTACCAAAAAATACAGACACTGGCGCTCAAGGCTCATCAAGCCATCGGCTGTCGGGGCGTTTCCCGGTCGGACTTCCGTTATGACGATCGTCACTCCGAAAACGGCGAAATTGTCTGGCTCGAGGTCAACACCCAGCCGGGTATGACGCCGACGTCTTTGGTGCCGGAAATCGCCGCGCAAGCGGGACACTCGTTCGGCGATTTGTTGAGTTGGATGGTGGAGGACGCTTCGTGTCTGCGTTGAAGTGGGGACAGGGCAAGGGGAAGGGCACGGCCGGGCCGGCGCTGTTCGGCATGCCGTTGTCGTTCGACCATTTCGTGCTGCCGCGCCTGCTCCGCCGGCCGGTGCGCGTGCTGGCGCGCCTCGGCGAAGGCGACTTCGAAGCGCCACCCTATTGCGCTGCCATGCTGTCGGCGGCACTGCTTGTTTCGAGCAGTGCCTATGGCGCCTATCTCGGCGGATATTCCGACGCCATCGTCCAGAGTGTCACCGCCCGCACCGGCTTTGCCGTCGACCAGGTCAAGGTCGTCGGCAACCGCGAAACGTCCGAGATAGATATTCTCGACAGGCTGGAACTCGACGGCTGGACCTCGCTGATCGGCTTCGATGCCGAAGCCGCGCGCGAACGCATCACCACGCTACCCTGGGTCGAAGCCGCGGCAGTGCGCAAGGTCTACCCGCATACGCTGGAAGTGCGCGTCGAGGAGCGCGAGCCGTTCGCGCTGTGGCAGCAAGGCAGCGCGCTTTCGGTCATCGAGAAATCCGGCACCGTCATTGCGCCGTTCTCCGGCGGCAAGCAGATATTGCTGCCGCTGATCATCGGCACCGGCGCACCGGCCAAAGCGCCGGATTTCCTGGCCAAGATCAAGAATTATCCGGAGCTCGCCGCGCGGATCAAGGGCTATATCCGCATCGGCGAACGGCGCTGGGATCTCAAGCTTGAAAACGGCATCACGATCAAGCTCCCCGAAGACGGTGAGGATCAGGCGATTGCCGACCTGGTCAGGATGGATCACGAGAACGGGCTTTTGACGCGCGACATCGCCGCCGTCGACATGCGCCTTTCCGATCGTCTGGTCGTCCAGTTGACGCCGGAAGCGGCGACACAGCGCCAAGCCGCGCTCGACGAAAAGCCCAAGATGCTGAAGCGCAAGCCGGAGACGAAGATATGAGCTGGCTTGGCGGCAATAGCGATGCCTCGTCGCGCCGGTCCGGCATCCTGACGGTGCTGGATGTCGGCTCCAGCAAGGTCTGCTGCGTGGTGGCCAAACTCAAGCCGCGCGACGATGGCAAGCTGCTGCGCGGCCGCTCGCATCGCGTCCAGGTGATCGGCATCGGCCACCAGAAATCGCAAGGCGTGAAATCGGGCGTCGTCATCGATCTCGACCGTGCCGAGCACGCCATCCGTCTTGCCGTCGACGCCGCCGAACGCATGGCGGGACTGACGGTCGATTCGCTGATCGTCAACATGACTGCCGGCCGGCTGAAGAGCGAGGCTTTTTCGGCCACCATCAATCTCGGCGGCCATGAGGCCGACGAGGCCGACATCAAGCGGGTGCTTGCCGCCGGCGCCAAGCAGGCGTTGCGGGCCGAGCGCGAGGTGATCCATTCGCTTCCCGTAGCCTTTTCGCTGGATGCCGAGCGCGGTGTGCGCGATCCGCGCGGCATGGTTGGCGACCAGCTTGGCGTCGACATGCACGTGCTGACAGGCGACGCAGCGCCCTTGCGCAATCTGGAGCTCTGCATCAACCGCTCGCATCTGTCGGTCGAACGCATGGTGGCGACGCCCTATGCCAGTGGGCTTGCTGCGCTGGTCGACGACGAGCTCGAAATGGGCGCGGCCTGCATCGACATGGGCGGCGGCACGACGACGATCTCGGTGTTTTCGGAAGGCAAGTTCGTCCATGGCGATGCCATCGCGATCGGCGGCAACCACGTCACGCTGGATATGGCCAAGGGCCTGTCGACCTCGCTCGATGCCGCCGAAAGGCTGAAAGTGATGCATGGCTCGGCGCTGCCTGGCAGTGCCGACGACCGCGACCTGGTTTCCATCCATCCGATCGGCGAGGACGGCGAGGTGCCGTTGCAGATCCCGCGCTCGGTGATGACGCGCATCATCCGCGCTCGCATCGACGAGACGCTGGAATTGTTGCGCGACCGGCTGAACAAGTCCGGCTACGGCAATGCCGTCGGCAAGCGTGTGGTGCTGACCGGCGGCGCCAGCCAGCTTGCCGGCCTGCCAGAAGCAGCACGCCGCATTCTCGGCCGCAATGTGCGCATCGGACGCCCGCTTGGCGTGGCAGGCCTGCCCGAGGCGGCCAAGGGGCCGGCTTTTTCGACGCCCGTCGGGCTTCTGATCTACCCGCAGATGGCGAGCTTCGAGAGCCGCCCGGCGAAGGGAATTTCCGGTCTTCGGATGACCGGAACAGGCGGAAAACTGCATCGAATGAGTCAGTGGTTGAGAGACAGTTTTTAATTTGACGGGGACAGCCCCATAGGCGGCCGCGGCGGCGAAGCGGCGGGAAAGGCAAAGGACGAAGACAATGACCATCAATCTGCAGAAGCCGGACATCACCGAGCTCAAGCCGCGCATCACCGTATTCGGTGTCGGCGGCGGCGGCGGCAATGCCGTCAACAACATGATCACCGCCGGCTTGCGCGGCGTTGAGTTCGTGGTGGCCAACACCGACGCGCAGGCACTGACGATGTCGAAGGCCGAGCGGCTGATCCAGCTCGGTGCGCATGTCACCGAGGGTCTTGGCGCCGGATCGCAGCCTGAAGTCGGGCGCGCGGCGGCGGAAGAGTGCATCGACGAGATCATCGATCATCTCTCCAACACGCATATGTGCTTCGTCACCGCCGGCATGGGCGGCGGTACCGGCACCGGGGCGGCCCCCGTCGTCGCGCGCGCTGCCCGCGAAAAGGGTATCCTCACCGTCGGCGTCGTCACCAAGCCGTTCCACTTCGAAGGCCAGCGCCGCATGAAGACGGCCGACATGGGTATCGAGGAACTGCAGAAATGCGTCGATACCCTGATCGTCATTCCCAACCAGAACCTGTTCCGGCTGGCCAATGACAAGACCACCTTCGCCGATGCCTTCGCCATGGCCGACCAGGTGCTCTATTCGGGCGTTGCCTGCATCACCGACCTGATGGTCAAGGAAGGCCTGATCAATCTCGACTTCGCCGACGTCCGCTCGGTCATGCGCGAAATGGGCAAGGCGATGATGGGGACTGGCGAGGCTTCGGGCGAGGGCCGTGCAATGGCCGCGGCGGAAGCGGCCATCGCCAACCCGCTGCTCGACGAGACCTCGATGAAGGGCGCCAAGGGTCTGCTGATCTCGATCACCGGCGGCCGCGACCTGACCCTGTTCGAAGTCGATGAGGCCGCAACCCGCATTCGCGAAGAGGTCGACCAGGACGCCAACATCATTCTGGGCGCCACCTTCGACGAGGAACTCGAAGGCGTTATCCGCGTGTCGGTGGTCGCCACCGGCATCGACAAATCGGCGGCCGAAATCGCTGCCGCGCCGATCGCCATCCGCACGGCTCCGCCGAAGCCGGTCAGCCGCCCGGCGGCTCAGGTCACGGAAATGCGCCCGGCGCCTGTCCAGCAGCCGATCTATGAACCACGTGCTGCCGATCCGGTCGCCGAGGCCATTCAGCTCGCCGAGGCGAATGTGGCAGCGATGGCGCAGGCCCGCCCGGCACCGGTCGCCCATGCGGAAGACTTCCGCCCGCAGAGCAAGATCTTCCAGGCGCCACCGGCTCAGCCGCAGCCGATGATGCAGCCAGTGGTTCAGCAAGCGATGCAGCCGGCTCCGCATCGTGAAATGCCGCAGCCGGTTGCCGCAGCGCCCCAGCGCATGCCGCGGGTCGAGGATTTCCCGCCGCAGGTGAAGGCCGAAGTGGAAGCCAAGATCCGCCCGGCCGACCACGAGAACAGCGGCCCGATGGGGTTGCTCAAGCGCCTGACCAACGGTCTGACCCGCCGCGAAGAGGAGCCTGCACGGCTGCAGCCGGCGCAGCCGCGCGAACCGAAACTGCGCCAGGCGCCGGCCGAAGTGCGCCGCCTAGCCAGCCAGGATCCGCAGCTTTACGCGCCGCGCCGCGGCCAACTGGACGAGCAGGGCCGCCTGACGCCGCAGAGCCGGGCTGTCCAGGAAGACGATCAGTTGGAGATTCCCGCCTTCCTGCGCCGACAGGCCAATTGATCTGTTAACGGTTCGTAACAGTTATTAACAGGCGAGCAGGAAACTGTTCGCCTGTAAACTTTAAAAGTGATTGTAAAACAAGGACTTATGGGGCAATCCCGCGCTGGACCGCAGTTACAAAGAGTAAGAAACCGTGATTTGGAGTCTCCCTGCGGGATCATTATCTTCGCCACCGACCAAAGTCGGTTTGCTGGGAGTCTCGGGGAAGTGGCCCTGCCTGCCGATCAATCAAGAGCCGCGCCCTCAGGGCAGATGAAGCGGACCTAGGCAGCAAGGGCTATGGGGATTGTTTTGCACGACTATCAGACGACACTTAAATCGCGCGCGACGCTGACTGGCATCGGCGTTCACAGTGGCAATTCGGTCACCGTCCATTTCCTGCCGGCGGATGCCGATACGGGTGTCGTCTTCCAGCTTTCGAATGCGAGCGGAAGCCACGAATTTCGCGCGCTCGTCTCCGAGGTCGGCGCCACCGATCTCTGCACCATGCTTGGCGATCCGCAAGGCGAGCACATTGCCACGGTCGAGCATCTGATGGCGACGCTTTTCGGGCTTGGAATCGACAATCTCGTCATCGAAATCGACGGCCATGAGGTGCCTATCCTCGACGGCAGCGCAGTGATGTTCGTCGAGGCCATTGACCAGGCAGGCATCGAAACGCTGCCGGTCAAGCGTCGCTACATCAGGGTGGTCAAGCCGGTTCGCATCGAGAACGGCGCCTGCTGGGCGGAGTTCAGGCCCTATGACGGCACGCGCTTCGAGATCGAGATCGATTTCGAAAGCCCGGCGATCGGGCGCCAGCTTTTTGCATCCGACATGAACGCCGACATTTTCCGCCGCGACGTCGCGCGGGCCCGCACTTTCGGTTTCATGAAGGACGTCGAGCGGCTGTGGGCGGCCGGCTATGCGCTCGGCTCGTCTTTGGAAAACTCCCTGGTGATCGGCGACGACAACCGCGTGATCAACATGGGAGGCCTGCGCTATCCCAACGAGTTCGCGCGCCACAAGACGATGGATGCGATGGGCGACCTGGCGCTCGCCGGTGCCCGGTTCATCGGCTGCTTCCGCTCCTATCGTGGCGGCCACAGGCTGAACGCAGCTGCGCTGCGCCGTCTCTTGTCGGACCGTTCGGCTTTCGAGATCGTTGAGACGACGCGCCGCGAGCGCGGGCGTACCGCCGAGATGAGCGCCGTCAACGCACCCCTCTATGCGCCCTGGATGATCTGATTCCTAAGGTCTTGCGGCCACATTGCGGTCAAGCTGTGTTGCATGGATGCATCACCGGCCGGCCAAATTACACAGCTTTCCAGGTGGCGCCAAACCGCCACAAAAATGTGCGATTGGCCGGGGATAGCGTTGCCGGGCAAGGCAATTATGGTTTATGGCTGCTGCCGTCGACTGAAATGACGCCGAAAGGGCGGAATCCAAACATGTTTTTCAAGCGAGTTGGTCAATCGAAGGCGCTGCGGCGGGCTGTTTTCCTGGCGCTTTCGGTGGTCGTTCCATCGCTGTTTCTGTCGGCCTGCATGTCGTCCGAGAAGGACGTCGATCTATCGACCTATGTCGATCAGACCGAGCCGGCCGACGTGCTCTACAATCAGGGTCTCGCCAATCTGAATGCCGGGCGACTGCAGGAGGCAAGCCGCAAGTTCGATGCCGTCGACCGCCAGCATCCCTATTCCGAATTCGCCCGCAAATCGATGGTGATGGGTGCCTTTGCCGACTACCGACAGGGCAATTACGACGAGGCGATCGGTTCGGCCAAGCGCTACCTGACCCTCTACCCGTCGACCGACGATGCAGCCTATGCCCAGTACATTATCGGGCTGAGCTACTACCGTCAGATCAAGGACGTCACCCAGGACCAGAAGGAAGCGCGTCTTACCGTGCAGACGATGCAGGACCTCGTGACGCGCTGGCCCACGTCCGAATATGCCGACGACGCCAAGGAGAAGATCCGCTTCGCCAACGATCAGCTCGCCGGCAAAGAGATGCAGATCGGCCGCTATTATCTCGAGCGCCGCGAATACATCGCAGCCGTCAAACGGTTCCGCAACGTGGTGGAGAACTATTCCAACACACGCCATGTCGAGGAGGCGCTGGCGCGTCTGACCGAGAGCTACTATGCGATGGGGCTGACGTCGGAAGCGCAGACCGCTGCGGCCGTGCTCGGCACCAACTATCCCGACAGCCAGTGGTACAAGGACTCCTACAAGCTCCTGCAGAGTGGTGGGCTCGAGCCGCGCGAGAATGCCGGATCGTGGATCTCCAAGGCCGGGAAGCTGATCACCGGCGCCTGAGCGGCGCGTTACCATGCTCTCCAGGCTGTCGATCCGCGATATCGTTCTGATCGAGAAGCTGGACATCGACTTCTCGTCCGGCCTTTCGGTGCTGACCGGCGAAACCGGCGCCGGAAAGTCCATCCTGCTCGACGCCTTGTCGCTGGCGCTTGGCGCCCGCGGCGATGCTTCGCTGGTGCGGCATGGCGCGGCACAAGGCCAGATCATCGCCGTGTTCGACGTGCCGCGCAACCACGCGGCTCGCATGTTGCTTGCCGAGAATGCCATCGAGGACGACGGCGACATCATCCTGCGCCGCGTCCAGACGGCTGACGGCCGCACGCGCGTGTTCGTCAACGACCAGCCGTCCAGCGTGACGCTGATGCGCGACATCGGCCATGCGCTGGTCGAGATCCACGGCCAGCACGACGAGCGCGCTTTGGTCGATCCCGGCGCCCATCGCGAGTTGCTCGACAGTTTCGGCGGCCATCTCGGCGCTGCTCGGGCAACAGGCGAGGCGTGGCGGCACTGGCGCGCCTGCGAGCAGGAATTTTCACGGCACCGGGCCAAAGTCGAGGCGGCTTCCCGCGAGGCCGATTATCTGCGTGCGGCGGTCGCCGAATTGACCAGGCTCGATCCGCAACCGGGCGAAGAGACCGAGCTCGCCGAACTGCGCGCCGCGATGATGCGGGCGGAAAAGATCGCCTCGGAAGTCCACGATGCCCAGGATGTGCTCTCGGGTCCGTCCTCGCCCTTGCCGCAACTGGCCAGCCTGCTCAGGCGGCTGCAGCGCAAGGTGACCGAAGCGCCCGGCTTGCTCGAGGATGTCGTCAAATCGCTCGACGAGGCGATGCTGTCGCTCGACGCGGCGCAGTCGGGCGTCGAAGCCGCACTGCGCGCCACCGAATATGATCCGCAGCTGCTGGAGAAAGCCGAGGAGCGGCTGTTTTCGCTGCGTGCCGCCTCGCGCAAGCACAGCGTCGCCGTCGACGACCTGGCGCAATTGCGTGACACCATGGCGGCCGACCTTGCCGATCTCGACGCCGGCGAAGAGCGCCTGCATGCGCTGGAGAAACAGGCTGCAACGGCGCGCCAGGCCTATGACACTACGGCGGCCCAGCTGTCGTCGCTTCGCCATGCGGCGGCCGTCGGGCTGACCAAGGCGGTAATGGCCGAACTGCCGGCGCTGAAGCTCGAACGGGCCGAATTCATCGTCGAGATCGCAAGCAATGCCGAGAGCCGCATGGAAGAAGGCATCGACCAGGTCGAGTTCTGGGTGCGCACCAATCCCGGCACCAGGCCCGGCCCAATGATGAAAGTCGCTTCCGGCGGCGAGCTTTCGCGCTTCCTGCTGGCGTTGAAGGTAGCACTCGCTGACCGGGGCTCAGCGCCGACCTTGGTCTTCGACGAAATCGACACCGGCGTCGGCGGTGCGGTTGCCGACGCCATCGGCCAGCGGCTGGCGCGGCTGGCAAAACGCGTGCAGGTGCTTTCGGTCACGCATGCACCACAAGTGGCGGCGCGCGCGGCGACGCATTTCCTGATCTCCAAATCAGGCGGGGCCGACCGGGTCTCGACCGGCATCGCCGAGATGGACCGGGCGGCGCGGCAGGAAGAGATCGCACGCATGCTCGCCGGTGCCACCATCACCGACGAGGCGCGCGCGGCGGCCGAGCGGCTGCTACGGGAGAACACCGCGGCAGCCTAGAGCGTTTCATCGTTTCACGGAAACGCCGAACCGCTCTACCTCTTTGTTTGCGCAATTCCGGACGGAAACCGTTTCACACTTTTTCCTGGAATTGCTTGTCTTATGACTTTCGCTGCCGAATGGGTCAGAAAGGAACGCTGAGAGAGGGTAGCCGCCCTCCCTCAGCGGCG
>NZ_JAMYPO010000036.1:0-72520 GCF_040320365.1 Mesorhizobium sp. M0701
CCCATCAGCCATCGCATCAAGAAATGCGCCTGGAACGACGACTATCTCATCAATGCCATCACTCATATGCGATAGCCCTGCCCTTAAGGGGGAGATGCCCGGTAGGGCAGAGGGGGGCGCTACGGAGTGCAAGGCCAATAGGGACCACGCTCACCGGCTGTTCTTCACCCGCCTTGCGTGGTGTTGGTGCCGAAATCGACCTTCGGCGGCTGCATCTTATCCTCCTCGATGGTGAAATTCGCAAACGGCTGGTTGCCGCGGAACCACAAGGTCGCCCAGATCACCGACGGGAAGGTCCTCAGCGTCAGATTGTACTCTCTCACTGCCTGGATATAGTCGCGGCGGGCGACCGTGATCCGGTTCTCGGTGCCTTCGAGTTGTGCTTGCAGCGCCAGAAAGTTCTGGTTGGCCTTGAGATCGGGATAGTTCTCCACCACCGCCAGCAGGCGCGACAGCGCGCTGGTCAGGCCGGCCTGGCTGTCCTGGAATTTCTTGAAGGCTTCCGGATTGTTCAGCGTTTCCGGCGTCACGGTCACCTGCGTCGCCTTGGCGCGCGCTTCGACCACGGCATCGAGCGTGTCCTTCTCGTGCGCCGCGTAGCCCTTGACCGTGTTGACCAGATTGGGGATGAGATCGGCGCGGCGCTGGTATTGATTCAACACCTCGCTCCATGCGGCCTTGGCGTTTTCCTCAGCTGTTGGAACGGTGTTGTAGCCGCAGCCGGCAAGCAGCGGCAGCATGACGGCCATAACCAGGAACGCAGCTAAATTACGGAAGATTGGCGGCGAAGAAAGGCGCTGGGCAAGCATGATAAGTCCCCTCGATAGCATTGGCAGGCGAAGCATTAGCACAATCCTTGCGTAAGAAAATGACTTCGGCCGAGAAGTGTTACTGGTTTCTGCCATTCGCCGTCGGGCCCTGTGACAGACGAGGCGAACGGGTTAAGCTCGGCATAAAACGGGACATCACCATGGCGAAACGCCACGACAGCGACGCGGAATCGCGCCGCATCATCGAACGGGTGGCGCGCGAGACCGACCCGGGGGGCACCTCGTTCCTTGCACGAACCACTAAAGGCGCGCGCGACCACGTGACCGCGGCCGATGCCGACCGGTCGGACCCGATCGAATATTGGGGCACCCGCATCGGTCGGGCAGCGGGCTTGCTTATTGCCATCGGCCTGTTGATCTGGCTCGTGTTTTTCGTCACCAGGGGCAGTTAGGAAAATCAATGAGTGCCGAAAAAACCGAGGCGCCGCGCGCGGTCATCGTCGTCTCCAGCCATGTCGCCCGTGGCTCGGTCGGCAACCGTGCCGCCGTCTTTGCGCTGGAGACGCTCGGCTTTCCGGTTTGGGCGGTACCGACCGTCATCCTGCCCTGGCATCCGGGCCATGGCCGGGCCACCCGCATCGTGCCGCCGCTGGACCAGTTCAAGGCGCTGATGGCCGACCTCGAGCGCGCGCCGTGGCTGGGCGAGGTCGGCGCCGTGCTGTCCGGCTATCTCGGCGAGGCTGGCCAGGCCGAAGCCGTCGCTTCGCTGGTCGGCGCAGTGAAGGCGAAGACGCCGGACGCCCTCTATATCTGCGATCCGGTGATGGGCGATTCGGGCGGGCTCTACGTACCTGAGCCGACCGCAATCGCCATGCGCGACCGGCTGATGCCGATCGCCGATATCGCCACGCCCAACCGCTACGAGCTGGAATGGATGGCCGGAGCGCCGCTGCCCGACTTGAAATCGGCAATGGCTGCAGCCCTGCAGGCTGGCCCACCGGCCATGCTGGTCACATCGGCGCCGGCGATGATGGCCGGCGGCACCGGCAATTTACTGCTCGCCGGCAGAGAGGCACTGCTTGCCGAACACCGGCTCATCGACAAGCCGCCGAATGGGCTCGGCGACCTAACGGCGGCCGTCTACCTGGCGCGGATCCTGTCCGGCCAGCCGGCCGCCAAGGCGCTGCAATCGACCACGGCGGCGGTCTACGAGATCCTGGCGCGGACCGCCAAGCGCGGCGGCGACGAGTTGCAGCTCGAGACCGATGCCCAGAGCCTGTCGCACCCGATGGCGATGGTGCAGCTTCGCCATCTCCTGCATCCGGAACGGGACCGCCGGGCGTGACGCAGGCCGAAGACGCCGTGCCCCAGGATGGTGCGCCCAAGGACGTTGCGCCCGACGATGTTATGCCCTGGGGTGTTGTGCTTGTCGGCGTCGACGGTTGCAAGGCCGGCTGGATAGCCGTCCGCCGCGATCCCGGTGCGGCACCGTCGACAGCCGTTTTCCCAAGCTTCGCGGCGTTGCTCGACCGACTGCCCGCCGACTCGTTGGTAGCGGTCGATATGCCAATCGGCCTGCCCGATTTCTCCCAAAGAGGCGGTCGCGGCCCGGAGGCGCTGGTGCGGCCGCTGCTTGGGGCCCGGCAGTCCAGTGTCTTTGCCACCCCCTCCCGCGCCGCGCTCTACGCGGAGATCGAAGCCTTCACCACGGTCGACGCCTGGTACGCCGCACATCGCAAGGCAAGTGAGGTAGCCAAGACGACCTCAGATCCGCCGCGCGGTGTCTCGATCCAGGCCTTCGGCATCTTCGCCAAGATCCGTGAGATCGATTCGCTGCTGATCGCGCGCCCCGAACTACGCAGCCGCGTGTTCGAATCGCATCCGGAAGTTGCCTTCTGCAAACTGAACGGCGACCGGGCGATGCGCCTGCCAAAGAAGATCAGGGGCAACATCAATCCGGCCGGCATGGCCGAACGCAAGGCGCTGCTTGCCCGGCATGGCTATAGCCAGGATTTTCTCGACCAGACGCCGCCGCGCGGCGCGGCCGCCGACGATTTCCTCGATGCCGCGGCGATGATGCTGGTTGCCGGACGCATCGTCAAAGGCGAGGCAATGCCGTTTCCGGATCCGCCGCTCGCCGATCGTTTAGGCATTCCCGTCGCCATCTGGGCCTGAGGACCAGGGCGTCAGGAGCGTGATCTGAGCGCCTCGTTGAGTGCCCACATATCCTTCTCCTCGGGCGCGGTCTCCAATCCGAGCACGGGAACTTGCTTACGCAAATGGTCGTGGTGGGTGCGCACGCCATATTCGAGATCGGAGAGGTAAAAACCTCCGAAGGCTTCGGACAGCATGGATTCGTTGGACCATATCGAAAGCTTCACGTCCTCGGCCAGCGTGTCGCGGTCGATGCGGTAGGATAGGTAGCGGGCTGCCGCCTGTTCCCTGGTCTCGTCGCGATAGCGGTAGATGGCGCCGCGCAGCAGCGTCTCACCCGTCGACAGCGGAAATTCCTGATAGAACTGCACCGATTCCGGCATGATCGACAGCACGTTGTTCGGGAAGATGCCGTAGTAGATCCAGGCCTTGCGCAGGTGTTCCGGCAGGTGCTTCGCCTCGGGTGCGAGCTTGATGTACTGCGCGACGCTCCAGCGCCGTCCGGCATGCGGATTGTAGGTGGCGAACGAGCGCGACACGCCGTTGACGAACGGCTCGTCGAAATAGGTCGCACCGTAAAGGTCCTGCAGCGCCGGATGCGCCATGGCGACGTGGTAGCCTTCATTGTCGACATCGCGCACCGACTTCCAGTTGACCGGCGTCTTTTGGGTCCAGATGCCCCAGGACGGCACCATCTCGGCGACGCCGTAATGGGCAATCTCGGCTTCGATCGGCTTCAACAGCTCGGCCACCGATGGCTGCGGCCCACCCTTGCGGAAACGGATGAAGATGAAGCCCATCCAGATTTCGAGCTCGAGCGGCATCAGGCCGAAATCGGTCTTGTCGAGGTCGGGGAAGGAACGGGGGCGGGCAGCACCGCGCAGCGTGCCGTCGAGATTGTAGACCCAGCCATGAAAGGGGCAGACCAGCGCATTCTTGCAAGTGCCTTGGCTGTCGGCAACGACGCGACTGCCGCGGTGGCGGCACATATTGTTGAAGGCGCGCACAACGCCATCCTTGCCGCGCACGATCAGCGCCCGCTCGCCGACCACATCCATCGTGAGATAGTCGCCGGCGTTCGGCACGTCGCAGACATGGCCGGCGATCTGCCAATGGTTGCGGAAGACGTGCTCTTTCTCGAGTTCGAACAAGGCGTCGGAATGATAGCTCCAGCCCGGCAGCCCCCGCCGATCCCAATCGTTGGGGATTGCCACGTCACGCAGATGCGGGTTCATAAAAGGCTCTTCATTTATTGAATGATCGTTCAATAAAAGCATATTTTCCGTTGAAATGCAATGGCTTGGAAAAACGGGGCGAATTCTTGACGGGAAATCGAGCGGGATTCGAGAGCCCAGTCCGAACGATCGAAGCCGGGAAAATCCCGGGAATTCCAGACGTTAATCCCCTTACGCTTGTTGAGCGCCCGACGCTCTGTGGGCCTGGAAAGGCGACGTGGATCTGGTGCCGTGGGTAGCGGAAAACGAGAATGCCACCGGTGCTGCCAGCTACGCCGGATCGGTTTGCCCAGGAATGGCCGCGGGCTTGGTTTCATGCCGGTTACACAATCGTTAATCCATCACCGTTAGCCGGTTACAAGGTGCGATTAAGTTCGTTTCAACAGGGAAAAGAAGAAGACCGAAGGAAACGACGATGCGTACGAAAATCCAGATCACCGATACCGACCTTCGCCAGCAGGGTCCCCAGCGTAACGACCGACGCCCGAAGCTGGCGCTGCGCCAGCGCGCCAGTGATCATCCGATGGCGATGTTCATGCTGCTGGCGGCTGCCGCATTTGCCGGCATGGCGTTGACGCCGACCGTCGGTCCGGCCTTCGCCTCACTGAACCCGCCGGCCAACCTCATCGATGGCGCGACAACCACCACCAAGACGGCGCGCCTGCCGATGCCGGAGATCGATTTTGCCTGCAAGGGGCAGGCCTGGGGCGCCGAGAGCCTGGATTGCCTGCGTGTCATCGCTGCCCAGTCGGGCAAGGCACGACCGGTCCGCATGATCGCCAATACCGCCCCGTTGGCTGATACGCCGAACGTTTTTTGATTTTTTTGCGAGCGCCCTCCAGCACTCCAGTCAGGCTCCCGCCGCAATGTCGGCCGGGAGCCTTTTTCTTCCGGGGCGAGATCGCGGAGTCTAGCCGCCCAGAGCGGCCTGCTCGGCAATGGCCGAGAGCACGCCGCGCACATCCAGCGTGCTGAACGGTTTTTCGAGGATCGGCGGTCGCTGCTGCGCCGGCAGCGCTTCGATCTCGCCTTTCGCGCCGATCAGATCGCCGGTGACAAGCACGAAGCGCCGCGCCAGACCCGGCATTTCGGCGAGTAGCTCGCGATAGGCGGCTATGCCGCTGCTGCCGGGCATGCGCAAATCGGAAAACACGATGTCCGGCGGCACATGGCCGCTCAGCGTCGCGGCGGCCGAGATCCAGGCCGGCACGACCCGCGACTTGATGCCCATCAGCTCCAGAATATCGGACAGCGACGCGGCGACATCCGGCTCATCGTCTATGATCAGCGCGTGACGCAAGCCGCTGGACCGCGACGGAGCTTCGCCGGCGGCGGCCGCGCCGGCAGCGATCGCCGGCAGCTGCACGACAAAACGCACACCTCTCGGCGAAACCTCCTCGAACCAGATATTGCCATTGTGCCGCTCGATGATCGATTTCGAGATCGACAGGCCGATGCCGGTACCGACACCGACCGGCTTGGTGGTGAAATAGGATTCGAATATGCGTGAGCGTATCGCTTCCGGCACGCCTGGCCCGTTGTCCTCGACCGAGAATCCGGGATTGCCGCGGTCGCTGCGAAACGTCCGGACCTTGATCCTGCGGTCGCCGGCAACGCCGGCCAAGGCGTGCTGGCTGTTGATGAGGAAGTTGGCGGCCACCTGCGTCACGTGATCGGCATCGGCCATGGCCAGCAACGGGCCGCCGGCGAAATCGGTGTCGATGATGATGCCGCTCGACCGTGCACCATAGGCGGTCACTTCGAGTGCGGCGCGGATCACCTGGTTGAGGTCGGTTTCGGCTTGTGCGGCCGGGTGCAGGCGGACCATCGACAGGAAGCTCTTGACGATACGGCCGCAGCGCTCGGCAGCGGCGCGCACCTTTTCGGCGCGCACCTTGGTCTGGGGATCGGCGGCGAATTCGTGCAGCAGCGTCGACTGGGCGACAACCACGGCCAGCGGATTGTTGAGCTCGTGCGAAACGCCGGCAAGCAGCGAGCCCATTGCCGCCATCTTCTCGTTCTGGTGCAGTTTTTCGCGCTGGCGGTTGATTTCCTCCTCGGCCCGCAACTTGTCGCGCAGGTCGCGGATGGAGCCGAAGATCAGCTGGCGATCGGCGACCCGCATCTCGGTTGCCGTCAGCTCGATCGGAAAAACCTCGCCGGCGGCATTCTGGGTGACCGTTTCAAGCCGTTGGCCGACCATCGGCGCGCCGCGGCCCGACATGTATTCGGCACCCGACGCATAGCCCTTGCGGTAATATTCCGGCACGACCGTATCGAGCAGGTCCTTGCCGAGGATATCGCTGCGCCGATAGCCGAACATCTTCTCGGCGGCCGGATTGAATTCGATGATCGAGCCGGTCTCGTCGATGACGATGATGGCGTCGAGAGAGGCCTGCAGCATGGTGCGGCGAATGACGTCGCTGGCATGCGCGTCGGAGGGCGACCGTTCGATGGCATCGCCGATGGCGAGTGCCACCATGTGCAGCGCCGCCTCTTCCTGGTCGGTCCATTCGCGTTCGTGGATGCAGTCGTTGACCGCCAGCGTGCCCCACAAATTGCCGTGCGAAAAGACCGACACCGACAGGAATGACTTGATGTTCTGCTTTTCGAAATCGGTCCGCAGAAAGCCTTCGAGATCGCGTGTGTGCCCGGCGAAGATCTTGCCTTGACGCTCGTCCTCCGCCAGCCGTTCCAGCAATGGGTCCGAATCGACGACCGACTGCACGATGACGGTAGGTGATGCCAGCTCGCCGCCAAACCGGGGGGCGATCCAATAAGCGGCGACCGACTGGGCGAAGCCCTGGCCGGGCAGTTCGCGCAGGCGAAACAGGATGCCGCGGTGACAATCCATGGCTTCGCAAAGCGTTTGGAGAATACCTTCCATCTCGCGCTGCCAATCGCCGGCTTCGCGCAGCCGGCGAACCACATGCACGGCCGCCATCGCCGCGCCCTGCCTGGCGCCCTGCGTGTCCGCGCCTGCTGTTTCAGCCGTCATGGTCATTTCCTGGCCGTGGCTTGCTCAAGCCGCCAGGCCTCAGTTATTTTCACCGACCGGCAGCGAGAAGATATAGCCTTCGCCGCGCACCGTGCGCAGGAATTTCGGATTGGCTGGGTCCGCTTCGATCTTCTTTCTCAGCCGCATGATGCGGATGTCGACGGCGCGGGACGATTCCGGGTCCTCGACGAAACCGATCGCCTCGGAGATCGCCGCCCGCGTCAACAGCCGGTTGGCGCGCGTCAGGAACACCTCCAGCACGTCGAACTCGCTCTTGGCCATGTCGATGACCGCGCCGTTGGCGCCGGTGACGAGCCTGCCGTCGAGATCGGCGTGAAAGGGTCCGAAGCTCACGGACCGGCGGCCGCCGGATGTTTCAGCCTTGGCCTTTTGTGGCTCGGTCGGCTCCGGAACGCGGCGCAGCACGCTGCGCACCCTGGCCAGCACTTCGCGCAATTCGTAAGGCTTGACGATGTAGTCGTCAGCGCCGAGCTCCAGTCCGACGATGCGGTCCAGCGCGGTACCGGCCGCCGTCGCATAGATGATGCCGATCGGCATTTTCGACCGCATCCAGCGGCCGAGCGACAGGCCGTCCTCGCCCGGCATGGCGATGTCGAGAATGGCCAGATGGAAGGACTGGGTTTCCAAAAGGTCGCGCGCCGCCGCCGCACTTTCGGCCGTGGCCACATCATAGCCGCTGGCGCCGAGATACTCGGCGACCGCATCCCTCAGGTCGGGCTCGTCCTCGACAATGACAATTCGTGCCCGCACGATGCTTTCGCTCCCGCTTTCAGCGGAAAGTAGATTGGGTATAAACATGATGTCCAGCACTCTTCTTGGGTTGCCGTATGCGGGGTAGAAAAACATGGCTGCACGATCCGTTATCGCGCTTGTTTCCGTCGCTGAAGTAATTGCGACCGATCTCGCCGATCATCTCGAGCGGCGCGGTCATGACGTCCGCGCGGCGCGACAGCCGTGGGAGGCCGAATCGCTGCTTTCGGAAAAGGGTATCGATGTCGTGGTTGTCGGCGACAGCGTCAGCCAGGCAGAGGGGCGCGACCTGCTCAGGCGACATGGCGGCGAAGGTGGACCGGATTTCATCCTGATCTGCCGCCCGGCCGATCTGGTCGACAAGGTTCTGGCGCTCGAACTCGGCGCCGCCGACGTCGTCGAAAGCCCGCTCAATGTCAGGGAGCTTGCCGCTCGCGTAGGCGGCCTTCTGGCTCGGCGCGGCAGGAGCGCCGGGGAACTGATCGTGCTGGAGAACGCGACCGTCGATCTCCGATCGGCCATCGTCATGCACCGCTCGGGCACGGAAGAACAGCTGTCCCCCGGGCAGGTGGCGCTGCTCAGGCTGTTCCTGGCCAGCCCACGCAAGGTGCTGACGCGGGACGACATCATCGCCGCCGCGCCCGCCGAAAATGCCGAAGCCTTCGATCGGTCGATCGATTCGCGCATCGTGCGGCTGCGCCGCAAGCTCGATACCGAAACCATCACCACCATACGGGGTGCGGGTTACCGGTTCGATCCGCCGACGCAATTCGCCGATTGAAGGCAGGACGGCCACCCTCTTGTCTTGAGCATCGGGTTTTCCCAAAACCGGTTTCCACTTTGGGGTCCGATGCTCTTCAGCGCACCACGAGAAGCGACGGGCCGGACGGCATGTCACCGTTCGTGCTGACCTCGCCGGCATGGGCACGTTCCTTCAGCAGCACGGTGGCGAGGCCGGCAATGCCGAGCAGCCCCTGGACGTAGAGCAGGGCGGAAAGCACGGAAGCGGCGAATTTCGTTTTCATCCTGTTCGTTCCTCAAAATTGGAATTTGCGGGCACCTCAGGGGAACCCCCGAAGCGCCCGCGCCGCCAGCGGAGCCCCCCGTTGCGGCGCGGGCCTTCGGTCCTCTCGGCTGCAAGTTGCCGGAGGCGCCGCGCATCCTCAACGGCCCTAAGCCGCCCCCGCCAGAGGGGCTTGAGCCGGTCGACGCGCAGGCTGGAAACTGTCCAGACCAATCCAGACCGTAGCGAAAACAGTGTTGGCTTCCGATCGTTCGTTGACCGCTGTTTTCGTTAGGTCAACTTTGCCTGTTCGCTGTATCCGGATCATGCCGCCGAGGCTGCGCTTTGTTGCAGCTCGGTTTCGGAGTCAGGTGAATTCCTATCAAACGAAAGGCAATCGCGTATTCACGCCGCGGTTTGGCCGATCCGCCTAGGCAAACACGCCACCGTCATAACGACGTCGTGCAACTGCAAGCTGCTTTGCACGGACCTTTTCTGTTAATCAGGGGAAACAGAACCGAAACACAAACGAGCATTTAGCGAAATCGGCTTGAAACATGACGCCCCGATAAGCCGGTCATCGAATTGAGCCGGCCCCGACCGGCAGAATAGGGGAGACATCATGTACACTGCCATTTCCGCCAAGCTCATCAACATCGCCGCCGCCGTCATCACCGGGGCTGCCTTGCTTGTCAGTGCCGGCAACGGCGCAGCCCACGCCGCCGCCAACAAGATCGTCGCGCGTGTGTCGCTATCGCAGCAGACCATGGAAATCCTGGTCGACGGCCGGCCGACATTCGCCTGGAAAGTCTCGACCGGCGACAGGACGCACGTCACGCCGACCGGTTCGTTCAAGCCGACCCGCATGCATGAAATTTGGTATTCGAAGAAATACGACAACGCCCCGATGCCGCATTCGGTGTTCTTCAGCGGCGGCTACGCCGTACATGCGACAAGCGCCATCAAGCGCCTCGGCCAGCCAGCCTCGCATGGCTGCGTGCGTCTGCATCCGGACAACGCCGCCGATTTCTACCAGCTCGTCGAGGTCTTCGGCCCGGCCAACACCAGCATCGTCATCGTTAAATGAGCGATGCTTCGTCGCTCTCAGGAAAGGGCCGGATATTAGCGCAATCTAATCCGGCATTACCGGCATCAGCTTCGGATCCGGCTTTTCAGCGTGATGCGGCAGGTCCTTGCTGGCGATAAAGGTGTAGAACATCGGCACCACGAACAGCGTGAACATGGTTCCGACCAGGATGCCGGTGAAGATCACCAGGCCCATCGAATAGCGTGCCGCGGCACCAGCGCCGCTGGAGATGATCAGCGGCACCACGCCGAGCGCCATGGCCGCCGTCGTCATCAGGATCGGCCGTAGCCGCACCCTGGCCGACGCGATGATCGCATCGCGCCGCCGCATGCCGTGCATTTCACGCTGCTGGTTGGCGAACTCGACCAGAAGGATGCCGTGCTTGGTGATCAGGCCGATCAGCGTGATCAAGCCGACCTGGGTGTAGATGTTGAGTGTCGCGGGTGGAATGCTGAACTGCAAGCCGCTGATCATGAAAATCAAATTGAGATTCGGAATCATGTTGAGCGGCAATATGGCGCCGAAGATCGAGAGCGGCACCGACATCATAATGATCAGCGGATCGCGGAAGCTTTCGAACTGCGCGGCCAGCACCAGGTATATGACCAGCACCGCCGCCGCGAAGGCGATCAGGATGGTGTTGCCCTGTTCCTTCTCTTGGCGCGATTGGCCGGAATAATCGATAAAGAAAGTGTCCGGCAGGCTCTCCTTGGCGATATCCTCGATTGCTTTCAAACCGTCGCCGGTGGTGACACCAGGCAGCGGCAGGGCGGAAATTGTTGCGGAATTCAACTGATTGAACTGCTCGATCACAGCAGGCGACGCGTTGGTCGAGATCTTCACCACCGCCGAGAGCGGCACCATCTCGCCAGACACACTGCGCACGAAATACTCGCCCAGCTTTTCAGGGTTGTCGCGAAAGCTCTGCGGCACCTGCGGGATGATGTCGTAGCTGTTGGATTCGCGGTCGAACTGCGCCACCTCGGCACCACCGACCAGAAGCGTCAGCGTCCGGCCGATGTCGGCGATCGGCAGGTTAAGCGCGGCGGCGCGGTCGCGGTCGATCGTCACCGTCACTTGCGGCGCGTCGTAGGACATTGAATTCTGCACGGCGAGGAAGCGACCGGAGGCCTGCGCCTTGTTCTTGATGTCCTCGGCCGCCTCGTACACTCGGGAGGCCTCGCCGGTCGAGCGCACCACCATTGTGATTGGCAGGCCGCCGCCCGAGCCGGGCAGCGTCGGCGGCGCGAAGACGAAAGCATCGACGCCTGCCACCTTGGCAAGGCGGGCAGTGATGTCTTCCTGAAGTTCCTTCGAGCTGCGCGCGCGCTCGGCCCAGTCCTTGAACGCAAAGCCGACGAAAGCGCTGTTCGTCGGGCCTTGGAACGCGACGGCGGAGAACCGCGCCCTGGTTTCGGGGATATCATTCACCAGCCCGAGAATCTGGTTCACATAGGTCTCGGTGTAGTCCGAGGTCGCATAGCGCGGCGCGTTCACAATAGATAGCAAGAAGCCCTGGTCTTCTTCCGGCGCCAGTTCGCTCGAGGTCTTGGTGAACATGAAACCGGTCGTGGCGACCAGCGCGAGGACGATCATCAGCGTCACCGGGCGATATTTCAGCGAGCCGCTGACCAGCCGCTCATAGATGTGTTCGACGCGCCCGAACGTATTGTCGACAATGCGCTGGAAGCGGCTGTGCGACCCGGACCTCAGGATACGTGCCGACATCATCGGTGTGATGGTGAGGGCGACGACACCCGAAAGCACCACCGAGCCGGCAAGCGTCACCGCGAATTCGCGAAACAGCGCGCCGGTCAGGCCGCCGGTGAAGGCCAGCGGCGCGAACACGGCGGCCAGTGTTATCGTCATGGCGACGACGGCGGAAGAGATCTCCCGCATGCCGTTGAAGGCTGCCTGCATCGGTGACAAGCCGTCTTCCTCCATGTGGCGGTGGATGTTTTCCACCACCACGATGGCATCGTCGACGACGAGGCCGATCGCCAGCACCATGGCCAGCAACGACAAAAGATTGATCGAATAACCCAAAGAAAACAGCAGGAAACAGACGCCGATCAGCGACAGCGGAATGGTCACGATCGGCATCAGCACCGAGCGGAACGAGCCGAGGAAGAGCAGAATAACAACGATGACGATGGCGACCGCCTCGCCGATGGTCTTGAACACCTCCTCGATCGACGCACTGATCTGCTCGGTTGAATCGTAGACGATCTCCATCGTCATGCCTTGCGGCAGCGTCTCCTGGATGGTCGGCACGATCTTGTGGATTGCCGCCGCCGTGGTCAGCGGATTGGCGGCCGGCGTCGGAAAGATGGCGAGAAAGATGCCGGGCTTGCCGTTGAAGGTGACCCTGGTGTCGGTGTTCGCCGCGGCGAGCTCGACGCGGGCCACGTCGCGCAGTCTCACGACATTGCCGTCCTTCGAGCGGAGCGGAAGGGCAGCGAAAGCCTCCGGCGTCTGCAGGGTCGAGCGAACCGTGATCGAGGAAGCCACATATTCGTTTTCGGTATCGCCGGGCGCGGAGAGGAAATTCGATTCGTTGATGGCGGTCAGCACTTCCGCCGCCGTCACGCCGCGCGCCGCCAGTTTGATCGGGTCGATCCAGACACGCATCGAGTATTCGGCGGCGCCGAAAATCTGCACGTCGGCAACACCTTCGACCGTCGAGATACGCGGCCGCACGACGCGCTCGATATATTCGGTGAGTTGTTCCGGCGTCATGTTCGGGTTCTGCATCGAGATGTACATCATCGCGAACTGCTGGCCGGTGCCCTTGACGATCACCGGGTCTTTGGTTTCGTCCGGCAGATCGCCGCGAACGCTCTGCACCTTCGACAAGACTTCGTTCAGCGCCACGTCGGGGTCGGAGCCGAGTTTCATCTGCACTGTCACGGTGCTGGATGACGGCCGGCTCGCCGACGTCACATAATTGATGTTTTCGGTCGACGCGACGGCACGAGCGATCGGCGCGGAAATGAACCCCTGGATCAGGTCGGCGCTGGCGCCGGGATAGGCAGTGGTGATGGTGATGGCCGTTTCTTCAACCTCTGGATACTGCCGGATCGAAAGGTTGAAGATGCCTTGGAAACCCAGAAGCAGGATCATGCAGGCAAGCACGGTCGAAAGGACCGGGCGGCGGATGAAGAGGTCGGAAAAGCTCATTGCTGGGCTGCCTGCTGGTTCCCCGGCTTGCTCGGATCGATCGTGTTGTCGACGGCAACGGACATGCCGTTGGAGAGCCGGTTCTGGCCGGCGGTAACGACTTCGTCGCCTGGCGCGATGCCCTCCAGGATCTCGACCAGGCCGGCGTTGCGGCGGCCTGGCTTGACGAACACCTGGGCGAGCACGAGCTGCGGCTTCTGTTCTTCCGCTGCCGGTTTGGCTGGGGTAGCAGCCGGCTTTTCGTCGGGTTTTGCCGCGGGTGCTTCGGCCGCGGGCTTGGCAGCATCTGCAGCCGGCTTTTCTTCCGGCTTTGCCTCGGGCGCCGCGCCGTTGGCTTCGGCGGATTTGGCCGGGCGCACCACGAAGACGAAGTCGCCGTACAGGCTGGAAGTCAGCGCCGTCTGCGGCAGCGCCAGCACGTCGTTCTCCTCGGGCAGTTCGACGCGCACCTGGACGAACTGGCCGGGCGTCAGCTTGCCTTCGGGATTGCCGACCTCCGCCCTCACGGTCACCAGCCGGCTGGTCGGGTCGATCTTCGGATCGATGCCGCGGATGCTGCCGGTGAACGGCATGTCGCCGCCGCCGACGCCCAACCGCACCGTCTGTCCGATCTTCAGCTGCGGAAGCTGCTGCTCCGGCACGGTGAAATCGACACGCATCGTATCCATGTCCTGCAAGGTCACCACAGCGGTGCCGGGTGTGAGATACTGGCCAAGGTCGATTTTCGGAATACCGACGGTACCCTTGAAAGGGGCCGTCAACTGCTTTTGGTCGAGCACCGCTTGCAGCTTGTTTACCTGCGCTGCGGAGACCGATGCTGCTGCCTGCGCCGTGTCGAGCGTAGCGTCGGTGCCGACCCCGCGCTTCTGCAGCTCAAGAGCGCGCATCAGCGTCGTCTGGTCGGATGTGGCTTGCGCCTTCGATGCCACGAGGTCGGCTCGCTCGACTTCATCGTCGAGCTGCAGCAGCACGGCGTTGGCGGCGACCTTCTGATTGGCATGGAACAGGATGTCCTTGACGATGCCCGCGGTTTCGACGGTGAGGTCGACGCCGCGTACGGCACTGACAGTGCCGATCGCCTCGATGCCGGGCGTCCAGGACATCGGTTTGACGATGACCGTCGACACGGTCGCGGCCGGCGGCTTCATGCTGGCGAAGAACTGTTTGGTTGCCATGTCGTGAAACAGGTTGAAGCCGACGATGCCGCCGCACACCAGCACGAGCAGAATGAAGGCGATGATGAAGCGCTTGATCACGAACAGTCCCTCGGCCACGGCCCAGCATAACGGTCGGACGACCGGAACACATACCTGTGCCTGGTCCCAATTTCAAATGACGGCGATCTTACTGTACCGTCTGGACGGTCTTGTCAATTCCGCCTAAGCTAATGAATGGGGAACGCTTGATGAAGGCCCGCAGAGCAAATTCGCGCGAGAAGATCCTCGCCGCCGCCGCCGCCGTGGCGCGCGAGACGGGTCCTGGCAGCCTGTCGCTGGATGCGGTCGCCAGCCGTGCCGGCGTGTCGAAGGGTGGTCTTCTCTACAATTTCCCAACCAAGGCGAAATTGATGCAGGCGCTGGTGGAGGATTACCTGCGCGCCTTCGAGCAGGCGCTGGAGTCCGCCCGCACGGCCGGCGTCAACGGCGAAAGCCCGCTTGCAACTTATATCAAGCTTTCGGCCGAGCATGCCGAGGAATCGAAACCGTCGGCGTCCTGGATATTTTCGGCGATTGCCGAGGATCCCGATTTCCTGACGCCGATAAAATCGTTCAGGCGGCAGGTGTTCGAGCGGCTGAAGGAGGAGACGCCGAATCTCAAGGCGCTGCTGGTCTGCTACCTCGCCATCGAAGGGCTTCGCAGCATGAACCTGTTCGGTTCGGACATTCTCTCCGCCAAAGAGCGCAGGCTGCTGATATCGACCCTGCTGGACATCGCGGAATAGTCGAACCGCCAATCTGCGGTTCTGAGCCGATTAATGGCGGCGTTCGTTCACCTGTGTCAAAATACGGGCTGGCACGTCGAAACCACGCCATCCCGCCTTCCGAAAATCGGTTCCGATTTTCGGGCCGATGCGCTAGAGCCTTTTGGGATTGAACCGTGCCTTTAACCCGGAAAGGCTCCCACCGCTGCCCATGCCCCATCTTCCCGAGCATCTTCTCACCGGCTACCGCAGTTTCATGAGCGGCCGCTATCTCACCGAAAGCGGCCGTTATCGCTCGCTGGCGCGAGAGGGCCAGGCACCGGAAACGATGATCGTCGCCTGCTGCGATTCGCGGGCCGCGCCCGAAGCGATCTTCGATGCCGGGCCGGGCGAGCTGTTCGTGCTGCGCAATGTCGGCAATCTGGTGCCGCCCTATGCGCCAGACGATCAGTTCCACTCGACATCGGCGGCGCTCGAATTTGCGGTGCAGAGCCTCAAGGTCAAGAACATCGTGGTGATGGGCCACGGCCGCTGCGGCGGCATCCGCGCGGCACTCGACACCACGGCCGCACCCTTGTCGCCGGGCGATTTCATCGGCAAGTGGATGAGCCTGATCGCGCCCGCGGCCGAGACCGTATCGTCGAGCACCTTCATGACCGCGACCGAGCGCCAGACGGCATTGGAGCGCATCTCGATCCGCTATTCCATCGCCAATCTGCGTACCTTCCCTTGCGTCTCGATCCTCGAAGGCAAGGGGCGACTGTCGCTGCACGGTGCCTGGTTCGATATTTCGACCGGCGAGCTTTGGGTGATGAACAAGGAAACCGGCGATTTCGAGCGGCCGGAGACGGAGTAGGAGACGAGGCATGATGCGAGCTCGGTTCGCGTTCGCGGCGGCGGCACTGCTTTGCTCGGCAAATGTCGCCCGTGCCGACGATAGCGCGATCATAGACCGCTGGTATTCGGCACTGCTGATCGCCGACCGCACCGAATTGTCGGACCTGCTTGCCGACAACGTCCGCATCAAGCTCGACGACCTCGGCGTAGTGCAAAGCAAGCAGGAATTCATCGCCTCGATCGCCGAGTGGCAAGGCGCCGTCGCCGGGGCCGAAATCCGCCATCGGATCGAGAAATCGGAGGGCGGCGTCACCACTGTCATCGCCTGCTATGATTTTCCCAGCAACGACATGCTGATGCAGGAGACCTTTGCGGTCGCCAACGACCAGATCACCGCCAGTTCGCAGGCCGCGATCGCCGAAAACTGCGACAGCTACTGACGGAACCATGAACGGGACCCGCTGTTGCGCGCAACCGGCCGGCGCCTTACATCGGTGGCGATCCATCTTCTCCCGCCACTCAGCGAAAGTTTGCCCATGCCGTCCACCGTCGACCTCGCCGCCCATCCGCTGACCGCATGGCAAGGGCCGCTCGGCCTGCCCGATTTCACACGCATCGGAGACGGCGATTTTTCTCCGGTCTTCGACGCGGCCCTGAAGGCGCATGAGGCCGAGATCGGAGCGATTGCCGGCAACACCGGGACGCCGACGATCGAAAACACGCTTGCCTCGCTCGAGCTTGCCGGCGAGGCGCTCGACCGTGTCTCCTCGATCTTCTGGTGCCGCGCCGGCGCCCACACCAATGAGGCGATCCAGGCGCTGGAGCGCGACATCTCGCCGAAGATGTCGCGGCACTTCTCGGCGATTTCGATGAATGAGCGACTGTTTGCCCGCATCGACGATCTCTATCAGCGCCGCGAGGCTTTGAAGCTCGATGCCGAAACGCTGCGGGTCTTGGAAAAGACCTGGAAAAACTTCGTCCGCTCCGGCGCCAGGCTCGACGCCGAAGGCAAGAAGCGGCTGGCCTTGATCAACGAGGAATTGTCCTCGCTCGGCACCAATTTCGGCCAGAACGTGCTTGCCGACGAGCGCGACTGGGCGTTGTTCCTCGACGAGGCCGACCTTGCCGGCCTGCCGGAATTCCTGAAAAGCTCGATGGCGGAAGCCGCCGAGATGCGCGGCCAGAAGGGCCGCTACGCCGTCACTCTGTCGCGTTCGATCTACGAGCCGTTCTCGACCTTCTCAGAACGCCGCGATCTGCGCGAGACGGCGTTCCGCGCCTTCATCATGCGTGGTCAGAATGGCGGCGCCACCGACAACACGGAAGTAGTGCGCGACATGCTGCGCCTGCGCGCCGAGAAGGCGAAGCTGCTCGGCTATCCTTCCTACGCCGCATTGAAGCTCGACGATACCATGGCCAAGACGCCGGAGGCGGTGCACACGCTGCTCGATCCGGTCTGGGAAAAGGCGGTGGAAAAGGCCGCAGGCGACCAGGCCGAATTGCAGCGGCTGGCGGCCGAGGCCGGCAGCAACGAGAAATTCGCCGCCTGGGACTGGCGCTTCTATCAGGAGAAGCTGCGCGCCGAGAAATTCGCCTTCGACGAGGCCGAGCTGAAGCCGTATCTGCAGCTCGACCGCATCATCGACGCCTGTTTCGACGTGGCAACACGATTGTTCGGCATTTCTTTCGAAGAAAAGAAGGGCATTGCCACCTGGCATCCGGACGCACGTGTTTTCGTGGTGAAGAATGCCGACGGCAGCGAGCGCGGCCTGTTCCTCGCCGATTATTTCGCGCGGCCCTCGAAGCGCTCCGGCGCCTGGATGAGCGCGCTGAAATCTGGTTATAGGCTTGGCCCTGGCTCGAAGCCGGTCATCTACAACATCATGAACTTCGCCAGGCCGCCGGCCGGCGAGGCCGCCTTGCTGTCGGTCGATGAAGCCAAGACGCTGTTCCACGAATTCGGTCATGCCCTGCACGGCATGCTGACCGACGTCACTTGGCCGTCGGTCGCTGGCACCTCGGTCAGCCGCGATTTCGTCGAACTGCCTTCGCAGCTTTACGAGCACTGGCTGACGGTACCGGCGGTGCTGGAAAAACATGCGCTGCATGTCAAGACCGGCAAGCCGATGCCAAAGGCGCTGCTCGACAAAATGCTGGCGGCGCGCACCTTCGGCGCCGGTTTCGCCACGGTCGAGTTCACCGCCTCGGCGTTGGTCGACATGGCCTATCACGCCCGCCCGGATGCGCCGGACCAGCCGCTTCGTTTCGAAGCCGAAACGCTCGAAAAGCTCAATATGCCCGACACCATCGCCATGCGTCACCGCACCCCGCATTTCGGCCATATCTTTGCCGGCGATGGCTATTCTGCCGGCTATTACTCCTACATGTGGTCGGAAGTGCTTGACGCCGATGCTTTCGCCGCCTTCGAGGAAACAGGCGATCCCTTCAACCCGGCGCTGGCCGAGCGGCTGCGCAAGAATATCTACGCCGCCGGCGGCTCGAAGGACCCCGAAGAACTCTACACCGCCTTCCGCGGCAAGATGCCTTCACCGGAAGCGATGATGGCCAAGCGCGGGCTGGTGTGATGCATGCCCGCTCTTGTCACCGGTTCTCTTTCCATCCTGATTGATCTCGGCCGCCGTCATGGCGTCGGGTTACGCACCGCCTGATCCGGTTTCCGCCGGTCCCGTTCGGCCTTTTTGGCTGCGGCCGCGTCGTTGAGGTGACTGCACTTAATGCGGTCTCCATCGTTCCGGCCGAAGGAGCCGCGTTCATGGCGGTGCTACGGGCTGTGCGGGGCAGGCAACGACAGCTTGCCCGCTATGCTGATCGGCCGCTGCCGCATCTGGATCGCGCCTTGCGACGACCGCTACGGAAACTCTCAGTCGCGAAGTGGCAGCCCCGCCAATGGAAGGCGGGGCTGGTAAGTTTGATTGTCTCGGCGAAGGTTTTTGCCGAGGCGATTGGCCTAGGCAGGCACAAAGCCAAAATAGGCTTTGTAGGAAGCCCCCTCGCCGGAAATCAGGGGCGTTTCCACTTTGAACCCAATCCCGCTGAAGGTGGTATTGTTCGTACGTGCCGCGAGCAACACCATCTGCTTTGCGGAGATGGTCACTGTCGCGCTCCCGATCCTGTCATCGCCCCAATCGAAGAGATCGCTAATGGCGCCGCCGATCGATGGCATCAAGGATCCCAGGGCGGGGCCGGCTATCGCGGCAATGATAGGTCCTGCCACCGGAATGAGGCCCAAAGCCAGCGTGCCCGCCGTATGGACGCCCATGACGATCTTCTGCACCTCGTCCTTGTATTTGTTGGGGTCGCCAAAATCGTTTTCCATCAGCACCGTGCCGATATTGATGCCGTAGGGCTTGCCTCGATAGATTTCCATAAGGTCGGGTCTCGTATCTCCGGCATCGACGTCGCCATAGACCTGACTGCGCCTGGTGTCGGCGATCTGCGGCGTTGTCACGCTGACGATGACATAGGGTTCGTCCGCACTCGATCCCTGATCCCAGTCGGTCTCGCCGAAGCAATGGAGGCCGGTATAGTGGACGACGACGTCTCGAAGGTCGATCGCGCCGGTGTCGGGCCACCAGTATATGCCGCCGTTTTCAAACAGATTGGCACGGCCACCGTCGGCAAATTCGGTCTCGTCGGTCGTTGGGTACCCCAGATATGACTGTTCCCAGCCCAAGCTTTCCCACTTCTTTCGAATGTCACCGTACACCACGTTGGCTCCTGTGTTCGGTGTCCAGTAGATCGAGCCGGCATTGGCAAAATGGTTGTAGCGCCCGACGCCGTCGGGAGTTCCGGTTTCGTCGGTGACCGGATAGCCGAGAACCGAGCGCTCCCAGCCCATTGCTGCCCATTTGCCGCGAATTGCCCCCCAAATCGCTTGAGCACCGGTGTTCGGTGTCCAGTAGATCGAAGCGGTATTGTTGTTGAAGTGATTGTATCGGCCGACGCCGTCGGGAGTTCCGGTTTCGTCGGTGCAGGGAATGCCCCACGCGAGACCGCCAAGCGCAATCCACTTCCTGTAGATTTCGCCATGGATCTCAAAGGCGTCGTGCATGGCATCGTTGTAACAAATGCATGAGCCGTTCTTGAGATACCAGGCTTTTCCAGTGTCCTTCCTGTCGATCTCGGCGAAGCCGGCGCCTCCAAGGGAGTTGTACTTTTGCTGTATGACAGCTTCGGGCGAGAGGAGCGACCAAGGCCCGATCCTGAGCTGGTCGGAAAGTCTTGTGGCTCCAGCGCGGATGGTGCCGGCACGCAATCTCGAAGTTGCTCTGGCAGTATACGGCATGACCTTTTCCTTCCTGTGAGTGTTGGTATCGGGGGCTTCAGGCCTCCGGCGATCGGTTTTGATCGACGAGCCGAGGTTCCCAGACCGCGACTTACGGACGGCTTACAGAGTTCCGAGCTGCGCCAGAGTAATTCCAGGAAAAGTGTGGAACGGTTTTCCGTCCGGAATTGCGCAAAAATAAAGAGATAGAGCGGTTCGGCGTTTCCGTGAAACGATGAACCGGTCTAGAGAAACGGGCGCACGAGCGAACGCAGCAAAGGCGAGGGCTCGTCATCGCCGGTCGAAGCGAGCGCGCGTTCATAGCGCCGGTAATCCTCGATGGCGCCGGCATGATCGTTCCTGGAGAGGCTCTCCTGGATGAGCGTGCCATGGAGTTTGGCCGATTCCGGGTAGAAATCGAGCGCACGCCGGCACGCCTGGCGTGCCCGATCCGCATTGCCTTGACTCTGCCAGTGTTTGGCGATCCGCACGGCAAGCTCCACAAACCCATCCCGCACCCGGTCGGCCGCGGCATTCGACCAGGCGGGCATCGGGGCATTCGAGAAAAGCGGGCCGACAAAGCCTTCCAGCAGCATCTCCTGCTCCTCGATTGCGCAGTCTCTTTGGCCCGACAGAACGGGTTTCAGCCGGTCTTCCCAATCCTGCAGATCGATCCAGACCTTGTCGGCAGCGAGCCGCAAACGGCCTTCTCTCAGCGTTACGAGTTCGCCTTGCCCGAGCAATTTGCGCAGACGATGCAGCGCCTGCTCCAAGGCCGCTTTGGCCTGGTCGCCGTCGAGGTCGGGCCAGAGCCAATCCTGCAGGGTTTCCACCGAACAGACCTGGTCCCTCGACAGGCAGATAATGCGCAATATGTCGAGCGCGCGGGTAGGTTTGGCACCGGGCGCGACCTCGGCACCATCGATTTCGAGGCGGAAGCCTCCCATCAAGTGGATCCTGAGCGGCCAACGCCACTGGGCGGGTCGGCCAGCGGGCGGGACCAGATATCGCGCCCGAACGACACGGCGGCAGAGATCGACGTCGATCTTTCGCTCCAGCGCATCGGCGACAAGATCGGCCAATAGGTCCGGCAGGTTGAGCAGGATTGCGGAGGGGTTGACCTGGCGCAACGCCTCCATGAATTCAGCCAGACGACTGCCATAGGACGCGCCGCCGTTCCACTTCTGCTCCAGGGCCTGAGCGGCCAGAATGTTGAGTTCGACGCGCTGGCGAGGGCCGCCGCTCAGCCTTTCGACGATCTCCTGGAGTAGCGCAATGGCCTCCGCTGGACGCCGATCGGCCAGCAGGACCTGGTATTTGGTGACGTAATGCGGCCAGCGTTCGATCATCGGCTCATTCGCCCGCTCGATCGCATCCATGAAGGCATCGCAGTCGAGATAAGCCTTGACGAAGTCGCCGTTGCGCGTGTGCATCGCCGCGTGGCAGTCGGCGACTACAGCGACCTGGGTTGTGAACCTGCTGTCCGCGATCTCGTCCAGCCGGGAGACGAGCGCATTGAATTCCGAGAACCTGTTGTGAAGCTTCATCAGCAATTGAAGCTGATAGAGGGCGCTGAACTCGACGCCCCGTAAGGCGTGCCGCTCGCCTATCGCCGTTGCGCGTCGCAACGCATCCTCGGCCGAGGCATAGACAAAACCGCGCCGCGAATAGGGGAAGTAACGGCCGCTGGCCGAGCCAAAGGACACCAGCCACATGCCGAGCACCAGCGGCGGGATATCCGGATGTTCGAGATCGGCGGCAACGCTGTCCACGGCATTGGCAAAAATGTCGCGCTGCCCCGACGAGGTCGCGTAGTCGATGAGCGCTTCGCTTGCCAGCAGGCGCAACTCGACCGAATCCTCGATCGGCAGATGTGTCAGGCGCTGCTGGATATCATTCACGAGGCGCTTCGCGTCATGGACGTCGAATTCGCCAGGTTCGGCGAAATCGACGGCCCGCAGGATGCCGAGCCTGACCATCATGAGTTCCTCCGGATCCAACTCCGGCAATCCCCTGGCAAGAACCTGTGAGGCTCGGCGCGTCCAATCCGCCAGCCCCTCATGCGTACGCCAGCTGGCAGTCTTGACTACGACCGCCCGCGCGACCGTCAGGCATTGGCCGCGCATGTCGGTGTTCTCGAATGCTTGCCATGCCTTGGAGAAGTGCGGTTCGGCCTTCGCATCGTCCGATGCGAAGGCGACGCCCAGCCAATAATGGACCCACCCGTCCATCTGGTCGGGGGGCAGCCTATTGCACCATTCGACGAAGCTGGCCCTGCGCCCTTGCGAGAGAACGCCGTTAGCGCACTCCAGAATGAGCTGGCGTGCCAGCGGCCAGGCGCCCGCCTGCAACGCCAGCACGATTGCCGCGTCGGTTTTGTCTGCCTCGTGCAGGACCTTTGCTGCCTGCTCGCGCAGCCTGGAACGGTCCGCTTCCGTCACGCGCCGGTCCAGTAGGCCGGCAAGGTATTCGCGCAACAAGTCATGCAGCTGGAAGGCGGCGCCGCCCGGACCGTCGCGCGTGATCAGCAGCTGGCGATGCTGCAGCCGCACCAGCAGGCGAGCAGCCTGCGGCGAGCCCAGGAACGCATCGGCAAGCTCCGTGCTGATCTCCGGCAGAACGTTGAGCCTGATAAGCAGATCCTGGTCCTCCGGCGCGATGTCGCGCAGGAAATAACGTCCGACAATCTCCCGAAGGCCGGCGCCTCCGGCAAGGCCGGTCTGCGAAAGCGGGTAGTACATTCCGGCGTTGGCCAGCAGGAGAAGGCCCACCGCCCAGCCGCGCGCCTCCGAAATGTCGCCGACCTCGGACGGCGATTGCGAGCGGGCGGTGATGAGGTTGCGAGCCTCCGCAGGCGAAAACTCCAGCAGTGTTTGGTTGAGGACCGGCAACTGTCCCGACAGCACGAGGTCGGTGACATCGCCCTCGGGCAGCATCCGCGATGTGCAGATGCAGCGGACGGTGTTGGGGCGTTCGCGCAACAGGATCGCCAGCGTCCGGCGAAAGCCTGGCGCATCGGCACGATGCAGATCGTCGAGGACCAGGATCGTGCCCGGATCAAGCCGCGAGAAATAGGTGCGGAAGAACAGCCGCGCGAAATCGTCGGAATTGTCGGCATATTCCGGACCAAACACCGGCATGCCGGCATGCCTGCCGTCGAGCGACAGCGTCAGATAGTGGAAAAGGCGCGCAACGTCCTGGTCCTCGGTGTCGACCCGATACCAGTTGTACGCCGATTCGCCCTGCTTCAGGCCGCCTTGTTCCGGCCCGCTGTGTTCCAGAAAGTCGATCACCGCGGTGGTCTTGCCGTATCCACCAGGCGCAGCCAGCCAGCATGCACCGCTGTCGAGGGCCTGCGACAGCAGCGCCACTACGCGCGGACGGCTGACAATTCCCACTGGCCGGGGTGCCGAGAGCTTTGCTATCTCGCGCGGCGCGTCCCGGAGGGATTTATCCATTGTGAGGACTCTCGCAGCGCAGTCGCCTCGCGAAAACAGGCAATCGGTTCGCCCGCAACAACAAATCGCCGGCCGGCGTTGTGCTCGCCTGACGTGCCGTGCTCGCCGGCAAGGTCGCGGTTATCCCTTGTGCGACATGATATGCGAAACCCCGACACTCACGTCGGCGGTGTGTCTTGCCATCACTGCGTTCATTCGCATTGCAATCGTCGCATAGCCGTTTCGTTCGTGGTCGGTAACTTCCGAGGGCTTGAAGAGCCAAGGAAGGGGTGCAACCTGCGCGTCCGCGAAATTGGCCGGCAGGTTCGATGGCAACGCTTTTTTCCCTAAAGGCAGCTCTAGCCCAAGGTCGCTAAATTCGTCCTCGAGACTGGCGTGCAGATGAGAAAGCACCACATAGATCGCCAGCTTTGATCTAGTCCTTTCTGTGTTGTTTTGATTGTACTCTTGAAGAATCTCATCGAACGATGGCGATACGTCGCTTTCCGCAGCGGTAGCTCGTGTTGCAACAGCACCGGCCAGGGCAGTCGCTGCCATTCCTGTAAGACCTACAAAATCACGCCTTGTCGTGCTGGTCATGGTGAATTCCCCTCGGTTTTGAAGACGGGCCAAGTCTGGCAAGGACGAGGCGCAGTAGCAATAGGCCGCATACGCTACTGGTGTAGAAGGCCTTTACGTCGCCGATGTGAATCCACCCGGCAACGATAGTGCCAAGCCGGCAGAGGCCCGCGATGCATTCGGTTGCTTCAGCTGAGGATAGCCATGGACTCCAAGCGGGTCTTCGGCATGCAACCAGGCAAGGGATTCTAAAAATCCGCTGGTGGAGCTGAGGAGGATCGAACTCCTGACCTCGTCATTGCGAACGACGCGCTCTCCCAGCTGAGCTACAGCCCCGTCCAGCGGATGGGGCTTTTATCGGCCGCTGCGGTTTCCTGTCAAGGCTGCGCTTGCTGCCGAAATGCCGTTCGGCCGTTCGTCCGGCTTCGCGATGTGGCGGAAGACGGCTCTTGCCGCTTTCACCTACAGTGGCTACATGTCGGCAGCAATCGGAGACCGGCATGATCGCCCTCATTCAGACCATTGTCATGGCGCTTGACCTTTACTGGTGGATCATCATCGCCTCGGCGATATTTTCCTGGCTCTACGCCTTCAACGTCGTCAACTCCCGCAACCAGTTCGTCGACACCATCAGCAACATGCTCTACCGGCTGACCGAGCCGGCGCTTCGGCCGATCCGCCGCTTCATGCCCGACCTCGGCGGCATCGACATCTCGCCGATCATCCTGCTGCTGATCCTGTTCTTCATCCGGCAGTTCCTGCTCACCACCGTACTTTCGCTGGTCGTCTGAGGGCGTCGATGAGCGCGCCGTTTCGCACGCGCGCCGACGGCATCGACCTGTTCGTCCGGCTGACGCCGAAAGCGGCGATGGACAGGCTGGACGGCATCGAAACATCGGTGGATGGGCGAAGCTATCTAAAAGCCCGCGTCCGCGCCGTGCCGGAAAACGGAGCCGCCAATCGAGCGCTGGAAAGGCTGGTAGCTAAGGCGCTTGGCGTGCCGGCATCGGCCGTCTCGATCGCCGCCGGCGGCACAGCTCGGCTGAAGACGCTGCGCGTGCTTGGCGATCCCGCGGCGCTGGCGAACGCATCGATACGCTGGGCACCCCTGCGCCATGATCTCGGCTCGCTCACTTACCCCGCAAAAAAAGGCCGGGCTGCAAAGCCCGGCCAGATGTGAAGGTCGAAAACCTTCAGAGGGGAACGCGCCGGACGAATGGGAGGAAACATCCGACGCGCATTGCATATGGGTTGGTGTCGACGACGTTTCAATGAGCCCGGGGGAACCACCTTCGCGATCAGGCTTTTAAACATTTCGACTATCTGATCAGCAGCTCGACGACGTCGATCCGTCCTATCGCGACTGATGCGGCAGGACACCCACCGCAACCCGACCGGAAAGCTCAATTATGACCGCCACTCGAGTCCTATTCTTCGATGTTCTGGGAACCGTCGTTGATTGGCGCAGCGGTATCGCAAGGGAGGCCGGCGCCTTCCTCGCGCGAAATGGTGTACAGCAGGTCGATCCCGGTGAATTCGCCGATGCGTGGGCGTCGCGCTATGACGCCTCGACCGAGGCGGTGCGGACGGGGCACCGGCCTTTCGTTTCACTTGACGTGATCAACAGGGAGAGTCTGGACGCCACCCTCGTCCAGTTCGGGCTGGCCCCGTCCGAGCTGCCGACCGCCGAACTTGAGGAACTCAACCTCGCCTGGCACCGGCTGGAGCCGTGGCCCGATTCGCTGAAAGGCCTTGCGAGGCTAAAGGAACGCTTCATCATCGTGCCTTTGTCAGGAGCCAATACCCGGCTGTTGCTGGATATGGCCAAGCGCGCCGGCCTGCCTTGGGACACCGTCCTTGGCTCGGATGTGTTCGGCACCTACAAGCCTGCGCCGCAGGCTTATCTCCGCGCATTGGAGATCCTGGAGGTGCGACCTGCGGAGGCCGTGTTAGTCGCCGCGCATAATGACGACCTGGCTGCGGCACGAAAATGCGGTATCGGAACCGCCTTTGTTGCTCGGCCAAAAGAGCATGGCCCGGCGCAGACGACCGATCTCTCGCCTCTTGAGAGCTGGGACTTTGTGGCCGACGACCTTGTCCATCTCGCCCAAGTTCTCCCGTAGGCCGAGGGCAAAAAACCTAAGCGATGTCGTCGCGGATGCAGGCCTTCAGATGGCCCTCGGCTGTCGCCCTCAGCGGCGGCACAGCCCCGGCGCAAGCCTCCAGCGCAAACGGGCAACGGGTTCGGAAAACGCAGCCCGACGGCGGGTTTGCCGGGCTTGGAATATCGCCCTTGAGCACCTGCCGGCCTTGCCTGGCCAGCGGATCGAGCGATGGAATGGCTGACAGCAGCGCGCGTGTGTAGGGATGCTGCGGCCGGGCATAAAGCTCGGCCGCCGGCGCAACCTCCATGATGCGCCCGAGATAGAGCACGATGACCGTGTCGCAGATGTACTCGACGACAGCCAGATCGTGCGAAATGAACAGCATAGTCAGGCCGAGCCGGAGCTGCAGGTCGCGCAACAGATTGATGATTTGCGCCTGGATCGAGACGTCGAGTGCCGAGACCGGCTCGTCGGCAACGATGAATTCCGGCTCGAGCGTCAGCGCCCGGGCGATGCCGATGCGCTGGCGCTGGCCGCCCGAAAATTCATGGGCGTAGCGGTCATAGGCGTCGACCGGCAACTCGACCGCGGCAAGTGCCTTCTCGGCCTTCGCCCGCCGCTCGGACTTCTTGCCGATGCCTTGAATGTCCAGGCCTTCGGTGAGGATCTGCCCTATCGTCATGCGCGGCGACAGGCTGGCGAAGGGATCCTGGAAAATATACTGCATCTTGCGGCGCTGGCGGCGCAACTGGGCGGCACCCAGCCTGGTGATGTCGGTGCCGTCATAGTTGATTTGGCCGGATGTCGGCTCGATCAGACGCAGCACCGAGCGGCCGATCGTCGTCTTGCCGGACCCGGATTCGCCGACCAGGCCGACCACCTGGCCACGCCTGATATCGAAGGAAATATCCTCCAACGCCCTTACGACGGGTCCGCGCGAGAACGCTGTCGGCGCAAAATGCTTGGTCAGGTTTTTGACAGCGAGGAAAGGGGCGTCGGCCATCAGAGCTCCTCCCAGCGCAGGCAGCGGCTTTGCTGGGTCGGCGTCGCCCCAAACAATGGAGGGACCGCGGCGCGGCAGGCAGCGATAGCCATCGGGCAACGCGGCGCGAAGGAACAGCCCTTGGGTAGCAAGGCGAGCGACGGAACATTTCCGGCAATGGTCGGCAGCGGCGTTCCCGCCGCCTTCAGCGCCGTGGCCTGGCCGAGCCTCGGCACCGAGCGCATCAACCCTGCCGTATAGGGATGACGCGGACGGGTGAACACTTCGCTCACCGGACCAGTTTCGACGATACGCCCGGCATACATCACCGCCACCCGGTCGGCGATTTCGGCGACGACGCCGAGATTGTGGGTGACGAACAGGATGCCCATGCCGCGCTGCGCCTGCAGTTCGGCCAAAAGATCGAGGATCTGGGCCTGTATGGTGACGTCCAGCGCGGTCGTCGGCTCGTCGGCGATCAGCAAGCCTGGATCGCAGGACAGGGCCATGGCTATGGTGGCACGCTGGCGCATCCCGCCCGAAAGTTCGTGTGGATATTGCCGCGCCCGCTGCTTCGGATCGGGAATGCCGACCTGTTCCAGCAGCCGCACCGCGTCTGCTTCTGCCTCGCGGTGCGATTTGCCGAGATGGATGCGGATCGGTTCGGCGATCTGCTCGCCGATCGTGTAGACCGGGTTGAGGCTGGTCATCGGCTCCTGGAACACCATGCCGATCTCGTTGCCGCGTATCTTGCGCAGCGACTCGGCATCGAGGCTGGTCAATTCGGTGACCGTGCCGTTCTTGCGCCGCAGCGCAATCGACCCCTCGGCGATATGTCCGACCCTTTTCGGCAACAGGCCGATGATCGACAGGCTGGTGACGGATTTGCCGGATCCGGATTCGCCGACGAGCGCCACCGTCTCGCCGGAGCCGATCGTCAGGTCGACATCCGTTACCGCCGCGATGTCGCGCCCCGCGATGCGGAACACCGCGCGCAGGCCGGAAATCGAGAGGATCGGCGCGACACTCAGCGGAGCAGCCCCACGTCGCGAAGGATCATGTCGACCTTCGCGGTTTCTTCCTCGTTCAGGCTGCGTTGCGGCCGCGCCATGGTGTTCGAGGCGATGATGCCGAGGCTCTTCATCGCCGCCTTGAAGGCGCCGACGCCGGCCGAGCCGGCGCTGGTCCTGCCGAGCGAGATCCAGACGATCTCGAACAGTTTCAACAATCGCTCCTGCTCCAGGCGGGCTTCGGCATGCTGGCCCGCCTGCGTCAGCTTCCACAGCCTGACATAACCATGCGGGTCGACATTGGCGAGGCCCGGCACGACGCCATGCGCACCCATCGCCAGCACGCTGTCGACCAGGATCTCGGAGCCGGTCATGCCGAAGAAGCCGGGGTCGTCGGCCATGTCCTTGAGCACGTAACGCAGATTGCCGTCATCGCCGCTGGAATCCTTGATGCCCGCGATGGCGCCTTCCCTGGCGAGGCCGACCGTGGTCTTGCGCTCCAGCTTGACATGGACGCAGACCGGGATGTCGTAGGCGATGACCGGAATGTCGATCGCATCCTTGATATAGCGGAAGTGGTCGCCGATCTCCGGCTGGCTGGTGCGGGTATAAAACGGCGCGGTGACGACGATGGCGTCGGCGCCGGCCGATCTGGCGATCCGGGCGTGGTTGATGACGCGGTCGGTAGTCGGGTCGATTACCCCAGCGAAGATCGGAACCCGGCCGTTATTGACCTTGACCGCGTGCTCGAGGATGGCCCTGCGGCCCGCCTCGTCGTGGAAGACCACCTCGCTGGTCGAGCCGAGCACGAACAGCCCGTGAACACCACCGTCGAGCAGGTTCTCGATAGTGCGGGTGAACGACGGGAAGTCGATGCTGAAATCGGCATTGAGCGGGGTGACGACAGGTGGCACGACGCCGGTAAACAGGGGCATTTTGATAAACCTTTGAGGTCAGTTGAGATCGGAGCGGGGGTCGAATGCGTCGCGCAGGCCGTCACCGATGAAGTTGATGGCGAGCACGGTGAGCACCAGTGCGGCGCCCGGGAACATCCATTGCCAGGGGTAATTTTCAAGCACGACGGTGGAGCGGGCGAGATTGAGCATGTTGCCCCAGCTGGCTTCTGGCGGTGCGATGCCGAGGCCGAGGAAGGACAGGCCGGCCTCGAGCAGGATGGCGTTGGCGATCTGCAAGGTGGCGTAAACGACCAGGATATCGATGCAATTGCGCAGGCCATGCCGGAACAGCAGATGCGGCAGCCCCGCGCCCATGCCGCGGGCGGCAACGACGAAATCGCGCTCGCGCAGTTCGAGCAGCCGGGCGCGCACCATGCGCGACAGCACCGGCCAGGAGAGCAGCGAGATCACCAGTATGGTCGGGGCGATGCCGGTGCCGGCAATCGAAGCCAGCACCAGCAGGAAGATCACCGGCGGCAGCGTCATCGCCAGATCGACCAGGCGCATCACCGTGCCGTCGACGAGGCGCCCGCCAAAGCTGGCGACGGCACCGACCAGGAAGCCGATGACGGTGGAGATGGCGACCGAGCTGACGGCAACCAGCAATGAGATTCGCCCGCCTTGCAGCAACCGGGCCATGACGTCGCGCCCGACGCCGTCGCTGCCCAGCCAATGAATGGCCGACGGCGCCTTGTTCATTGCTCGGAGGTCGATGGTGTTAGGACCGAACGGCCACCACAAAGGATACGTCGAAACCGCCAGCAGGATCGGGATGACGATCAAAAGCCCGGCACGCGCCGCGCGGTTTTCGAAAAAGCGGTCGAGCGCGCGGCGAAGCGGGCCTTTGGTTTGCGGCACGGCTGTCGTATCCGGCGCAGTGATTACCATCACGCCACCTGAATGCGCGGGTCGACGACGGCATAGACGACGTCGGTCAACAGGTTGACCAGGATGACGCAAACGCCGATCACCAGCGTGGCGCCCATGATCACCGGGTAGTCGCGGGTGCCAACGGCATTGACCAGAAGCAGTCCCATGCCCGGCCAGTTGAACACGCTTTCCAGGAAGATAGCGCCGCCGATGGCGATGCCGACAGTCGAGCCGATTAGCGTGATGACCGGCAAGAGCGCGTTGCGGGTCGCGTGCTTGATGATAACCCAGAACTCGCGCACGCCCTTGGCACGCGCCGTCCGCACGTAATCCTGGTTGAGCACTTCCAGCAGCGAGGCGCGCATGTAACGCATGATCAGCGCGGCATGGCCGACGGACAGCAGGCAGGCGGGCAGGACGAGGTGCGCAAGCACATCCGTCGCCGAGAACGGCGCACCGGCGGTCTGCATGCCGCCGGACGGCGCCCAGCGCAGCAGCACCGAGAAGAAATAGAGACCGAGCAGCGCTGTCAGAAAAGCCGGGCTGGAGATACCGATAAACGACAGCACCGACAGCGCGATGTCGGATGGTTCGTTACGGCGCACCGCGCTGAAAATGCCGGCGGAAATGCCGAGCACGATGGCGATCGCCAGGCCCGTACCCATCAGCAGCGCCGTCGGGCCGATGCGTTCCATGACCAGTGGCAGCACGGCAACGCCGCTGCGCTGGATCGAATAGCCGAAGTCACCGCTCAGCGCCGCGCGCAGCCAGGCGAGATACTGCACGGGAAGCGGCCGATCGAGCCCGAGCCGTTCGCGCAGGCCCTCGAGGTCGGAAGCCGACATGGGGACCGATGGGTTGATATAGGCGTCGATCGGATCGCCCGGCGCCAGCCGCAACAGGATGAAGATGAGGACGCTGAGCGCGACCAGCATCAGCAATCCTGTGGCGCTGCGGCGGGCGATGAAGCTCAACATGGGCTTTCCGTGGCGGTGGCAGGCGGCGCCAAAGTGGTCCCGCCTGCTCGCTTGGTTGCGGGCTTCTTACTGGATGTCCCAGCGCTCGGGGTGAGCTGCGTAGGGGCCGCCGCCCGGCGCCGGCGTCCAGACGAAGTCATGCAGCTTGTTGGAGGCTACGCCATAGCGGTTGGCCACCCACAACGTCGCCCAGGGTAGCTCCTTGTTCATGACCTTGCAGACCCCCTGCCAGGATTGATCGAGCTTGGCCGGATCGGTTTGGCCTAGCGCGGCGTCCAATGCGGTGCTCAGATCGTCGAACTCGATGCGCATGGTGTTGAAGCCTGCCGGCGGGATCTGCGACTTGTTGAGGCCGGGATTGAGGCCGGCCGGGTTGGGGCCGTTCTGCAGGCCGGCATAGACCATCGGAAAGGCGTTCCAGTCCGGCGTGCCTTGCTTGTAGACGATGCCGTTGTAGGTCGGCGTATCGACGACCCGCGGCACCACATTGATGCCGACCTCGGCCAGCATCGACTGGACAGCGGCCATCACATTGGCCGCTTGCGGCGAGCCGTAATAGGTCAGCAAGGTGATCGGCTTGTCGCCGTTGATCTTGTCCCAGCCGGCCTCGCTCAGCAGCGCCTTGGCCTTTGCCGGATCGTAGGCATAGGGTTCGAGGCCTGCGGGAACGAGATGCGGCGCGACATAGCCGCAATTCGCTGGCTCGGCGGCACCGCCGTAGAGGCTGTCGATGATGGCGTTGCGATCGATCGCGTACATGATCGCCTGGCGGACACGGATATCCCTAAACAGGTCGACCTTCTGGTTCAGGCCGATATAGTTGACCACGTACGAGGCACCTTCGATCACCTTGAAATTGCTGTCGCTCTTGAACGATGCCGCATCGTCGGGCTCGACATAAGTGAACTGGATTTCGCCGGCACGGAGCGCGGCAACGGCCGCCGCCGGCGACTCGAAATAGCGGTTGATGAGCACGTCTACCTTCGGCTTGCCGCCGCGATAATCGTCATCGGCTGCCAGTTCGACATATTGGTCGCTCACGTATCGTTTGAACTTGAACGGGCCGGTGCCGACCGGAGTGGTCGACCACCAGGTGCTTGTCGCCAGCGATTCCGGCGGCAGAGCGGCCAGGGCATGCTCCGGCAGGATCATCAGCTGCGAGAGGATGGATAGAAACGAGCCGTTCGGTTTCGATAGCTTCACCACTGCGGTGTGGTCATCCGGGGCATCGACCGAGGCGATGTTGGCGAGGCGGGCGGCAAACAGGCTGCCGGAGGCCTTGTTCTTGGCAAGCTCGAGGGTGAACTTGACGTCCTTCGAGGTGAACGGCTTGCCGTCATGCCAGGTCTCGTTGACCAGGTTGAACGTATAGCTCAGCTGGTCGTCGCTGATCTTGTAGTCCTTGGCGAGGTCGCCTTCGATATCGGCCAGCCCGGCATTGTAGATGACCAGCGGTTCAAAATAGGTGCTGAGCCAGGTGTAGCCGCCGGTCGCCACCAGCGGGTTGAAGTTCTTGGGAAAACCGCCGGGACCGACGTCGAAGCCGCCCGCAATGGTCTTGGCGCTTTGTGCCTGGACACTGGTCAATGGGGCAATGCTGGCGAGCAGCAGCCCGGCGACTGAGAATGCGATGGTCCTGATACGCATGGTTTCCTCCCTTGGCATAGTCAGGTTGTTCTTCAGCTTGTTCGGTTTTTTGCGATAACCTGCTGGATCCCCCGGTAATGGTCGTCGAGCCGCCGACGCGCCTGGTCGACGTCCTTGGCCGCGACAGCCTCGACGATCTCATGATGGTCGCGCCATGTCGCCAGCGGCGTCGGATTATCGAGATTGGTGAAATTCGAGGCCTTGTTGAACGCCGTCCAGAAGATGTCGATCAGCGCGCTCAGCATGTGATTGTTCTGGCAGCGGAACAGCAGCTGATGGAATTGCTGGTCCTCTTCGGCGAAGCTCTCATGGCGCTCGGCACGTTGCCGCATGCGCTCGGTCAACTGGCGCAGCGCCTCGATGTCCTCGGCACTGATCATCTCGATCGTCTTGGCGATGAGGCCGGTTTCCAGCACGCGACGGATTTCGCGCAGCTCTTCGACATCGCGCAGCGAATCCTGCAAACCGTAGGCCAGGTTATCCAGCAGCGGCTTGAACGAGAACTCCTTGACGAACACGCCGATGCCGCGTCGCGTCTCCAGGATGCCGATCGATTCCAGCGCCTTGATGGCTTCGCGCACGGAGTTGCGGCCGACGCCGAGCCGCTGCGCCAGGAACGTCTCCGGCGGCAGGGGATCGCCTGCCTTGAGCTGGTTGCTTTCGATATAGGCCCTGAGGCTTTCCTGCACGGTGACGTGAAGCAGCGGTGGTCTGCTCAACGGTTCGATCGACTTCAGTTCCGCCATCCCACTGCTTTCATCATCCGCTGAAGCTTGCCCGCCGCTTGTCGTATAAGCACTTGTAGGATATCCTGCAAGCCCATAACAAACCTGCTGCCTCCGTATGAAGATTACCCTCGCCGGCTCGAGCCACTGGCACGCCGAAATACACCTCGACGCCGCACGCTTTTATGGCACGGAGATCGCCGGTATCTGGGACGAGGATCCTGGCCAAGCGCAAGCGTTCGCCGCGCACCACGACCTGCCGTTTATCGAAGATTTCAAGGAGATACTCTCCAGCCCGCCGGATGTGATCCTGTTGATGGGGCACCCTTCGATGGTGCCGGCGCGGGCACGTGCGATCATCGCGGCAAGGATACCGCTGATCCTGGAGAAGCCGGCGGCCAGCCATACGAGGGAACTGATGGCGCTGCGCGACCTTGCCAGGCAGCACCAGGCTTTTGTCGCTGTTCCCCTGCCCAACCGTTTCGGGCCGGCCGTTGCCGGCCTTGAACGGCTGCGCCGGCAAGGTCGCGCCGGCCCCGTGGCGCATTGCCAGTTCCGGCTGGTCAACGGCCCGCCGCAACGCTACATCGCCGACGGTGTCGCCTGGGTGCTCGACCCGGCGGTTGGTGGCGGGGGTGCATTGAGGAATCTCGGCATACACGGCGTCGACGCGGCACTCAGCCTCGCAACCGGCAAGCTCGGCCTGAAAAGCGTTTCGATCGCGAACCGCATCCATCCCGGCCCGGTCGAGGATCACGCACTTCTGGTGCTGGAAGACGAGGCCGGCGCGCTGTTCATCGTCGAGGCCGGTTACACCTTTGCTTCGATGCGCCCCGGCGGTGACTTCGAGTGGCGTATCGTCAGTGCCAATGCCACCCTCATCGATCATGGCGACCATGTTATCTGCGCAACGCTCGACGACGCGGCAATCGTCGACTTGCCGGTCGAACTGCCGGCAACGCGCTATCGTCTGTTCATGCGCGATACGCTTGACCGGCTGGCCAGAAAGGCGCCTCCGCCGGTGTCCATCGAAGATTATGTTGCGGCGATGTCGCTGATCGACGCCGCTTATCAAAAGGCAGGACCATGATTGGAATAGGAATTATCGGCGCCGGCGATTTCGGCGCAGCCCATGCGCGGGCAATCCCTGAGGTTGGCGGCATTCGCCTCGTCGCCGCCTCTCGAGGAAATGCCGACGCACTGCAGCAATTCACCGCTGAACATGGCGGCCGCGGCTACGCGGACTGGCGAAGGCTGCTGGACGACAAGGAGGTCGATGCGGTCCTCATTGCCAGCCCGCACCATCTCCATGCCGAAATGGCCATCGGCGCGGCAAGGGCCGGCAAGCATATCCTGCTCGAAAAACCGATGGCGCCGACGGTGGCTGCCTGCGATGCGATCAACGCCGCCGTGGCCAAGGGTGGCGTCAAGCTGATGGTCGCCCACCTCATGCATTTCGCCCTGCCCTGCATGGCGGCCAGGCAAATTCTGGAGGAAGGCGAGCTCGGCCGGCCTCTCGCCGGATCGAGCTGGATCATCAAGCTGTGGATGGAGCACAATCGCCGCGACTGGCATCTGCGCAAGGCGACCGGCGGCGGCATGCTGTTGACGGCCGGCATCCACGCGGTCGATCGCCTGGTCTGGCTGATGGATGATGATGTCGTGTCGGTGAGCGGCATGCTCGGCGCCAAGTTCCATGACCAGGAAGCAGACGATACCGCCTTGCTCGGACTGCGCTTCGCCGGCGGCGGCATCGGCCAGGTGCAGAGCGTCGGGTACCGCACCGGCGCTACGACCTACGCCATGGACCTTATCTGCGAGCAGGGAACGCTGCGCATCGACATGGACCGCGGCACGATGCTTGGCCGCGATACGGTCTGGACCGAGCTGCCCGGTTCCTTTGAGCCGAACTGGATGCATAACGCGCTGGTGCGCGAATGGAGCGCAATGCGCGATGCCATTGCCGATGACACGCCGGTGCCGGTCGACGGCATCTATGCGCGCAAGATCATCGCCATTATCGAGGCTGCCCTCGCGTCGAACGAAACCCGCCGCGAACACGAGATCGCCGGTGGACGCTGACCTCGACGACCATCTGGCCCGCTTGCCCGCACACGCACCGCGCGGCATCTGGGGCGCGGTGATGCTGGCCATCGACGATCGCGGAGCGATCGACTGGCAGGCGACGGAAGAGACGATCGCCCGGCTCTGCGCCTCAGGCGTCGATGGCGTCTATTCCAATGGCACCGCCTGCGAATTCCATTGCCAGACCGAGCCCGAATTCGACCGGCTTTGTGAGTTGGTCGCAACCATAGCCGGCCGCGCGCGCCTTCCTTTCCAGATCGGCATCAGCCAGTCCAATCCGCGCGTCGCGCTGGAGCGACTGACGCGGGTAGCCGGACTTCGCCCGGCAGCGGTGCAGTTCACGCTGCCCGACTGGTGGCCGCCCAGCGACGACGAGGTCATGCGCTTTGCCGGCGGCCTCTGCGACGCCGCGCCTGAAACGCCGCTGGTGCTCTACAATCCGCCGCACGCCAAGCGCCACCTGACGCTCGACGGCATCGCCAGTCTGCGTGCGGCCGTGCCATCGCTGGTCGGCGCCAAGCTGCCGGGCGGCGACGCCGGCTGGTATGCCGACATGCGCCGCAAACTGGACGGATTTTCCGTCTTCGTCCCCGGCCACACGCTGGCAACAGGCTATGCTGGAGGGGCCCATGGCAGCTATTCCAACGTTGCCTGCCTCAACCCGAAGGGCGCGATGATGTGGTGGCAGATAATCCGCACCGACATGGCCGCCGCTGCCGAGGTCGAGGCCCGCATACAGGCCTTCCTCGCCGCACATGTCCTACCGTTTCGCACCCGTTACGATGTCAGCGATGCAGCACTCGACAAGGCGATGGCGGCGGCCGGCGGCTGGGCGCCGCTCGGCCCGCGATTGCTCTGGCCCTACAACTCGGTTCCCGACGAGGAGATCCCGACGCTGGCCAAGGCCGCTTACGCGACCTTCCCCGAATGGTGGTAATGTTCGATTTTACGAAACCGGTTTAGTAAAGCGGTTTACAAGCGCAATTTCCTGTGCTGAAATCCTCGCCTATCGGGAACGCTGAGCACAGTCGCCTCATGAAGAAACCCACCGCATCGACGATCCGGAATGTCGCGCATGCGGCTGGCGTCTCGGTCACCACCGTGTCGCGCCATCTGAACGGCCGCATAAAGCTGCCGGCGGAAACCAGCGAGCGCATCAGGGCAGCGGTTGCGGAACTGGAATATCGGCCCAACGCCATCGCGCGGCGCCTCAGCAAGGGCCGCAGCGAAACCATCGGCTTGATCGTTTCCGACATCTCCTACCCATTTTTCGCCGCCATCGCGAGTTCGGCGGAAGAAGAAGCAAGCCGGCTCGGCTACAGCCTGGTGATGTTCAACAGCCGCAACATGGCCGCCAAGGAACTGGGCTTCCTGTCGCGCATCGACGACGCGCAGGTCGACGGTATCCTGCTGATGACCAACCACCCGGACGACGGCGCGCTGGTCCAGAAGATCAATGCCTGCAGCAACGTCGTCCTGGTCGACGAGGATGTGCCCGGCGCCATTGCGCCGCGCCTGTTTGCCGATAATCGTCGCGGCGCCAGGCTGGCGACCGAGCATCTTCTTGATAATGGCCACAACGCGATCGCCTTTGTCGGCGGCCCGCCGGCGCTGCTCAGCAGCAAGGAGCGGTTCGGAGCCTTCGAGGAATGCCTCGAGCGCACAGGCGTGAAGCTGGATCCAGACCACGTCTTTTTCGGCGACTATGACGAAGAGTCCGGCCTGCGCGCCATCCTGCGGTTCGCTGCGCTCGACAATCCACCGACCGCAATCTTCGCCTCTGCCGACATGCTGGCGCTGGGGATTTTGCAAGGCTGCCGCAAGCTCGGCATCAGTGTGCCCGCCGATCTGTCGCTGGTCGGTTTCGACGACATCCGCAATGTCGACCTGCTTGATCCGCCGCTGACGGCCATCCGTCAGTCCGCGGAGGAATTCGGCCGTCGGGCGGTCGGCCTGCTGATCGACCACATCAACGGTGCCGAGATACCTGATGCGGCGCCGGTCGCGGTGAAGCTTGTCGTGCGCCACTCCGTGGCCGCGCCTCGTAAGGCACATTGGAAACTGACTGGAAACGCCTCGGCGGAAAACCGATCGCTGACGAGAGTGGGAACCTAGGCCATGATCCGAACCGAAGGTCCGCGTCAGCGAAAAGTGGGAACCGGTTTTCGGAAAGGTCATGGCCCAGAAAGACAACAGAGACGGATCAAATCCGCGAAACCTGCAGTCAACATCAACAATGGGAGAATGAACAATGACAATCTCGCATTTCGCACAAGACGCGGCTGAGATCGCGCTGGAAAAATTCACGCGCGGTGAAATCGATCGCCGCTCGTTCCTCGTCGCACTCGGCGGCCTCGGCCTTGCGGGCGCCTTGAAGCCGGGCATCGCCTTGGCCGATGCCTCCGAAATCGTCGTCTGCAACTGGGGCGGTGCGGCGGCGGATGCCTTCGCCAAAGCCTATGGCGACCCCTTCACCAAGAAGAGCGGCATGAAGGTGGTGATCGACGGGGCGGGGCCTGCGATCGGCACGATCCGGGCCATGGTCGAGTCCGGCAAGGTCATCTGGGATGCCACCGACGGCGGCATGATCGATTCGCTGACGCTGGGCAAAGGCAATCTGGTCGAGAAGATCGACTACACGATCGTCGACAAATCGCAGGTGCCGGAGAATTTCGCCGGCGAGTTCGGCGTCTCGAATTATGTCTATTCGAACGTGCTCGCCTATGACGCCGACGCAACCAAGGGTGCAGCACCCACCGGCTGGGCCGACTTCTTCGACACGGCAAAGTTCCCCGGCAAGCGCACCATGTGCAAATGGATCCAGGGCCAGCTCGAATTCGTGCTCATGGCGGACGGTGTCGCGCCCGCCGACCTGTATCCGCTCGACGTCGACCGGGCATTCAAGAAGCTCAAGCCTATGCTCGCCGACATCATCTTCTGGGAAGGCGGCGCTCAGACCCAGCAATTGTTCCGCGAGGGCGAGGTCGTGATGGGCAACATCTGGCACACCCGCGCCAATCTCCTGCACAAGGAAACGCCCGACAAGTTCAAGTGGATCTGGGAGCAGAACATCCTTTCGGCCAGCGCGTGGTCGGTTCCCAAGGGCAATCCCGCCGGCAAGAAAGTGTTCGAATTCATCAATTCGACGCTCGATCCGGCCGGCCAGCTGGTGCTGCTGCAGATCATGGGCAACGGGCCTTCCAACCCTAAGACGCTGGCCTTGATGACGCCGGAGGACGCGGCCGTGAACCCGACGACGAAGGAGAATGCTGCCTCGCAGATCATGCTCAATCCCGCCTATTACGCGGAACACGAGACCGAGCTCCAGAACAAGTACCTGGACTTCATCTCGAGCTGAGAGGGGCGAGCCGACAGGGAAGGGCTGCCACCGGCAAGGCGGCGGCCCTCATCCGATGCGAATTTGATCCAATGCGAAATTTCAAGACAACAGCCCTGCTGCTGACGGTTCCCGCCAGCCTGGTGGCGATCGGCCTCTATGCGGCGCCGATCCTGCAGGTTCTTGCGTTGAGCCTGACCGAGCCGAAGCCGGGTTTTGCCAATTACCAGAGCCTGTTCGCCAATGCCGCGGTCGGCCGCGTCGTCATGACGACGCTCAAAGTGTCGGTCATGACCACGGTGCTGACCGTGCTGGCGAGCTACATCGTCGCCTTCGCCATCATCCATATGTCGGCCGGCTGGCGCCGCATCTCGCTGTTCCTGGTGCTGGTGCCGTTCTGGATATCTGTGCTGGTCAGGGCGTTTTCCTGGATCACCATCCTGCGGCGCCGCGGCGTCCTCAACAGCGCGCTGACGGGTACGGGCGTGATCTCGACGCCGCTCGACCTTGTCTACAACCTTTTCGGCGTCACCATCGGCATGGTGCACTACATGATGCCGTTCGCCATCCTGCTGCTCTACGCCAATCTGTCCGACATCGACCGCCGCATCATGCAGGCGGCACGCTCGCTGGGCGCGCGGCCGGCAACGATCTTCTGGCGCGTCTGGCTGCCGCTTAGCCTGCCCGGCATTGCGCTGGCGACACTGTTCGTCTTCGTCTTCTCGCTTGGCTTCCTCGTCACGCCCGCCCTGCTCGGCGCCGGCAAGACCCTGATGATCGCCGAATACATCTCGGTGCAGATCTCGAGCACCTCGCGCTGGGACCTGGCAACATCGCTGTCGACCATGCTGCTTCTGGTGGTCGGCATCATCGTCTTTGCCGCCATGCGCAGCCCGGCGCTGCGCGCCGCCTTCGTCGCGAGGCCGCAGCAATGAAGCCCCGGCGCATCATCGAAGTTGGCCTGCCGCGCTTGCTGGCCTGGTGCCTGCTCGGCTTCCTGTTCGTTCCGATCCTGGTGGTGATCCCGGTCGCACTGACCGACCGCGATTATCTGTCGCTGCCGCAGGACGGCATTTCGATGCAGCATTTCGCGGCGCTTGCCGACTGGAGCAAGGGCTGGCTTCCCAGCATGCTGACCAGCGCCGGCATCGCGCTCGCCTGCGCCGCGATTGCCACGGCGCTCGGTGTCGCCTTCGCCGTTGGCGCCTGGGCGGCAGGAGGCTGGTGGCCGTCGTTGATGCGCATCCTTCTGCTGTCGCCGATGATCGTGCCGCCGATCATCTACGCCGTCGGCATGGTCAAGCTGTGGGCGCGGCTGTCGCTGCTCGACAGCTACACCGGCGTCATTCTCGTGCATGTCGTGCTGGCCTTGCCGCTGACCGTGCTGGCCATCGGTGCCTCGCTCTCCAATCTCGACCAGAAGCTGGTGCAGGCGGCGAGAAGCCTCGGCGCCAGGCCGATGACCGTGTTCGGCAAGGTGATCTTGCCCAACATCGTTCCGGGCGTTGCCGCCGGCGCGCTGCTCGCCTTCGTCGCCTCCTGGGACGAGATCACGGTGACGCTTTTCATCACCGGGCGCGCCGTCGTCACGCTGCCGCGCCGCATCTGGACCAGCATCCAGGATGCGGTCGATCCGGCGCTGGCGGCGATCGCTACCGTCCTGCTCGTCATTACCGTGCTGGCGCTTGCCGCACGCGCGCTGACCGAACGCCGGCACCAGAGATCCTAGTTCAAGCACCCCGCCGCCGGGAACAATCGAAAGGAAAGGAAGGCCTATGAGCACCGCAATGAGCGACAACGAATACCGCGAGAACAAGTTCTTCAGCATATTCGGCTCCGTCCCCGAGCCGGGCTTCGATACGGCTGAGGAACAGATCCCGGTATGGGGCCGCCATTGGGGTTGCTCGAACGATGTCGGCCGGTTGCGCGCTGTGCTGATGCACAGGCCCGGCGACGAGCTTTCCGTGGTCGAAAACAAGCCGATGCCTGAAATCGGCGGCTTCGGCGATCCGGAAAAGGGTTGGTACTGGGTGGGCCGGACGATGCCCGATTTGCCCGCCATGCAGCGCGCCCATGACGAGTTCACCAATTTGCTGCGTTCGGAAGGCGTCGACGTCATCCTCGTCGACAAGGCCGCTCCTGGAGCGATGAAGCAGATCTACACCCGTGACAGCGTCATCGGCATTCCGGGCGGCGCCATCGTCACCCGCCTGGCCCGGCGGGTGCGCCGCGGCGAGGAACTGCCGGTGACGCGGGCGCTGGCCAAGGCCGGATGTCCGATCCTCGGAACCATCCACGGCTCGGCCGTCTTCGAAGGCGGCGGCTTTGCCTTCATCGATGCCAAGACGGCCGTCTGCACGGTGAGCATCGCCTGCAATCCGGAAGGGGTGCGGCAGGTCGAAAGCATCCTCGCCGGCCTCGGCGTGACGCTGATCAAGGTGCCGATGCCGGGATACCGTATTCACATCGACGGCGCCTTCATTATGGTCGACGTCGAGACGGCGATCGTCAATGTCAACGAACTTCCTTACCCGTTCATCGAATATCTGGACAAGCGCGGCATCAAGATGATCGAACTGCCTCCCGAAGACAGCGCCATGTCGCTCAACTGCCTGGCCGTCGCGCCCGGTCGCGTCATCATGCATGGCAGCCGCTCGAAGCGCTTGGCGGACAGGCTCGATGCCGCCGGCATCACCGTGCTGACCTGCAACTACGAGACGGTCGAGCTTGGCGGCGGTGGCCTGCATTGCTCGACGGCGCCGCTGATCAGGGACCCGATCTGACATGGTCCCGAACTGATATGGCCCGAAACTGATATGACCCCGGACTGACATGGCATTGCTGGTCATCGACGATCTGGCAAAGACCTACGACAAGGTCACTGCGCTGACCGGGATCAACCTCTCGGTCGAAGCAGGAGAGTTCGTCACCTTGCTCGGGCCTTCCGGGTCCGGCAAGACGACCTTGCTGATGTCGCTGGCCGGCTTCACCACGCCGAGCAAGGGCACGATCAGCCTCGACGGCAGGGATATCACCCGTGTCGACCCGGAGGACCGCAATTTTGGCTTCGTCTTCCAGGGTTATGCGCTGTTCCCGCATCTCTCCGTCGCCAACAACATCGCCTTCTCGCTTAGGGTCCGCAAATGGGAGAAGGCAAGGATAGCCACGCGGGTGACCGAGATGCTGTCGCTGGTCGGCCTGGACAATCTGGCCGAGCGCAAGCCGCGCGAACTGTCGGGCGGCCAGCAGCAGCGTGTCGCCATCGCTCGCGCCTTGGCCTTCGGGCCGCGCATCCTGCTGCTCGACGAGCCGCTTTCGGCGCTCGACCGTATGCTGCGCGAGACGATGCAGAAGGAGTTGAAGCGGCTGCATCGCGAGACCGGGGTGACCTTCGTCTACGTCACCCACGATCAGGAAGAGGCGATCGCGATGTCCGATCGTATCGCTGTGTTCAATCATGGCCGCATCGTCGAGATCGGACCGCCGCGCGACCTCTACAAGAAACCGTCGACGCGCTTCGTCGCCGGTTTTCTCGGCGAGAACAATTTTTTGACCGGCCACCGCGCCGATGACGATGAGACGATGGTCGAGGCGTTCGGCGCGCGCTTCGGCTTCCCCCTCCGAAAGGGCAGCCGCGAGCGGCCCGGCGATCGCCTGACGGTATGGGTGCGCCCCGAGGAGATCCGCATCGGGCAGGCGTCAGGCGATGAGATCGGCTTCCGGGCGACAGTGGTCGAGAATTCCTTTGTCGGCGCGCTCGAACGCATCGTGCTCCGGACGACGGCCGGCGAAGAGATGGTCGCGACGCTGCGCTCGGAAGCGACCGTCGCGGTCATGCCCGGACAAACTGTCGATTGCCGGATACATCCCTCCGCAATCGGCGTCCTGCCGAACGAAATCTCGATGCCCTGACCTCCCGAGAGAGCCCCATGATCAAGGCGACACCTTTCGATTTTCCCTATGACGGCAGGCTGGTTGCCGAACATACGGCCCTCGTCGTCATTGATCTGCAGGAGGATTTCCTGTCGACGACAGGCTATTTCGCCAAGCAGGGCTACGATCCGAGCCCGCTGCGAGCCATCCTGCCGACGGTCAGCCGGCTGATCGCGGCAGCCCGCGCGGCCGGTCTCAGGATCATCCACACCAGGCAAGGTTATCGGCCGGATATGGCCGACATGACGCCCTACGAGAAATGGCGGCGCAAGCGGGCCGGCCTCGAAGGAACCGAAATCCTGCTGCGCTCCGGCCCTGGCTTCCAGATCGTTCCGGAGATCGACGTCGCGCCTGAGGACATCATCGTCGACAAGACCTGCAACAGCGCCTTCACCTACACGGATTTCGAGCATGTGCTGCGCGCGCAAGGCATCACGCATCTCCTGTTTTCGGGATGCACGACCGACGTCTGCGTGCACACGACCTTGCGCGAGGCCTGCGACCGCAATTTCCAGTGCCTGACCATCTCGGATGCTTGCGCCAGCGGCGACCAGAAAGCGCATGAGGCAGCCCTGCACATGGTGACGGTCGAGAACGGCATCTTCGGCGCGCTGACCGATTCAGCCGCCGTTATCGCGGCGCTTTCGCAAATCTCCGGCAAGGTGCACTGATATGCTCGAAGAGACCGCCGGCACAGCCGCCGCAACCCAGACCGACCAACTTTACGTTTCGCTGATGCGCTTGACGGACAAGGGGCTGGCGGAACTGGCCGGCAGCCCCGATCGCAGGAAAGTCAGCGAGGAGCGCGTTGCAGCACTCGGCGGACGATCGGTCGCCTTCTATGCCACGCTCGGCGCCTATGACTTCGTCCAGATCTTCGAAATGCCAAGCAACGAGGCCATGCTGCAATATGTGCTGACGGCCCGGCGCGACGGTTTCGTCGAACCGCTGATCCTGCCGGCATTCGACCCGCCGGCTTTCGGCGCGATTGTCGGACGGGTCCTGAGATGACCGGCGCTTCAGCCGGCGCGTGCTTCCGGGGTCGGGCGCGATGCAAACGCGCCGGGTTGGGAGACATCGGCCTCGCGACGCGCCAGCGAATTGCGCAGCAGTGCGATCGCCTCGCGGCCGGCGGTCGCAATCTCGCGTGGCCTGTCGACGCCGACGATCATGAACTCCGTGATCCCCAAAGCGGCGTAGGAAAGCAGCGAAAGCGCGACCTGCGCCGGCGGCCCGGCAAGTTCGAGCGCCTTCTGGCAGGAAGCGGCCGGTTTGTCTTCCGAACGGATTCGGACGGGAAGCGCGAAACGCAGCTTGCCGGCCCGGCCGTGTTCGGCAGCAGCGCCGCGTACGCGCTCCATTGACTGGTGGATTTCTGCAAGCGAGCCAGGTGCCAGCTCGAACACGTCCGCATGCCTGCCCGCGACCCTGAGCGCAGTGCCCGACTGCCCGCCCATGCGGATGGTCACATCGGCACCATGCGGCCCCTTGCGCGGCACATAGCCGCCTTTGATGCTGTAAAAGGTGCCTTCATGGTCGAACGGCCTGTCGTTCGACCACAATCGCTTCAGCAGCACCAGATATTCATCAATGCGTTGCCAGACCACTGTGTGGCCGGCCGGACGTGCCTCGGCATCGTCGTCGCTCAGCGGCTCGCTGAGCATCCTGAGCGACAGCCGGCCACCGCTTCTCGCGTCGAGGGCAGCGAGTTGTCGCGCCGCCACGGTTGGTTCGATCACGCCTGCCCAATGCGTGAGCACGACCTCCAGGGACGAGGTCCGGTCCAGCGTCTGGGCGGCAAGGTCCATATTGGTCAGCAGCCCGGCCTGGTCGTCGATGACGATCCTCTGGAATCCAGCATCCTCGATCAGTGACAGCTTCGTCGCGGTCTCGACAAAGTCATAGAAAAAGCTGGCGTCGGCAGCGTGGATCTTACCGGGAACATGCGTGAACTCGATCGGCATTGCCATCTCCTCCATCACGTTGGAATCAGGGCGCGCAAATGCACACCGGCATTCGGTTCATCAACTCCGGAATTTCTGCAAACGGCAGGCCGCTATCCCGAGGAAGCCTCGATGATCAGAGCCTTGACAATCAGGGGATCAGCCCCAGTACCACTGCCCCGGTGAATACAAACGCAAGGGCAAAGACGAGATAGGCGAAAGCGCCGGCATAGGCCGGCCGCCAAACCTGGTCGGAACCCAGCCTTTGGCCTTTGCGGGCAGTCTGAGCGTTCTGGCTATAGGACATATCGACCTCCGTCTCGGCGCTTAATCTATAAAATCAGTAGACTTTGTCGAGTGCTATTTTCGCGCGATCCTTAGAACAATTTTCTCCAAATGATAGACACATTAGTGCTTTTACTGCTTAGCGCTGCCTTTTGCGGCATGCCGGGGTGACGGCAGGAAACGTCAGGTCCACGTGTCTGTGGCTCCTTGGCCATCCAATGGATGAGGGATAGCATCGCTTTAGCGGAAAGCCGCGACGTCACGGCAAGGCAGCAGGGAGCAAAATGGGGACAAGACTGGCCGGCAAGGTCGCCATCATTTCGGGCGGCGCGACGGGAATGGGCGGTGCGGCCTCGGAGCTTTTCGCGGCCGAGGGCGCCAAGGTGGCGATCGTCGACCGCAACGGCGAAGCGGCGGCGGCTACCGCAGCGGCAATCAGGCAACGCGGCCATGTCGCCGAGCACTGGGTCGCCGACGTATCGGATGAGGCGCAGGTCGAAGCGGCGGTGAAGGGCGCGACGGAAAAATTCGGCCCGGTTACGGTTCTGTTCAACCACGCCGGCACCATCGTCATCAAACCCTTCCTGGAGACCACGCTGCAGGAATGGGACTGGCTGCATGCCGTCAATGTGCGTTCGATGTTCCTGATGACGCGCGCCGTGCTGCCCGGCATGATCGCCGCCGGCGGTGGTTCCATCGTCTGCACCTCGTCGATCTCGGCGGTGGCGGCGACGCCGATGGAGGTGCTTTACGACACCACCAAGGGCGCCTGCCACATGTTCGCGCGCGCCATCGCCGTCGAGTTCCGCGACCGCAACATCCGCTGCAATGCGGTCTGTCCAGGCTTCATCAGGACACCGCATGGCCTGCGCGAGGTCGCCGATCTCGACACACTCGGCGTCGATGTCTCCGACGCGGCAATGGCGGCGCAACAAGGGCGGATCGGCGAGCCGGAAGAGGTCGCGAAGGCAGCCCTGTTCCTGGCCAGCGACGAGGCCAGCTTCGTCAACGGCGCCCATCTGTTCGTCGATAACGGCTTCACCGCGATGTGAAAGGCGAAGCGCCGCTACCGCTCTTCGCGCCGGAACGGCTTGAGCAGCGCCGACGGGGCCACCGCATTGCGCGACATCACCGCCATAGCGACGATGGTGAAGATGAACGGCAGCATCAGGAAGGCCTCGTAGGGGATATGGCCAAGCCCGCTCGCCTGCATACGCAACTGCAAGGCGTCAACGAAGGCAAACAGCAGTGCCGCGCCTGCCGATCGCCACGGATCCCAGCGGCCGAAAACGACGAGCGCGATTGCCACCCAGCCACGCCCCGAAACCACACCGAAGGTGAAGGCGTTGAATTGCGCCATCGACAGGAAGGCACCGGCCAGTCCCATCAAGGCACCGCCGAGGATCACCGCCTGGAAGCGTGTTGCAATGACGCTGACGCCGGCAGAATCGGCGGCACGCGGGTTTTCGCCGACCATGCGCACCGACAGGCCCCAAGGTGTGCGGTAGAGCACGAAGGCGGCCAGCGGTATGGCCAGCATCGCCATGTAGACCAGCGAAAACTGGTTGAACACCGCCGGCCCAAGCACCGGTATGTCGGACAGGATCGGGATCGGCAGCGTCTCGAACCCCTTGATGTTCGGTGGCACCGATTGCTGTCCGAAGATCAGCCGGTAGAGGAAATAGGCAAGGCCCGACGAGAACAGCGTCACGCCGATGCCGCAGACATGCTGGCTGAGGCCGAGCGCTACAGTGAACAGCGCGTGCACGGCGCCCATCAGCGACCCGGTCAGCACCGCCGCGAGCACGCCGAGCCAGAGGCTGCCGCTGAGGCTCGCCGCGGTGAAGCCGGTCATTGCCGACAAAAGCATGATGCCTTCGATGCCGAGATTGAGCACGCCGGCGCGCTCGGAGAACATCTCGCCCAGCGTCGCAAAGGCCAGCGGCGTGGCGATGCGGATGATCGCGGCCAGGAAGCCGACCTGGAAGATCTGTTCCAGCACCACGCTCATTTGGCTATTCCCACGCGACGGAGGCGATAGGCGGTGAACAGCAGCGCCACCAGCATGGCGAGCAGCGCCGTTCCCTGGATGACATCGCTGAGGAAGGCCGGAACGCCGGTCGCCCGCGACATCGCCTCGGCGCCGGTCATCACCGCGGCAAGGAAGATCGCCGCCGGCACGACGCCGAGCGGATTGAGCCTCGCCAGCATGGCGACGACGATGCCGGAATAGCCATAGCCCGGCGAGATGTCGCTCATCACCTGGAAATGCACGCCGCCGACCTCGCCGACGCCCGCAAGGCCGGCCAATGCGCCAGACAACAGCGCCGTCGAAATCAGCACCCGCCCAACATTGATGCCGCCATAGCGCGCCGCCTCGGGGTTTTCGCCGGTGACCCTGATGCGGAAGCCGAGCGTGGTGCGCGCGACCACGAGCCAGATGACCGGTGCGGCGACCAGCGCCGCGACGACCCCGAGATGCAGCCGCGTGCCTTCGAGCAGCACCGGAAAATTGGCCGTATCCTCGATCGGCGGCGAGATCGGGTAGCCGCTGAAACTGTCCTTCCATGGCCCCTCGATCAGCGCCATCAGTGCGTAGAAAATGACCGAGTTGAGCAGCAGCGAGCTGACCACGTCATCGACCCTGAATTTTACCCGCAGCGTGGCGGGGATCAGGGCGACGGCCGCGCCGGCGGCAGCGCCCGCCAGCGCCATCAGCAGCATGGCGAGCGGCCCCGGCATCGGGATTGCACCGATGGCACAGCTCGCCACCGCACCAGCCAGCAATTGCCCTTCGGCGCCGATATTCCAGAATTTGGCGCGGAAGGCGACTGCCACGGCAAGTCCCGTGAAGATCATCGGCGCGGCACGCACCAGCGTTTCGGTGACGGCGTAGCTGTCGCCCAGCGACGCCGAAAACATAACGCCATAGGCCTCGATCACGCCGGCGCCAGCCAGTGCAATGAGGCCGCTGCACAGGATCAGCGTCGCGCCGATGGCGAGCAGCGGCAGCGCCAGATTGAACCAGGCGGGCGTTGAGGTGCGGGCCTCGAGACGGAACATCAGGCATGGCCCTCCGCTCCGGTCATCATCAACCCGAGTCTGGCGATGCTGGCGTCGGCGCTGTCCAGCGTGCCGACGATGCGGCCCTCATACATCACCGCGATACGATCCGAGAGCATCAGCAACTCTTCCAGATCCTCGCCGATGACGACGATGCCGCAGCCCTTGGCGCGCATGTCGAGGAATTTTTCGTGGATGAAGCGCGCGGCGCCGATATCGAGGCCGCGAGTCGGCTGCGAAACGATCAGCACCTTCGGATCGAAGGCGAGTTCGCGCGCCAGAAGCGCCTTCTGCAGATTGCCGCCGGAAAGCGCCCCGGCGCGCGTCATCGGCCCGGGGCAACGTATATCGTAGGCTTTGATCTGTGCCTCGGCGAAGGCGCGGATCGCATCCGGCTTGAGCAGGCCGTTGCGGCTGAACGCCGCCGTGCCGATGCGCGGCAGCACCATCGAATCGGCGAGCGGCAGATTGGTGACCAGTCCGGTCGTCATGCGGTCTTCCGGTATGCGGCCGAGGCCGAGCGCCTGGACTGTGCTCGGCGAGAACCGCGAAACTGTTTTGCCGGCTATGGTCATCTTCCCGGCATCGGGCGCACGCACGCCGGAGATGACCTCGGCAAGCGCGCGCTGGCCATTGCCGGAGACGCCGGCGATGCCGAGGATCTCGCCGCCACGAACCGACAGCGAAACATCGCGCAGCGCCATGCCGGAATGATGCGATGTCGAGATACCGTCGAGGGTCAGCACGGCCGCACCCGGCATCGACGGTCCTCTGGCCGGAGGCACGATCTCGTGGCCGCACATCAGCCGCGCCATCTCCGACGACGTGGTGCTGGCCGGCGCATCGACGCGGCCGGCAACGCGCCCATGCCGGAGCACGACGCAGCGATGCGTCAGCGCTCGCACCTCGTTGAGCTTATGCGAGATGAAAATGATGCCGAGCCCTTGTGCCGCCATCGAGCGCAGCGCCGAAAACAGCCCGTCGACCTCGGTTGGTGCCAACACCGCCGTCGGCTCGTCGAGGATCAGCAGCCTTGCGCCGCGAAACAGCGCCTTGACGATTTCGAGCCGCTGTTGCTCGCCGACCGACAGCGCCGAGACGGGGAGGTCCGGGTCGAGCGTCAGCCCGTGCTGGCGGCCGATCTCGGCGAGCCGCGCCAGCCCGCCGGCGCGGTCGATCCGGCCCGATCTGCCGGGAATGCCGATCAAGAGGTTCTCCAGCACCGAAAGCCGCGGTGCGAGATGAAAATGCTGGTGCACCATGCCGATGCCGGCGGCCAGCGCATCGGCCGAACTGTTGATCGCCACCGACCGGCCCTGCACCAGGATCTCGCCGGCATCGGGCGCATAGGCGCCGAACAGCACGTTCATCAGCGTCGTCTTGCCGGCGCCGTTTTCGCCGAGCAGCCCGAGGATTTCACCCGGCGCGACACTGAGATCGACGGCCTCGTTCGCCTTGACGGCGCCAAAGCTCTTGGAGATGCCGCGCATTTCGATGAGAGGGGCAGGCGTTGACAAGGCGGGATCCTGGTGGCGTTGACGCCGATATCCCTCCCCCTTGAGGGGAGGGTGCCGAGCGAAGCGAGGCGGGAGGGGTCCCCTCAGCTGCCTCGACGTTTAGACCGAAAAAGATGGAGCGCGTCGCCGAGGACCCCACCCGGCCCTGCGGGCCACCCTCCCCTCAAGGGGGAGGGATGCGCCGCTCAGTCTGAGACCGGCGTATTCTCATCGACGTCGACGCGGAAATTGCCGTCGAGGATCTCGGCCTTCTTCTTCTCGACCAGTTCCTTGACCTCGGCCGGCAGCGTCTTGTCGAACTTGTGGTAGGGCGCGAGGTAGGAGCCGCCCTTGGCCATGCGCGAGAAATCGCCGTAATCCTGCGCGGTGAAGACGCCGGCCTTGACCAGCTTGATCGCCTGCTCGACGGTCGGATACATATCCCAGACCGGCCCGGTGATCACCGTGTCGGGGCCGAGGCTCGACTGGTCCGACATGTTGGAAATGGCGAGGATCTTCTTCTCCGCCGCCGCTTCGATGACGCCGAAGCGCTCGGCATAGATGACGTCGACGCCTGCGTCGATCTGGGCGACAGCCGCTTCCTTTGCCTTTGGCGGATCGAAGAACGAGCCGATGAAGGCGACCTTCTTCTTGATGTTGGGATTGACCTCTCTGGCGCCGGCAAAGAAGGCGTTGACCAGCCGGTTCACTTCCGGAATGCCCATCGCCGCGACGGCGCCGATCGTGCCTGACTTCGACATCTTTCCGGCGATCATGCCGGACAGATAGGCCGGCTCATGGATCCAGTTGTCGAAAACGCCGAAATTCGGCTCGGCCGGCCCGGCGCCGGAGCCGAACAGGAAGGCGGTCTTCGGGAACTGCTTGGCGGTCCTGCGCGATTCGCGCTCGGCGGCGAAGGCATCGCCCAGCACCAGCTCATAGCCGCCTTGCGCATATTCGCGCATGACGCGGCTGAAATCGGCGGTCTGCACCTTCTCCGACCATTTGTATTCGATGCCGAGTTCCTTCTCGGCCTTCTGCAGGGCAACATGGATCTGGTTGTCCCACGGCTCCTCGATCGGCGTGGCGAAGATCGCCGCCACTTTCAGCTTCTTGGTCTTGGCAAAGGCGCTGCCAGGCAGCATCGCTGCCGCTAGGCCGAGCGCGCCCAGCTCCAGCACGTTGCGTCGCGAAAGCCCTTCGCGTTTCGATTGGATTCTGCTCTTCCCGTTGTCCATTGCATGCCCCTCTGATTGGCGCCGTGTCGAGCCGGCTCTCTTCTCTGGAATATCGGCGAAGGAACTATGGAGCGGTGCCCGGCTTTTGTCCACATGGTCAAATTTGAGTGGGCGGAACGCGCCATTAAATGGCCCGGCAAATCGACGCTTGCTCACAATCTCTCCAGCGCCACCGCGATCGCCTGGCCGACCCCGATGCACATGGTGGCGAGGCCGTAGCGGCCGCCGCGTTCGCGCAGTTCCAATGCCGCCGTGCCGGTGATGCGCGCTCCGGACATGCCGAGCGGATGGCCGAGCGCGATGGCACCGCCATTCGGGTTGACGTGCGCCGCATCCTCGGCAATGCCGAGCTGGCGCAGCACGGCGATGCCTTGCGAGGCGAAGGCCTCGTTGAGCTCGACGACATCGAACTGTTGCGGCGTCAGGCCGAGCCGGGCACACAGCTTTTGCGTGGCCGGCACCGGGCCGATACCCATGATGTGCGGCGCCACGCCGGCGGTGGCACCGCCCAGAATACGGGCGATCGGCGTCAGCCCATATCTTTTCGCGGCGGCTTCCGAGGCGATGATCAGCGCCGCGGCGCCGTCATTGACGCCCGAGGCATTGCCGGCCGTAACCGTGCCGCCTTGTCGGAACGGCGTCGGCAACTTGGCCAACGCTTCGATCGACGTGCCCCCGCGGGGATGCTCATCTCTGTCGACAACGACCGGATCGCCCTTGCGCTGCGCGATCGTCACCGGCGTGATTTCCTTTGCCAGCCGGCCATTGGCTTGTGCGGCTACAGCCTTGTCCTGGCTGCGCACGGCAAATGCGTCCTGGTCGGCGCGGGAGACAGCGAACTCTTCCGCCACGTTCTCGCCGGTCTCCGGCATCGAATCGACGCCGTATTGCTTCTTCATCAGCGGATTGATGAAGCGCCAGCCGATCGTGGTGTCGTAAATCTCGGCATTGCGCGAAAAGGCGGTCTCTGCCTTCGGCAGCACGAACGGAGCGCGGCTCATCGATTCGACGCCGCCTGATATCATCAGCTCCGCCTCGCCGGCCTTGATGGCGCGGGCAGCAATTATCACCGCATCCATGCCCGAACCGCAGAGACGGTTGACGGTCGAGCCCGAAACCTCCTTGGGCAGGCCGGCCAGCAGCAGCGCCATGCGCGCCACATTACGATTGTCCTCGCCGGCCTGGTTGGCGCAGCCATAGACGATGTCGTCGATGGCAGCCCAGTCGATGTTTGGATTGCGCTCGACCAGCGCCTTCAGAGGGATAGCGCCGAGATCGTCGGCACGGACCGCCGACAACGAACCGCCGAAGCGTCCGATCGGCGTGCGGATGTAGTCGCAGATATAGGCCTCGGCCATTATGCAGCCTTCCCGTTTGCGCTGATGGTTTCTGCTCGCGACCCAGCCATGTTGGCCGCATTCTCCTTGAGACGAAAGCACATCTCGCCGCCGGCCGTTAGGCCAAAGAGAATTTCAGCTGCCGCCCGCCGGGAGCGGCGGATCAGCCGATGCTTTCTCCACCGTCGATCACCAGCGCCTGACCGGTCATGAAGGACGAGCGGTCGGAGACGAGGAACAGGATCGCTTCGGCGATTTCCTCCGCGCTGGCCCAGCGCTGCATGGGAATTTTGGTGCGGACATAGTTCTCGATCGCTGCCCGCCCGCCCATCTGCGCGATGAACGGCTCGTTGAAGGGCGTATCGACCCAGCCGGGGCACAGCGCGTTGATGCGGACATTGTGTTTGGCATAGTCGAGCGACATCTGCCGGGTCATCGCCACCACTGCATGTTTTGACGTTGCGTAGGCGATCATTTCGCGGTCGTAGAACACACCCGAATTCGAGGCGGTATTCAGGATCACCCCGCCGCCTTGCGCGATCATCGACGGCATGACCAGCCTGGCCGCGAGGAACTGCGCCCGCACATTGATCCGCCAGGAGGCATCCATGCCGTCGGCGCCGACTTCGGTCAGCGTGCCGCCGACCTGGATCCCGGCATGATTGTGCAGGATGTCGATCCGCCGATGCCGGCCCAGCGTTCCCGCAATGAGCTGCTCGACCGCCGCATCCTCGCCGACGTCGGTGGCGACGGCCTCGGCCCGACCGCCGGCCGCACGAATGTCGGAAGCGGTTGCTTCCCCCGCCGCCTGGTCCCTGTCGGCGATCACCACGAGCGCGCCTTCCCTGGCCATCATCATGGCGCCGGCACGCCCGATCCCCGACCCGGCACCCGTCACCACGGCGATGCGATCTCTCAGAATCATGTTTTTTTATCTTTCAGTGTGATGGTTTTCGTTGCCGCAGTTGCCATTGGGCAAGCACCACGAGCAAAACGGAGGCGACGAGCACGATCGTCGCGATGGCATTGATCTCCGGCGTGACCCCGCGCCGGATCGAGGCGAAGACATAGATCGGCAATGTCGTCTGTGCGCCGGCGACGAAGAAGGCGACGATGAAATCGTCGAAGGAGAATGTGAAGGCGAGCAGGAAGCCGGCGATCACCGCCGGCATGATCTGCGGCAACACGATGCTGCGGAACGTCGTCAGCGGGGTGGCGTAAAGATCGCTCGAGGCCTCGACCAGATTGCGGTCGAGGCTGCCGAGGCGCGTGCCGACAATCATCGCCACCAGCGCCATCGAAAACAGCCCGTGCGCGGCGATGATCGAGCCATAGCCGAGCGCCAGGCGCGGTGGCTGGTCGTTCGGCCACAGCGAAGCGACAAACGGGTTGACCACCCCGAATAGCTGGACCAGCGCGACCAGCGTCGAGATGCCGATGACGACACCAGGAACGACGATCGCAGCACCCAAAAGCGCATCGAACACGGCTCGCGTCCGCACGCCGACACGCGCCAGGCCAAGCGCGGCGGCCGTGCCGCACAGCGCCGCCAGCAAGGCGCTGGTCGTGGCGATGAACAGGCTGTTCTTCAGCGCTTCGACCAGGAACGGGTTTGCCAGGGCCTTGCCGTACCATTGCACCGAGAAGCCAGTGAACTCGCTGGCGTGGTGGCCGGCGTTGAACGAAAACAGCACCACCAGCGCGATCGGAAGGTAGAGAAAGGCAAAGACTGCAACGACGAAGGCACGCATCAGATCAGGTCCACCCGGCGGGCACCCGAAAGCCGGGTCGAAATGCGGTTCGCGGCAAGCAGCACGACCACTGAAACCGCCACAAGTGTGATGGCGATTGCCGATCCGAATGGCCAGTTGCGCGATTGCAGGAACAGATCGACCAGCGCGTTGCCGATGAAGAAGACCTTGCCGCCGCCGAGTAGCGTCGGGATCAGATATTCGCCGAGCAGCAGGATCATGACCAGCGAGAAGCCGGTCATCACACCTGGCAGCGACAGCCGCAGCGTCACGCCGAGGAATGTCGAGATCGGCGTCGCGCCGAGATCGGCGGAGGCCTCCAGCAGCCGGCGGTCGAGCCGCTCGAGGCTGACATAGATCGGCAGGATCATCAGCGGCAGATAACCATAGACGATGCCGAGCAGAACCGCTCCCGGCGTGTTGATCAGCCGCACGTCCTCCATCCCGACATAGGCCAGCAGAGCTGGGATGCCGCGCCCGCCAAGCACATACATCCAGGCATAGGTTCGCATCAGCAGGCTGGTCCAGAACGGGATGACGACAAGCGCCAGCAGGATCAGCCGCCACCGTTCGGGTGCGCGCAAAGCGAGATAATAGGCGACCGGATAGGCAACGAGAAGACAGGCCAGTGCGCCCGCCGGCGCCAGCACCATGGTGTTCCAGAAGGCGGTCGCCCGCGCCGGAAGATTGGCAAACTGCGCCAAGGTGAAAGCGGCCTGATAGCCGCCTTCCGGCGCCCGCTCGCCGACGCTGAAAACGGCAATCGCCACGAACGGCAAAACTAAAAACACCACCAGCCACGCCGTTGCTGGACCGAGCAGCAGGGCGGTCAGGAGATTGTGACGGAGGACGTTGCTGCGCATTGAAAAAACCGCCCGGGTGCCGGCGGACATCTGTCCGCCGGGGAGTTGCCTGCATCGAGCCTGTGGCCTGCCCGGTTCAAGCCGACTTGAAGCGTGCCATCAATTCGGCCCGGCCCGGATCGGTTAGCGTCGCAGCCGCACCGAATTCGAGCGGCTTCAGCAGATCCGCCGCCGGATAGAGGATCGGATTGTCCAGCACCTCCTTGGGCAGCAGCGCATTGACCCGCGCATCGGTGGAAGGCGCACCGTTGGCCAGGTGCTCCTTGACCGCGACTTTCGGGTTCATCAAATAGTTGAGCAAGGCATAGCCGGCAGGCTTGTTCGGCGCATCCTTGGGTATTGCGTAGAAGTCGGTCCAGATCTCGCCGCCTTCCTTGCCAAGCACGTAGGCGATTTCGGGGATGTCGCGGTGGAGCTGCGCCCCGTCATTGGTCCAGCACATCGTCATCCACGCGTCGCCGGCACGCATCGACGGCTGGTAGTCGCTAGAGACCGCGAACAGATGCGGCTTGACCTTCAGCAGCAATTCCTCCGCCTTGGCGAGTTCCTCCGGCCTCAGCGAGTTGAACGAGAAGCCGAAATATTTCAGCGCGTTGCCGATCGTGGTCAGCTGGTAATCATGAACCATGGTCCGGCCGTCGCCCTCCGCCATGGCCGTGTCCCAGAATTCCTTCCAGCTCGTCATCGGCTTGGTCAGTTTCTTGGTGTTGACTGCAAATCCGGTGGTGCCCCAATTCTTCGGCACAGCGTAGGTCACCCCGTCGATGGTGCCTTCCCCAGTGAAGCGCGGGTCTTCTTGCGAGCCGTCATAATTGGCAAGCTTGGCCATATCCAGCGCTTCGATGATGCCAAGCTTCTTGTAAGTCGAGATCGTGTAGTTGGTCGGAACGAAAAGGCTCCAGCCCGAGGCGCCGGCCTGCAGCTTGGCCAGCATCTCCTCGTTTGACCCGAACACGTTCACCTCGACGGCAACGCCGGTTTCGGCCTTGAAATTCTCGAACGTCGCCGGGTCGTGATAATTGGGCCAGGTGGCAATCGACATGCGGTCGCCAAGCCCCTCCTGGGCGAAGGCTGGCGACGGCATGATGCCGAGTTCGCGGGCCATTACTGCCGTTGCGATGCCTAGGCCGGTGAGGCCAAGGAACTCGCGGCGGCCGATGGAACCGCGCTTGAGGCGCATCAACTGGTCGACGAATTTTTCAGGGCTTATCGGCAGTCCGTCACGATACGATTTCGACATTTTTGTTTTCCCTCTGGTTGGTCCCGTTATTCTCCGGAAACGCCAGCGGCGTTCCGGCTGTAAAGCCGACGGCGACGGGTTCACCCGGCTTGAAGAGATTTCCACCGCCAACCAGATGATCGGCCTTGGCGAGCAGCGTCCCGATGCCTTGGACCTCGATTGCATATTCCGCGGTGGAACCGAGAAAGATCCGGTTGCGGACAAGCCCGTTCAGCCGGCCGCTTCCGGGCGCGCCGAGACTTAAGGATTCAGGACGCAGGCTTACCGAGACGGCTTCGCCCTGGGCTAGCGAAGTGCGCTTGCGCGCGGCGATGACGGTGCCGTCAGCAAGCGCTACCTCGACGAGCTTGCCCGAGAGCCCGACGACCTTGCCGCTCAAGAGATTGGTCTTGCCGACGAAATCGGCGACGAAGAGGTCGGCGGGTTCGTCGTAGATTTCGCTCGGCTGCCCAAGCTGGACGATGCGCCCGCCATTCATGACGCAGACGAAATCGCTCATCGACAGTGCCTCTTCCTGATCGTGGGTGACCAGGACGAAGGTGATGCCGATCTCGCGCTGCAGGTTCTGCAGCTCTATCTGCATGTCGGTGCGCAGCTTCTTGTCGAGCGCCGCCAGGGGCTCGTCGAGCAGCAGCACCGCCGGCTTGTTGACCAGCGCCCGCGCCAGGGCGACACGCTGCTGCTGGCCGCCGGAAAGCTCATGGATCTTGCGGCGTCCATAGCCGGCAAGCCGAACCATGGCGAGCGCCTCGCCTGCCTTCAGGCTGATCTCCCGCGACGACAGGCGCGGCCGCGCCTGGCGTAGGCCATAGGCGACGTTGTCCGCCACATCCAGATGCGGAAACAACGCATATTGCTGGAACACCATGTTGACCGGCCGCCGATAGGGCGGCGTGCCGGCCATGTCGCGGCCACGGATGAATACCACACCTTCGCTTGGCTGTTCGAAACCGCCGATCATGCGCAAACAGGTTGTCTTGCCGCAGCCGGACGGCCCGAGCAACGCGACAAAGGCAGACGGCGGGATGGCAAGATCGATGCCGCTGACCGCGATCACGCTGCCGTAGCGTTTGGTGACCCCGCGAAACTCGATGTCGGGCACTGCGGTCAAAGCTGCGGGCTCCAGCGGCTAGTTGGTCTCGAAACGCTATCAGAGCCAATGGCGGCTAGTATATACCTCCCAGGTGGTATATTTCATCTATTTTCTCGTCTGGAGGGGTATGAATTGGGCGTTTCACGCAGGGATGAATACAGCCGGCTCGCTGCGCTCATCGCAGCGACGCGGGAGACGAGCGGCGAGCTTTTCGGCAAGGCGATGGTCGCCTGGCTCCGCCAGCATGTCAGCTTCGATCATTGCGTGATCTTCGGCTATCGCGGCGCCTCACGCCCGCCGCTGCTGTTCGAGACATTCTCGCCGGCCGAAAGCCACGTCTTCGTCGCGCTCTATCAGGAAGGGCCTTATCTGCTCGATCCGTTCCACCATGCGGCAGTCGAGCGCAAGGAAGGCTTTTGGCGCATGCGCGAATTGGCGCCGGATCGCTTCTATGCCAGCGAATATTACCGCTCCTATTACAGCCAGACCAGGCTTGCGGAGGAGGTCGGCTTTTTCGTGCCGCTGCCGGGAAAGGACGCGCTGGTGGTCTCGCTAATGCGATTGCGCGCTTCGGGGCCGTTCGGAACCGCCGATGCCAGGTTGCTGCGCGACATGGCGCCTGCGGTGATCAGCCTCGTCAGGCTGCGCTGGCCTACCCTTCCGGCTGACGGACCGGTTGGGACGAAGCAAGACGAGGCGATTGCTCCGGTCAGTGAGTTCGAACGTGCTCACATCTGGAAGAGCCTTTCGCTCACGCCGCGCGAGCAGCATGTCGTCGATCTGGTGCTTCAGGGCCATTCCACGGAATCGATTGCCAGGGCGATGCGCATCGTGCCGGGAACCGTAAAAGTTCATCGCCGCAACATTTACCGCAAGCTCAAGATAAAGTCGCAGGCGGGTCTGTTCGCGCGTTTTGTCGAGATCATGGACGCACGGATTCGGTAGTCCCAAGTTCAGCCGGCAGCGCCGTCCCAGGAATCGGTTTCGGCCATCTGCCTGAGCCGGGGTGCCACTCGAAAGACATCCTTGCCGGTCTGCTGGTGCCAGTGATCCAGCCGCCGGATGATCTTGTCCACGCCTTCGAGGCTCGCCCAGAACATCGGCCCGCCCTTGCCGACCGGGTAGCCGTAGCCGTTGACCCAGACGACGTCGATATCGGAGGCGCGGGCGGCAATCTTTTCCTTGAGGATTTTGGCGCCCTCGTTGATCATCGGATAGAGCGTCCGCTCGATGATCTCCTCGGCGCCGATCGCGCGCGGTGCAACACCGCGCTCGGCAGCCTTGTTGCGGATCAGCGCCTCGACATCGGGATCGGGCAGCGGCGTGCGCGAACCGCCTTCGTAGCGATAGAAGCCGCTGCCGGTCTTCTGGCCGAAATGTCCCTGTTCGCACAACGCATCGGCGATCACGGCCGTCTGGCCACGCGCCTTGCGGTTGCGCCAGCCTATGTCGAGGCCGGCGAGATCGCTCATCTCGAACGGCCCCATCGGCCAGCCGAAATCGGTGAACACCTGGTCGACCTGGCGCGGCATTGCGCCTTCCAGCAGAAGCGTCTCCAGTTCCGCACCGCGCGCCGCCAGCATGCGGTTGCCGACGAAGCCGTGGCAGACGCCGACGACGACCGGCACCTTGCCGATCCGCCGTGCCAGATCGACGATGGTCGCCAGCACGTCGGGCGAAGTCTTGTCGGCGCGGACGATTTCCAGAAGCTTCATGACGTTAGCCGGCGAAAAGAAATGCATGCCGAGGAGATCTTGCGGCCGCGACGTCGAAGCGGCGATTTCGCTGACGTCGAGATAGGAGGTGTTGGTGGCGAGGATCGCGCCCGGTTTGGCCACGGCATCCAGCCTGCCGAATACCTCCTTCTTGACCGCCATTTCCTCGAACACGGCCTCGACGATCAGGTCGCAATCGGCGAGGTCGGCATAGTCGGTGCTGCCCCTGAACAAATCCAGCCGCTCGCGCTTGGCGTCTTCGCTCAGCGAGCCGCGGATGACGGAAACGGCATAATTCTTGTTGATCGTCGCCAGCCCGCGCTGCAAAGCCTCGTGCGTCGCTTCCAGCAAGGTCACGGGGACGCCGCCGTTGGCGAACGCCATGGCGATGCCGCCGCCCATCGTGCCGGCGCCGATGACGCCGACCCGGGCGATCTTGCGCCTGACGACGTCCTTGCCGGCAATCTTTGCCGCCTCACGTTCAGCGAAGAACAAATGCCGCTGCGCGCGTGATTGGTCCCCGCCGACAAGCTTGACGAACAGGTCGCGCTCCGCCGCCAGCGCTTCGTCGAAGGGCAGCGTCAGGGCGTTGCGGACCGACTGCGCACAGGCGATCGGCGCCTCGAGGCCGCGTGCTTTGCCGGCAAGCACTGCCGCTTCCTTGTCGAACGCCGGCAAGTCGGCCTGGTCGAGGCGATCATTGCAGTCGCGCACCGGTGTGAACGGACCGCCTTTCGCGGCCGTTTCGCTGGCGAAACTCACCGCTTGCGCGGTCAGGTCGCCATCGAAGACGGCATCCACCAGGCCGGCGGCGAGCGCCTCGGCCGCACCGATCGGCGTTCCCGAAACGATCATGTTGAGTGCCTTCAGCGGACCAACCAGGCGCGGCAGGCGAACCGTGCCGCCGCCCCCCGGCAGCAGGCCGAGCTTGACTTCCGGCAGGCCGAGCCTTGCCGCTCGGTCGGCAACACGGAAATGGCAGCCGAGCGCCAGTTCCAGGCCGCCGCCGAGCGCAGTGCCGTGAATGGCCGCGACCGTCGGCTTGGCGATGGTTTCCAGCATGGCGACTAGGGCGCCCAGGTCCGGTTGCCGCGCCGGCTTGCCGAATTCGGTGATGTCGGCGCCGGCGACGAAGGTCCGCCCGGCGCATGCTATCACGATTGCTCCGACCGACGGCTCGTCGCGCAGGGAAACGAGCGCCTGCATCAGCGGCTCGCGCACATGGAAGCTCAGCGCGTTGACCGGCGGATTGTCGATGCTCACCACCGCGACGTTGCCGTGCCTTGTAGTGCTGACGAAATCGGACACGCAAACCTCTTGCAAACGATGCTGGCGAAGGCGCGATTGGCTTTACAGCGCCAATGCTCTCATGGAAACCGGTGTTTTCGTCGGGTCGATCGGTCGTCAGGACCGGCCGGTGGGTCAGCCGGCGGGTAACGATTGACGACGTCGCTTTGGATGTAGAGAGTATCGATTCGAACACAACCAACATTTTGGCCGTCGCCAACACCAGGAATGACCAAAGAATTAGCGGGAGAGTCCACTGCCGTTCTTATGGACGAAGCCCGGTACGGCGATCATGACCACGATCTAAGCTACAGAGCCGGGCAGGAACTCCTAAGGAGATGGAGGCGAGGAGTTGATCTGGAATTTCTCGTCGGCCTCATGCAGTCCGAGAAATCCAGCGACCGGCTCCGCGCGGCTTACTGCCTTGGCGAGTTGGGCGAAGCAGTCGAAGTCCTGAAGATACCGGCAACGGAGTTTGCAAGCGACCCCCTCCCCGATTGCCGAGTTGCCTTCGTGAATTACATGTCTACGTCCGGCTACTACGACGAAGCGATCGCCAAGGCTTTGGCGAACTGCCTACTGGATCTTGACCTCTATGTGAGACCGACAGCGATCAAATGGGCGGTCCGCACGACGGTCGATAGACTGCAAGAGTTGTCTCGGCTGGTGTTGTCCGGAACTGGCCGATTTGAATTGAAATTTCGCAATCCGCTCAGCAACGACTTCTGGGAAAAAGCTGTTCGAGAACGCGGAATACGTGGCATCGAAATCATTCGGCGCTTGCGCGCTGGCGAAGAAATCCAGCACATCAGGAAGGGAGTGTCCGGAGAAGACAGCTTCGTTCTTGACAGCATTCTTTTTTCGAGAACCCGTGGGGAACGCTCTTCGAAATGGGAAAAAATGAAATCGAAAGATCGATCGCCCTCACCTGATTCTTGCTAGCGCAGCGCCTTCTGCCCACCGGCGGCGGTGATGACGCCGACGATGATCAGCCCGGTCAGCACCAGGCGGACGCCGACGCTCACGCCGAACGTGTTGAGCATGGTCAACAGCAGCACCAGGAACAGTGCCGCGCCCCAGACCCCCGGCACATTGGCCTTGCCGCCCGCCACCGACGTGCCGCCGATGACGACGACGGCGATCGAGGCCAGCAGATACTCATTGCCGATATCGACATTGGCGCCGCGGAAATAGCCGGCGAGCAGTGCGCCGTCGAGGCCGCCGAGCGCGCCCGACAGCGTGTAGGTGAGGAAGCGGGTGCGGCCGACATTGACGCCGGCCAGCCAGGCAGCGCGGATGTTCTGGCCGATCGCCAGCACCGAGCGTCCGTAGATCATGCGCTGCAAAACGATGCCGGCGCCGATGGTGAACAGCACGGTGAGGATCGCCAGCACCGGAATGCCGAAGATCTGCCAGTTGGTGAAATCGGCAAAGCCCGGCGGCGGCTTGATCTGCAGGCCCCGCCCATAGCTGATATCGACCGACTGGATGACGAAGCTGGCCGATAGCGTCGCGATGATCGGCGGAATGCGCAGCGCCCAGATCAGCAGGTAGTTGACGGCGCCGATCGCCATGCCGCAGGCCAGCGCTGCCAGCAGGCCGACCGCGATCATCGCATCATTGCCGTCCATGACCTTCATGGCGACGGCGCTGGCAAGGCCGATATTGGCCGGCAGCGACAGGTCGACATTGCCCGGCCCGAGCGTGATGACGAACATCTGGCCGACGCCGACGATGACGGTGAAGACGGCGAGCGACAGCGCCGCCGTGATCATGCCGCCGCCGCCATAGCCGCCGGTGAAGGCGATGGTCGCCAGCCACACCAGCAGCGCCCCGAAGAATGACCAGATCCAGGGTCTGGCGAGCAGTGTCCGCAGCGATGCCATGCTCACCTCTCCCTGCGGCTGATCAGCACCCGCGCCGCCAGCACGATGATCAGGATGGCGCCGTTGGCGGCCACCTGCCAGTCGGGCGGAATGTGCATGAACGTCAAGAGCGGCGATGCCGCCAGCGCCAGCGTCAGCGCGCCGATGACGGCGCCGATCGGCGACACCCGGCCGCCGACGAACTCGCCGCCGCCGAGGATGACGCCGGCGATCGAAAGCAGCGTGTAGCCATTGCCGATATTGGCATCGGCCGAGGTGGTGATGCCGATCAGCGCCATGCCGGACAAAACGCCGAACAGGCCGGTCAGCGCAAACAGCGCGATCTTGGTGCGCAGCAGCGACCAGCCGGCGCGCTTGAGTGCGGCTGAATTGCCGCCCGATCCACGCAGGATGACGCCGTAGGAGGTGCGCATCAGGCCAAAGTGGACGACGGCTGCGATCAGCAATGCCGCGATGATCGGGAACGGAATGAAGGGTGGCTTGAAGGCCATCAGCGCCAGCAGCCAGTCCGGCGCCTTGCCGCCGGGCTTGGGCAGGATGAGGATGGCCATGCCCTGCCAGACAAAACTCATGCCGAGCGTCACCACGATAGAGGGCAGGTTGCGCAGATGGATCAGCGCGCCGAGCAGCGCGTAGACGCCGATCGACCCGAGCAGGATCACGACGCCGAGCAGCGGCGCGTCCTTCAGCCATGTCGCCGTCACGCAGCCGACGAAGCCGACAAAGGTGCCGATCGACAGATCGAGCTCGTTGCCGGCGATGACGAACATCTGCGCGATCGTCGCCAGAGCGATCGGGATCGCCAGATTGAGCATCAGGCTGAAACCGAAATAGCTGATGGCGCGCGGGTTGAGCCAGGCGATGGCGATGAGCACCAGCGCCAGCGACAGTGCCGGCAGCAGGCTGCGCAGCATGCGCGCCCGCCTCGTGGCGCGAGCCGAAGATTTTAGCCCATTCTCGACGGATACCGCTGTCATCTCAGGCCGCATCGCCGAACGACGACTGGATGATCTTTTCCTCCGTCAGTTCGTCGCGACGAAGGTTGGCGACGATCCGGCCGTTCTTGAACACATAGATGTGGTCGCAATTGTCGAGCTCTTCGGTTTCGGTGGTGTACCAGAGGAAAGTGCGGCCATGGCGAGCCTCCTCGCGCACCAGGTCGTAGACTTCGAGCTTGGTGCCGATGTCGACGCCGCGCATCGGATCGTCCATCAGCACGATCTTGGCGTCGGAGCCGAGCGCCCGCGCGAACAGCGCCTTCTGCTGGTTGCCGCCGGACAGCGAGAAGATGTTGTTGTTCATGTCGGGCGTACGGATGCCGATTTTCCGCTGCCACAACTCGGCGAGCTCGGCTTCGCGCTGCGGCGAGATCAAGAGGCCGTTGCGCAATCGCGCCAGCGAACGGATGCCGATGTTCTCGGCAATCGACCATTGCGGAAAAATCCCGTCCGACTGGCGGTCGCCGGCAACCAGCGCCACCGGCGCGGTGACCTCGATGCCGGTCTTGGCACGGGAAGCCGCAGCAAAGATAGCCAGCAAAAGATCGGTCTGCCCATGCCCGGCAAGTCCGGCAAGGCCGATGATCTCACCGGCACGGGCGACGAGCTCGTTGCCGTCCTGCTGTCGCGCCGGGCGCGCCCGGACCCGCAGCGGACCGGGCTCCGGCTTGCCGCTCGCAATCTCTGCGGCGGTCTTCTCGCGCGCCTCCGCTCCGCCCATCGCCGTCACCAGCCTGTCGCGGTCGAAGGCGTCGGCCTGCCCGGCGGAGACCACTTTGCCGTCGCGCATCACCACGATCCGGTCGGCATTTCCGAGCACTTCGCCCAACACATGCGAGATCAGGATGCAGCTCTTGCCGGCGGCGATGAAGCGGCGCACGAACGCCAGCAGCTGGCCGGCGGTATGCGCGTCGAGCGAGGATGTCGGCTCGTCGAGGATAACCAGCTCAAGCGGCTCCTGCGTGACCGTGAAGGCGCGCGCCACCTCCACCATCTGCCGGCTGGTGATGGAAAGATCACCGACGATGTCGGATGCCGAGATGCTGTGGCCGGGGAAGATCTCGTCGAGCTTGGCAGCGATCAGATCGGCCACTTTGCGCCGCCAGCCGAAGCCATGCAGCGACGCGTGGTTGATCCGCGTGTTCTCGGCGACGCTGAGGTTCGGGCAGAGCGACAGCTCCTGGAACACACAGCGTATGCCGAGCTGCTGCGCGCGCGGCACCGAATAACTTGCCTCGACACCGCCGCGGACCGCGATCTGCCCGCTGTCGGGGGCAAGCGTGCCCGCCACCATATGCATGAGCGTCGATTTTCCGGCGCCGTTATGGCCGACGAGACCGACGCATTCTCCGGCACGAACGCTGAAATCGACACCGGCGAGCGCCCTGACGGCGCCGAAATGTTTTTCGGCTCCGTCCAGTCTTATGATGTCAAAACTGACGGCGCCGAAAAGCTTTTCGGCGCCGTCCGGCATGATGATGTCTGCATTGGCCTCGGGCATCCCTCAACGATACCCGGTTATCCGTGGCGGCAACAATAGCGCCATGCTCACTTGATGTTGGCCTTGATCGCCGCGATGGCGTCTTCCTGCGTGTATTCGTGGCTGGCGACGCCGCCCTTCGGAATCTTCGGCAGCGCGGCCTCGAAATCGTCCTGGGTGAAGGCAAGATAGGGCACCAGCAGGTCGTGCGGCACGTCGGTGCGGCCGTCGAGCACCTGCTGCGCCACCCAGAAGGCAAGCGTCGATACGCCCGGTGCGATCGATGCCGACCAGGTCTTGTAACCGTCCTTTTCCTTCTGCTCCTTCCACCACTGCAACTCGTCCTGGCGATTGCCCATGATGATGGTCGGGCGTGGCTTGCCGGCGGCGGCGAAAGCCTGCGCCGCGCCGTAGCCGTCACCGCCCTGGTCGACGACCCCGACAACATCCGGCAGCGAAGGCAGGATCGTCGCTACGGCTTTCTGTGCCGTGGTCTGGTCCCAGTCGCCGGTCACCGAGCCGACGATCTTGAACTCGGGATGGGCAGCGACGCCTTCGAGGATGCCGGCATGGATGGCATCGTCGATCGAGGTGCCGGCGAGGCCGCGGATTTCCAGCAGGTTGCCGCCCTTGGGCTGGAACTTGGCCATCTGCTCGACTTCCTGCTTGCCCATGTCCTTGAAGTCGACGACGACGCGGTAGGCGCAGGGTTCGGTGACGATACCGTCGAAGGAGACGACGACGATGCCGGCGTCGCAGGCCTGCTTGATGGCGCCGTTGAGCGCATCCGGAGATGCCGCGTTGATGACGATGGCGTCATAGCCCTGCAGGATCAGGTTCTGCACCTGGGCTGCCTGCGTCGGCACTTCCTTGTCGGCCGTCGTGAAGACGTCCGCGGCGCCGACCACCTTGTCGGCAACCGCCTTCTTGGTAACGATGGCGTAGCTGTCCAGCATCGCCTGCCGCCAGGAATTGCCGGCGTAATTGTTGGAGAAGGCGATTTTCTTGCCGCTGGTGTCGGCAACCGCGGTACCTGCGGCGAGCATCGCCGCAAGAGCCCCCAAAACGAATATTTTCCTCATGTCATACTCCTCCCGTGAGTTGCTGTCTTGCTGGTGGTTAATGGCTGGCTGGTGGGGTATTGGCTGATACGCTCACAATCTTGTTTTTTATCTATTATCAGACAAATGCAGATAGGCGGCAAGCTGTCAACAGCAATCCATGGCCGGCGATCAACTTGCGGTGCAATCATTGAAACCGGTTCGACTCCTGGTCTAGGGATGGCACTGGAGACCGATTGAATGGCGACGAACCTTGCCCCGGGTGCACCCGGCATTCCGGCACGCTGGACCTCGAGCGCCAAGAGCGGCGTCGGCACCGCGCTCTCGCCGGCCTGCCCGATCTGGTTCACCATCAGCCACGGTATCCTCAACGAGATCTACTACCCGCGCCTCGATAGCGCCTGCACCCGCGATCTGGGGCTGATCGTCACCGGACCTGACGGCTATTTCTCGGAAGAAAAACGCGACGCCGAACACAGTATCGAACCCCTCGCGGACGGGGTGCCTGCCTACCGGCTGGTCAACACCGCAAGCGATGGAACCTACAGGATCGAAAAGCGCATCCTGACGGATCCGGAACGTCCCGTCTTGCTGCAGGAGATTATGTTCACGCCGCTCAAAGGCGCAGCCGCCGACTACCGCGTCTACGCGCTGCTGGCACCGCACCTCGTCAACGCCGGCATGGGCAACACCGCCTGGATCGACGACCATGAAGGACAGCCTGTCCTGTTTGCATCGGGACGCGGCACCTGCCTGGCGCTCGCCTCGTCGCTGCCGTGGAAGGTGTGCTCGGCCGGCTATGTCGGCGTCTCCGACGGCTGGCAGCAGCTTGGTCAAGGCGGCCGGCTCGATCCGGCCTGCCGCAGGGCCGAGGATGGCAATGTCGCGCTGACCGGCGAGATCGCCTTTTCGGCCGCAAACCCAAAAATATTGCTGGCGCTCGGCTTTGGCACGACGCCGCAACAGGCGGCGGAAACCGCTTTCGCCAGCCTGAGGCAAGGTTTTGAGCCCGCAGCCGGATCCTACGTCGACAAATGGCGCAAATGGCAGGCCGGTTTGCTGCCGCTGGACCGGCATGCGGCGTCCGGCCTCAACAGCTACCGCCTCAGCACGGCGGTGCTGGCGACACACCGGTCGTCGGCCGGAGCAGCCGTTGCCAGCCTGTCGATCCCGTGGGGCTTCAACAAGGGCGACGACGATCTCGGCGGCTATCACCTGGTCTGGCCGCGCGATCTGGTCGAAACCGCCGGCGGCTTCCTCGCTGCCGGCGACCCGGCGGAAGCCTTGCGCATCCTTGGCTATCTGCGCTCGATCCAGCAGCCGGACGGCCATTGGCCGCAGAACGCCTGGCTCGACGGATCGGCCTATTGGCCGGGCATCCAGATGGACGAATGCGCCTTCCCGCTGCTGCTTGCCGACGCACTGCGCCGCGCCGGCCATTTGCCGCCTGCCGCACTCTCCTCCTTCATGCCGATGATCGAGCGCGCTGCCGCCTATGTCGTGCGCAACGGCCCGGTCACCGGCGAGGACCGCTGGGAAGAAGACGCCGGCTACAGCCCGTTCACACTTGCGGTCGAGATCGCCGCATTGCTTGCGGCTGCGGACATCTTCGATGCCGCCGGCAAAACAGAGCCGGCAAACTATCTGCGCGAAACCGCCGACGTCTGGAACGATCAGATCGAGCGCTGGACCTACGTGGCCGGCACCGCCGCATGCGAGCAAGCCAGCGTCGAAGGCTACTATGTCCGCATTGCGCCGCCCGACAAAGCCGGCGCGGCATCGCCGAAAGACGGCTACGTCCCGATCAAGAACCGCCCGCCGGCCGATACGGACCGGCCGGCCAAGGCGATCGTCAGCCCGGATGCGCTGGCGCTGGTCCGCTTCGGCCTCAGGGCGGCCGACGATCCGCGCATCCTCGACACGGTCAAGGTCATCGACGCGCAATTGCGCTGCGAACTGCCGCAGGGCCCGCTCTGGTACCGCTACAATGGCGATGGCTATGGCGAGCATGCCGACGGCGCGCCCTTCGATGGAACCGGCCGGGGCCGGCCCTGGCCGCTGCTGGTCGGCGAGCGCGCTCATTACGAGCTGGCGGCAGGCCGCAGGGATAGTGCGGCAAGCCTGCTCAGGACGTTCGAGAACTCTGCCGGACCGGGCGGCCTGCTACCGGAGCAGGTCTGGGACGGTCCCGACATGCCGGAGCGCGAATTGCGGCATGGCGGGCCCTCCGGCAGCGCCAAGCCGCTGGTCTGGGCGCATTCCGAGCACATCAAGCTGCTGCGGTCGCTGCGCGACGGCACGGTGTTCGACATGCCGCCGCAAGGCGTCAAGCGCTATATCGAGGGCAGGACGGTGTCGCGCTTCAGGGCATGGCGCTTCAACCACAAGATCCGTACCATCCCGGCAGGCAAGGCGCTGCGCATCGAACTTCTGGCCCGGGCGGTGGTTCATTGGAGCAGCGACAATTGGGCAACCGTCCATGACACCGAGACCACCGCGAATGCTTTCGGCCTCCATTTTGCGGAATTGCAGGTTGCCGAGATTGCTCCAGGCAATAGCCCGGGCAATAGCATTGTCTTCACTTTCTTCTGGCCCGATAGCGGCCATTGGGAGAATGCTGACTTTTCTGTCGGCATCGGCGATACCGGATAGAGCATGATCCCGCAAAGTGGAGACCGGTTTTCGGAAAAGATCATGCTTCAATCGCAGCGCCACTAGATCATCGATCCCTCAAGTAAGGCAGGACGAGACCATGCAGATAGGAATGATGGGACTGGGCCGGATGGGCGCCAACATGGTTCGGCGCCTGCTGCGCGATGGCCACGAATGCGTCGTCTACGACATCAACCCGGCGAGCGTCGCCGCGCTTGTGAGCGCCGGCGCGGTCGGAGCCGCCTCGATGGAGGAGTTCGTCGGCAAGCTGGCGAAGCCGCGCAGCGCCTGGCTGATGCTGCCTGCGGCGATCACCGGCAAGATCGTCGACCAGGTGGCTGCCCTGATGGAGCCGGGCGACATCATCATAGACGGCGGCAATTCCTATTATCACGAGGCCGTCGACCACGCCGCGCGCCTCGCCTTGAAAGGCTTGAGCTATGTCGATGTCGGCACCAGCGGCGGCGTCTGGGGCCTCGAGCGCGGCTACTGCCTGATGATCGGCGGCCCCGACAGCGCGGTCCAGCATCTCGATCCGGTCTTCGCAACGCTGGCGCCGGGCGCCGACGCCGCTTCGCCCGCCCCTGCCAAGGATGCCGGAACCGCTCCCTTCGGCTATCTCCACTGCGGACCAAGCGGCGCCGGCCATTTCGTCAAGATGGTCCATAACGGTATCGAATATGGCGTTATGGCCGCCTATGCCGAAGGCATGAACATCCTGAAGTCGGCGAATGCCGGCAAACGGCAGCGCACCGCCGACGCCGAAACCAGCCCGCTGGAAAACCCGCAATATTACCAGTTCGACATCGACATCGCTGAAGTGGCCGAGGTCTGGCGGCACGGCAGCGTCATCGGCTCGTGGCTGCTCGACCTGACGGCCGGCGTACTGAAGGCCGATTCGTCGTTGACGCAGTTCGGCGGGCGGGTCTCGGATTCCGGCGAAGGCCGCTGGACGCTGAAGGCGGCGATCGACACCGGCGTGCCGGCGCCGGTGCTGTCCTCGGCGCTGTTCGACAGGTTCTCCTCGCAAGGCGAATCCGAATTCGCCGACAAGCTTCTGTCCGCCATGCGCTATGCCTTTGGCGGCCATGTCGAAAAACCCAAGGCCGGCTCGTGACGGGCGACAGGGAGGCACGCCCATGAGCCAGGAACGATCGGACACGCTGGTGCTTTTCGGCGCCACCGGCGATCTCGCCCACAAGAAGATCTTCCCCGCCCTTTACGCCATGGTGGCCAAAGGGACGCTGAACGAGCCGGTGATCGGCGTCGCCTTCGATCCCTGGGACCTCGCCAAGCTGCAGGCGCGCGCCCGCGACGGCATCGTCAACGCCTTGGGCAGCATCGACGACAAGATCTTTGCCAGGCTTGCATCGCTGCTGCGCTATGTCAGCGGCGACTATCGGGCGCCTGCGACCTTCGAGAAGCTGAAGACCGCGCTCGGCAGCGCTGAGCGGCCGCTGCACTATCTGGCGGTGCCGCCGGCGATGTTCGAGGTGGTCGTCCAGGGGCTGGAGCAGTCGGGCGCCGCCCAGGGCGCGCGCCTGATGGTGGAAAAGCCGTTCGGCCACGATCTGCAATCGGCGCGCTGGCTGAACCGGGTGCTGCATCTGGTCTTCGACGAGAAGTCGATCTTTCGCATCGACCATTATCTCGGCAAGGAGGCGATCCAGAACCTGCTCTATTTCCGCTTCGCCAACTCCTTCCTCGAGCCGATCTGGAACCGCAATTACGTCGAGAGCGTGCAGATCACCATGGCCGAGGATTTCGGTGTCGAGGGCCGCGGCCGCTTCTATGACGAGGTCGGCTGCATTCGCGATGTCATCGAAAACCATCTGCTCAACATCCTCTTGCTGCTCGCCATGGAACCGCCGGTCGGCCGCTCGGCCGACGATCTCATCGACGAGAAGGTGCAGGTCCTGCGGGCGATCCGGACGCTGACCAGGGACGATGTGGTGCGCGGCCAGTTCGACGGCTATCTCAACGAGCCGGGCGTGGCGCCGAACTCGCCGGTCGAGACCTTCGCGGCGGTGCGCTTTTTCGTCGATACCTGGCGCTGGCAGGATGTGCCGTTCTTCATTCGCGCCGGCAAATCCCTGCCGGTGCACGCCACCGAGGTCATCGTGCGGCTGAAGCGGCCGCCGCTCGACGTCTTCGATCCGATCAAGCCCGGCGACTGCAATCACGTGCGCTTCCGCATCGATCCTCAGGTGGCGATCTCGATCGGAGCCCGGCGCAAGGCGCCCGGCGATGACATGGTCGGTGAGCAGGTCGAGCTCACCGCGCTGGACGATTCGAAGGGCGACATGCCGCCTTACGAGCGGTTGATCGGCGACGCCATGAACGGCAACGGCCAGCTGTTCACCCGCCAGGACGCCAGCGAGCTCGCCTGGCGCATCGTCGGCCCGGTGCTCGGCGACACCACGCCGCCCCCTGTCTACGCGCCAAAGACGTGGGGGCCGACCGAAGCCATGGCTGGATTCGGGCCGCCGAACGGCTGGATCAATCCAGCGAAATGAGTTCTGGGAGGCGAAAGCGATGGCCAAGGCGGTGAAGCAACCGGCATCGGAGGAAGAAAAGATCGTGCTTGCGATCGATATCGGCGGCTCGCACGTCAAGATCCGCACCAGCGCCGGCGGCGACGAGCGCAAGACCGCTTCCGGACCGGAGCTTACGCCGCAGCAGATGGTCGCGGCGGTGAAGACGCTCGCCGAAGGACTGCACTACGATGTCGTCTCGATGGGCTATCCGGGCCCGGTGCACCACAACCGGCCGCTGACCGAACCCGCCAATCTCGGCAAGGGCTGGGTCGGCTACGATTTCGCCGCCGAGTTCGGCAAACCGGTCAAGGTCGTTAATGATGCGCTCATGCAGGCCATCGGCAGTTATGAGGGCGGCCGCATGCTGTTCCTTGGCCTCGGCACCGGCCTGGGGGCCGCGATGATCGTTGATAACGTTGCCCAGCCGATGGAGCTTGCCCATCTTCCCTACAAGAAGCGCGGCAGTTTCGAAGACTATGTCGGCGAACGCGGCCTGCAAAAGCGCGGCAAGAAGAAATGGCGCAAACACGTCTTCGACGTAGTCGACCGGCTTCGCGCCGCCATGCAGCCGGACTACGTGGTCATCGGCGGCGGCAATGTCGACGAACTCACCGACTTGCCCGCCGATTGCAGACGCGGCGACAACACACGCGCCTTCGAGGGCGGATTTCGACTATGGCGCGACAAATCCCTGATTATTTGATATTGCTGATTGTCTGATATTATCGAGCACCGGCTCAGGGTTGTTAATCCCGCGCTGCCGTTAGTATTATTTATTCAAAATAATGTGTGACGTGGTGCGGCGTCATTGCATTGCGCAGATTTGCCGACTAGGAATTTCTGCGACCCCCATGGACGGAGAGATAGATTGACCGACGACAACAACAACGCTCGCAAAAATATCGACCTGCTCGAGCTGACCGCCCATATCGTGTCCGCCTATGTCGAGAAGAACCGCTTGCCGGCTTCCGGCCTCGGCGATCTCATCGCCAGCGTCAGCGCTTCCATAGGCGGCCTCGGGCAACCGGCTGTGCCGGTCGCCGCGCCGCTGACGCCTGCCGTCAATCCCAAGAAATCGGTGACGCCGGACTACATCATCTGTCTCGAGGACGGCAAGAAGTTCAAATCCTTGAAGCGCCATATCGGCGTTCATTTCGGGCTGACGCCCGACGCCTATCGCGCCAAATGGGGCCTGCCGTCGGACTACCCGATGGTCGCCCCCAACTACGCGGCCTCGCGTTCGCAGCTTGCCAAGGCGATCGGCCTCGGCCGCAAAGCCCCCCCGCCCGCGCCCGTCAAGGGTAGGGGCAGGAAGGCCAAGGCGACGGCTTGATATCATTGGATCGAGCGGGATGCACATTGAACGCGTTCTGCTGGTCGGTCTGTTGGTGTTCAGCGGAAGCTGCGACGCTCGAAGCTAACGGCATGGCATCCTAGGGTCTGCGCCGCGTCGCTTCGCTCCTTGCTCCGCCCTAGGACGAAGGTAGGATGGCTGAAGGCTAATCGCTGATATCGGAGAGTGGCAGCGCATCCGGTGTATCGGACGACGATTGATGGCGAATTACAAGCTTTCGAGATTGGCCGAACACCCCTCCACTTCGTCATCCCAGGGCGGAGCAAGGAGCGAAGCGACGCGGCGCAGACCCTGGGATCCATGCCGTTACCACGCGGCAGTGCGCCTGCGGACCAGAACCGAACTACCACCCCGTCC